>CAKOIE010000011.1 GCA_934086395.1 uncultured Bacilli bacterium | reverse complement strand
TAACTTGAAAAAATAACACATATATAGTAATATGTAATAGATGGAATATGAAGAAAAAAGAAAAAGATATTAAATTTTATATACTAGTATCACTTGCTATAATTTTACCAGTTTTAATTTCAGTACTGTATATTATTTTACTATCAAAATAATTTAAACCCAAACAAATAAAGGGTTTTTATTTTCCAATTATTCTTGTATAATAGTTACGTACAAAGAGGTGATAAAAATAAAATTATTATTAAATTTAATAGCTGGTTTATTCTTTTTTATAGGTGTTCTAATATCATTAAAAAATAAAAATAATAAATCATTAGTCAACATCAGCATAGCATCCGCATTTATAGTACTAATATATTTGGCAATATTTGATATTCTTCCTGAATGTTTAGAAATGTTAGGAACTGAAAAAATATACTTATTATTTATTGGCATATTAGCCGGATTTTTAAGTATTTTACTATTAGAGAAATTAATACCAAATCACAGTCATTATGAAAATTTAGAACATCATGAAAAACATTTGAATCATATCGGCATAATAACCTCATTAGCACTTATTTTACACAACATCGTTGAAGGAATAAGTATTTATGCCATATCTTCTAGTGATTTAAAATCAGGCCTATTATGTCTATTTGGTGTTGGAATGCACAATATCCCTTTTGGTATTGAAATAACAACCCTATTAAATAAAGAAAAAACAAATAAAAAGTGGATATACCTAACTTTATTAACATTTTCTACTTTTATTGGAGGTTTAATAATTTTAATCTTTGAAAAATACATGACAGACCTAGTACTAGGTTTCATGTTAAGTTTATCTTTAGGAATGATTTTATATCTTCTAATATTTGAATTATTCACCGAATTAAAAGAAAATTTTAATAAATCAAGTATTATTGGAATAATAATTGGCCTAATCGTAATGATTATTGGCCTAATAATATAATAAAGAAAGAAGGAAATATATATGGGAAGAGCATATGAAGTAAGAAAAGCAAGTATTCAAAAAACAGGAGCAATGAAAGCTAAATTATATAGTAACTACGCAAAAGAAATTTATTTAGCTGCCAAAGGAAATCCTGAAATTGAAACAAATATTAATTTAAAAAGAGTTTGTGAAAAGGCTAAAAAAGAACAAGTACCTAGTGATATCATCAATAGAGCAATCGATAAGGCTAAAGGAGCCGGTGGAGAAGATTATCAAGAAGTTATTTATGAAGGATTTGGTCCTGGAAATAGTACATTTATAGTTAAAACATTAACAGATAACGTAAATCGTACAGTAAGTTTCGTTAGAACAGCATTTAACAAAGTTCATAAATCATTAGGTGTAACCAATTCAGTATCATATAATTATGATTATCTAGGCGTAGTTGTATTTAATAGTGATAAAGAAGAAGAAATTTTTGAAGCATTATTAAATGAAGGAATCGAATTAGTAGATTTCAATAACGAAAATGGCAAAATTACAATATCATGTAATCCGACTGATTTTCATCATGTTAAAGACGTCATTGAAAAAATAGAACCAAATGTTGAATACATTTACGATGAAATTGGAAACTTTGCTAAAGAAGAAATAACTTTAACTGGCGAAGATAAAGAACTATATGATCGTCTTTACAATATGTTAGAGGAAATAGATGATGTAACAGCTATCTACACTAATGTAAAAGAAGATTAATATATGAAAAAATTAAATATCGCTTTTGAAGATAAAAACATATTAGTTGTTTCAAAGCCATCGGGAATACTAACAATTGCAACCGATAAAGAAAAAGAAAAAACACTTTATCATGAAGTATATAACTATCTTCATAAAAAGAATCAAAAAGTATTTATTGTAAATAGATTAGACAAAGATACATCCGGATTCGTCGTATTTGCTAAAAATGAAAAAGCAAAATTAAAATTTCAATCAACATGGGATAAAGTAATAAGAAAATATTATGGAGTAGTAATTGGAAAAATTGATAAACCAAATAAAATAATAAATTACTTGTATGAAGGAAAAGATTTAAAAACATATCAAACTACAGACCCAAAAAAAGGTAAAAAATGTATCACTGAATACACTCCTATTAAAAATACTAACAAATATACTTTACTAGATATAAACATCAAAACGGGAAGAAAAAATCAAATAAGAGTAACATTTTCTAGTCTTAATCATCCCTTAATCGGAGATAAAAAATATGGAGCAAACAAAAATCCAATAGGAAGATTAGGCCTTCATAATTACTATTTAAAATTTACTCATCCGATAACAAATCAACCTATTGAATTAATAACAAATATACCTCAAGATTTCAATAACATATTTGAAAATAAAAAGATATCATCCTAAAGAGATATCTAAAAACATCATAATAATAAATCCAATTATTAAATAAAGAGCCATACGTTCTTTATTTTTATTTTGCATTGCCTCAGGCACTAATTCCTTAACAATTACATAAAACATTGATCCAGCAGCTAAAGATAGTAAAAATGGTAATAAAACAGGTAATCTAAGAGCAATTAAAACTCCAATAACCCCACCAATTGGTTCAACTATAGCAGTTAATCCACCAATAACAAATGATTTAAATTTACTATAACCATTTTTATACAACGGAAAACTAATTGCAGAACCTTCTGGAAAATTTTGAATACCAATTCCTATTGCTAATGATATAGCAGCCGTAATACTTGAAATACTCCCATAATAAACACCCGCAAAAGCAACACCAATTGCCATTCCTTCTGGAAAATTATGAATAGTCATCGAAATTAATAAATTATTAACATTATTTTTTTTCTTATTTCTTTTTAACCTCTTTAATTTTTTTTCTTTCTTATTATACAAATAATCACAAAAATAAATTAATAAAGCCCCAACCATAATTCCAATAGAAAGCAGTATAGATGCATTACAACCAATATCATCCGAACTATCCAGTGCTGGAATAATTAAAGAAAAAATTGAACTTGAAAGCATAATACCAGCAGATATACTAAGAAGAATATCCATTAAATTTTGATTAACTTTTTTAACCAAAAATACAAGAGCAGCTCCTAGTGCTGTAACCAGAAATGTAAATGTACAAGCAAGCAATGCCTGATAAATTGGATTTAATTCAATAAAAAATTCTACCATATTATATAGTATGATAGAATAAAAAATATGTTAATTTTTAACTTCCATAATAACAGGAATAATAATTGGCCTTCTACCTGTTAACTCATTAATAAAGGGAGATAATTCTAAAATAATTTGATTTTTTAAATCAACATAACTATAACCATTTTTAAGAGATTCTCTAACAACACTATTAACTTTATCCTCTATACTTTTAATTAATTCCGCATTTTCATTAACTAAAATAAATCCTCTAGTAGTAATATTTGGTTTAAGTAATAGTTCTCTCGTATTTGGATTAACATTTATAATGACACATAAAATACCTTCTTTAGACATAAATTGACGATCTCTAATAACGGTAGAACCAACATCCCCAACTCTAGATCCATCAACATATATATCACCTGCTTGAATATGTTTACCAATTCTTGCACCATCTTTAGTTAATTCAACAGAATCCCCATTTTTACAAATAAAGATATTTTCTTTGGGTATTCCACATAAATTAGCTAAATCACCATGTGTTTTAAGCATTCTATATTCACCATGAACTGGCATAAAATACTCAGGTTTAATAATTCTAAGCATCCATTTAAGTTCTTCTTGTTTAGCATGTCCTGAAGTATGAATATCAGATAACTCTGAATTTGTATAAACCCTTACACCTTTTAAATATAACTTATTAATAATTTTATTAATAGACGCCTTATTTCCTGGAATTGGACTAGAAGAAAATACAACAATATCATCAGGTAACAAAGTAATTTGTTTATGTGTTCCATTAGCAATTCTAGATAAAGCCGCAAGGGGTTCACCTTGAGAACCAGTACATAAAATACAAATTTGATTCTTCTTTAAATCTTTAGCCTCATTAGCATCAATAAATATTGTTTTATCAGTAATTAAATTATTTTTAATTGCAATTTCTTTCGCATTTTCCATAGACCTACCAAAAGTAACAATCTTACGATTATTCTTTCTACAAGTTTCCACAATATGTTTAATACGATAAATATTAGATGCAAATGTCGCAATAATAATTCTTGAAGTATGCATTGCAAATACATCATTAAGTGCTTCATCTACCAAAGACTCACTATTAGAGTATCCTGGAACACACGCATTTGTACTATCTGCAAGTAAAATCTTAACGCCTTCCTTCCCAAGGTCAGCCATCTTATGAATATCAGCCATTGGTCCAATAGGTGTTAAATCAAACTTAAAATCTCCTGTTTCAAATATTGTGCCATTAGGTGTCTTAATAACAACTGCATAACTTCCTGGAATAGAGTGGGTAGTTCCTACAAAAGAAACTGTCATATATTTAAACTTTAACACAGTATCAGCATCAAACTCTTTTAAGTTTTTATATTCCATATTTTTATCTTCAAACTTTTTAACAATTAAATCACATGCAATTTTAGAAGCATAAATAACTGGAATATTAACATTTTGTAGTAAGAAAGTAATACCACCAATATGATCCTCATGTCCATGAGTTATAACTAAAGCCTTAATCTTATCCTCATTTTGTTTTAAATATGTAATATCTTGAATAACATAATCAACACCCAAAAGTCCTGCTTCCGGAAACATAACACCAGCATCAATAATGACAATCTCGTTTTTATGTTCAATAACATACATATTTTTTCCAACTTCACCTAATCCACCTAAAGCGAATATAGACGTAACTTCCTCATTTTTCATATATATCTTCCTCCTTAATAACTTAATAAAAAAATTTAAAAGTTCAAATTGCTTAATAATTATAGTACAATTCTTTCATTTTGTCTAGTTTACACATTAAATTTATTGATTAGCTATTTATCTATGAAGTAATATGATTTTGAGTTTAAAATTTACTAAGATTATAATTTATGATAATATTTTATTTAGAAGGAGATTTTATTATGATTAAAGAAACAGTTAAATACTCCAAATTTTCTGAGGTTGACTTTATAAAATTATATTGTGCAATGAATTTTATATATGGTTATTCTCCAATTATAAATGATAACGAATTAGAAAAAAAGTTATACACATTTTATTTATTACCTGAATTTAGAGATTTATTTCAAGATATATGTCCTAAAAAGGATTGTAGTAATCCAGAAAATAGTTATTTAAATTTGGGCACTGCTTTGAATACAGCACAATTATTGGGACTATTAATACCTATTAAAAGTACTGGAGAAATTAGATCAATTATTTCTTGCGATGAGAAAATAGCACAAGAAATAATATCAAATACTGATACTGAAATAGTTACCAAAATGGCTACATTATTAGATCAATTTGCTATTATACAAGAGAATAAAGAAGTCGGTACAACATCAATAAAAAGAAATATAAAAATTAGTCAAAATCATATTTTAGTAATGAAATAACAAATATATTGTCAATTTTTTAACAAAAAAAAGAAAGGAAACAAAAAATGATAGATGAATATTTAGATAAAGAAAAGTCTTATAATAGACTAAAGGATGAATTTGAAAAACATAAAAAATTAATTATCGCGTATGATTTAGATAGTACAGTTTTTGATTATCATCACACAAACGCTTCATATGAGATGGTCAAAGACCTAATTAGAAAATATAAAAATTATGCATATTTTATCGTATTTACTTCTTCTGAACCAAATAGATATGACGAAATAAAATCAATTCTTGAAAAAGAAAATTTACCATATAATTCAATAAATGATGATGCACCTTTTATTCCTTTTAGAGGAAGAAAAGTATATTATAATATATTGCTTGATGATAGAGCAGGATTAAATCAAACATATAATGAATTACTTAGATTATATAATGAGGTAATTAAAGACTTAGAAACTGACAATTAATATAATTTTTTAAATTAAAACCAAAAGATAATAATAACACGATTTAATTATTATCTTTTTTAGTTTACACTTTATATTGTGTATAATTATTAAATAATTTATAAGCAAATTGCTACTAAACTAGTTATCTTAACACTATTTTACACCTATACTTTACACAATAAATTATCATAAAAAGATATAGATTGTCGAAGTTATTTAAGTGACTCTCATAAAAAAGTATATTATTTTTGAAAGGAAGAAAAAATGGAACAAGAAAAAATAATATTACAGAAGTATGAGCCTTTAATTTATAAGGTCGCTAAAAATTTTTACAACGTCGAGTTATGTGACTTATATCAAGCTGGTAGTTTAGGTTTGATTAAAGCCTATCGTAACTACAATGAAAATGTTGGAAAAAACTTTATAAACTTTGCCTATATGTACATTTATGGTGAAATGTTTGAGTTTGTAAATAATTCCCAAACTATTAAGTTAAACAAGGAATACCTGCGGTTATCAAAATCAATTAAAAAAGCTATCACCATGTTACAAGAAGAACTAGGTAGAACTCCAACCACAACCGAGTTAAGCTCATTTTTAGAAATAGATGAAGAAACAATTATAAACATTCTAAACGTTACCAAAGAATCTGTAAGTTTAGATGATAAAATAACTGAAGATGGATTATCTTACATTGATGCAATTGGGGAAGCAATGGATTTAGATAGTCAAATTTTAATTAATGATTCCTTAAAAACACTTAATGATTTAGAAAGAAAAGTCGTTTTAAGTAGGTACTTCGAAGATTTAACACAAAGTGAAACTGCTAGTCTCTTAGGAATATCCCAAGTTAAAGTATCACGAATAGAGAAAAAAGGTAAAGCTAAAATTAAAGAGTATATAAAAAGTTAATTGGTTAATAATAAAAATGTGATTTTATGGATAAAAATGAATATTTAAAAATTGTTAAAAAATTTACTCCCCATGAAGATAATCAAAAAGACTATATCTTAGCGTTTATCTCTGGAGGAACTATTGGAATGACTGGTGAAATAATTCGTTTATTTTTAATAAACAATTGCCATGTTTCTAAACTAGATGCCACATCTTATGTAATCTTAATTGCTATCTTTGTTTCTGCTTTATTAACTTGCTTAGGAAAATTTGACACAATTATTGAAAAATTTAAATCCGGAATAATCATTCCAATTACCGGTTTTGCCCACAGTGTTACCTCATCTGCCCTAGATTATAAACATGATGGATTAATTACGGGTTTAGGCTCTAATTATTTTAAACTAGCTGGAAGTGTAATTCTATATGCCATCGTAAGTGGCTTCTTTATGGGAATATTAAAGGTGATTCTAAATGTTTGAATTTAAAAATGTTTATATTGATAAATTTTATACAGTAGTAAGTAAAAAAGAAGCAAATGGTAATATTAAAAATCCTGATAAAGTAATGAATGATTACTATTATGGTGAAAAAACACCATTTAAATGTGAAGTTAAAATGTTAAATGAAGTAATAAATAATTTACCATCTTCTGATTTAGTAATTGCTTCTAATTTAGAGAACCAACTAGCAAGTTCTAACATTAGCATGAAAAATAGAAACACTCCTTATATAGGACTATATTCAGCTTGCGCATCATTTTCCGGAGGAATAACAACATTATCAAATTTCATTGAAAGTAAAGCCATTAACAAAGGAACATTATTAATTAGTTCTCACAACTTAAACGCTGAAAAACAATTTAGATTTCCCGTTGAATATGGTGCTCCTAAAGTAAAAAGAAGTACCCAAACTGCTACATGTGCAATTGGAATTCATTTAACAAATCAAAAAACAACCATTAAAGTTTTAAATGGAACTATTGGCAACGTCATAGATTCATACATTAAAGATACCTACAATATGGGTGCAGTAATGGCTCCAAGTGCTTTTGACTGCCTAATTAATCACTTAACTAAAACTAACACTACCATAAAAGATTATGATTTAATCGTAACCGGTGATTTAGGTAAAGTAGGTAGTAAGATTTTCAAAGAACTATGTACCAAAAATGGATATAAATTAAAAAATTACCTAGATGCCGGTGAAATTCTTTTTGGAGATACAAGTACCAGTGGAGCAAGTGGACCAGCTTGTTTACCACTTGTATATTTCTACAATTTAATAAATATCAAAAAATATAAAAAAGTACTTTTATTATCAACTGGATCCCTACACAATCCAGAATTAGTAAATCAAAAAGAGACAATACCTTCAATAACCAATGCAATAACAATCGAGGTGCAAAAATGACAATACTTTATTCCTTCCTATTTTGCGGAACAATTTGTTTAATTAGCCAAATAATCATGAACAATTCCAAATTAACCTTTGGTCATATAACTAGTTTATTTGTAGTTATAGGATCATTCCTAAGTGTCTTTGGAATCTATGATAAAATAGTATCTAAAGTTGGAATAGGTGCTAACTTACCAATCATATCATTTGGTAACACTATAACTAACAGTGTCTACTATGGTTATCTAAGCGATGGATTTTTAGGTATCTTTAATAATCTACTAGCCGGAGTTTCATTAGGTATATCAGCTACGATTATCTTTTCTTTTATCTTAATTATATTTTTTAACCCTAAAGATTAATAGCAAAAAATTATTTGCTATTTTATTTTTGCTGTGATATATTTTTTATGTAATATAAAAAGGTAGGTTATTAAAGTGGAGTATACAAACGATATATATTTTAGTGAAATGATTATGTATTATAGTTATATAGTTAGAGTATTTGGTATTATAAGTGTTTTAACTATTATTGAACAATGGATTTTATTTGATAAACTAGGTGAAAAAGGTTGGAAAAGTATTATTCCTATTTATAATGGTTGGACATATTTAAAATTAGGAGATCTTCCTGGTTGGTTAATTCTTTTACCAGTAGCAAATATTATTGGTATGATTGTTGCATCGTTCAATATTCCTAAAAAGCTAAATAAATCATCTGCATTAGGACTTTTATATATATTTATTCCTAATATTTATTATTTAGTTTTAATATTATCAAAAAACAATCAAAAAAATAAAAAAATAAACGAAGTAGTTGCATCTAATATTGAGCAAGCATCTGCTCCAACTGAAAATAAAGTAGGGGAAAGAATACCCGAATTTGTTGAAGCACCGGCTCTAAATACTGAAGAAGCTAAGATTCCTGAGGTAACAAAGCTAAATAACGCTTACATAAATATTAATCAAGAACCACCAAAAGTTTCCAAAGAACCTAAATATGATGAAGATATAACTAGTGCTTTTGAAATGCCTATGCCAGAACCAAATGCCAAAACTAACCAAACAGAAGAATTAGTAGATACTTTAACAAAATTAAAACAATCTGATTTAAATTTAGATATTAATAACGAACCAACTCTTGAATTAGAAACACTTGAAACAAATAAAGTACCAACTATAGATAATGATATATTAGAAGAAACAGTTGAACTACCAAAAATGGTTAATGAAGAAGTAAATAGTGGAATAAAAGTAACCAAACATTGTAATAATTGTGGCTTTGAAAATGAGTACTCCTTAAAAAATTGTATGATGTGTGGAGAACCACTTGAATAATAAATTGGATTTTATATATCCAATTTTTATTTGCTATAAACCATAAAATAATGTATATTTATAAAAGAGGAAGTAATATAAAATGATAAAATTATATACAGGACCAATGTTTAGTGGAAAGTCCGATGAATTATTAAAAGAATATGATAAAAAATATCATAAAAGTAAAATTTTACTTTTTAAACCTAAAATAGACACTAGAGATTATGGTATTATAAAAACAAGAAATGGAAAAGAAGTTACAGCAATATTAATTAATAACCTAAATGATATTTATAATTATTTAAATGATAAAATAACAACTATATTTATTGATGAAGCTAATTTTATGCAAGGAAATATTGATGTACTAATTGATTTATCTATAAATAGAGATTTAGATGTATTTATTGCTGGATTAAATCTAACTAGTGAGCTAAAACCATTTGGAATTATGCCTGACATAATGGCCATATCCGATGAAATAGTTCTTTTACATGCATCATGTAATGATTGCAATAGAGATGCCTCATACACATATTATACAGGTTCAAAAGATAGTGATATATTAGTTGGTAACGATAACTATATTGCTCTTTGTCCTAAATGTTTAAGAAAAAGATTAAACAAATAAACATTTTAGACAAATTTCTTTCTTCCATTTTGTTATAACAATAATAAGGAGGAAATATGAAAGTTAAAGTTTTTGATGAATCTCATGAAAAAGATTTAGAAAATTCTGTTAATTCATTTTTAAAAGAAATAGATGAATTATTAGATATTAAATATAGTGTTGCAATAACCGCCGTAGGGGAAGAACAAATCTATTGCTTTACAGCTATGATCATTTATCGCAACGCATCAGAATAAAAGAAAGGAATAAGAAGTATGAAAAAAAATAGTTTTATTTCTGGAACAATTATTTCAACTATATCGATTGTTTTAGTGAAAATGATGGGAATGCTTTACGTAATTCCCTTTTATAGCATAGTAGGATCACAAGGTGGAGCATTATATAGTTATGCTTATCAGTTATACTTATTATTTTTAGGTGTTTCATCTGCTGGAATTCCAAACGCTATTAGTAAAGTAATAAGTGAATACAACTCAACTGGCAAACTAGAAGCCAAAACAAGAGCGTTTCATGTCGGAAAGAAAATAATAAGTTATATCAGTATTGCCGCATTTGCTCTACTTTTCATATTTGCCGAAGAATTAGCAACTCTTTATTTAGGAAAAATAACTGGTGGAAATACTCCTGAAGATGCTGCTTTTGTAATTCGTTGTGTCTCATTTGCAGTTCTTATAATACCACACTTAAGTGTTACCAAAGGTTATTTACAAGGACATCAAGTTTTTGAACCATCTTCAGTTGCTAACCTATTAGAACAAATTGTAAGAATTTTCATTATACTAGTTGGATCATTTCTTGCCTACAAAGTATTTAATAGTTCCTTATCTCTTGCCGTAGGTATTGCAGTATCAGGAGCCTTCTTTGGAGGCTTAGTTGCATATCTTTACTTAAGAAGAAAAATAAAAAAATATAGCAAAGAATTAGACTTAGACAAAGAACTAAAAAAAGATAATGTTACCAATAAAGAAATAACTAAAAAAATAATAAGTTATGCAGTCCCGTTTGTCATCATAAACATAGTAGTTGATATCTACAATATTATAGACTCAGTTCTAATATTAAATACCTTAACTAGCCTAGGATATGTTGCTGAAGATGTTGAATTTATTGCCAGTTGTATTTCAACTTGGGGTTCTAAAATTTGTATGATAGTTAACGCAATTGCAATGGGAATGACTACATCCCTAATACCAAGTATCGTAGAAGCATATTCAACTAAAAATATTGAATCATTAAATAAGAGAGTAAATGAAGCACTTCAAATGGTTTTCTATATTGCCTTACCACTTGCCATAGGAATATCAATTTTATCAACTCCAATTTGGACTATTTTCTATAACACAAATGCCTATGGTGGCTCAATCTTAAAAGTTACAATCTTTGGCGCCATGTTAGGAAATATTGCCATGATATTATCAGTCACATTACAAGGAATGAATAAATATAAATACGTATATTCCTTAAATATCATTGGTAGTTTAGTAAATGCTCTATTAGATGTTCCTCTAATGCTTTTATTTCATAAATTAAATTTACCAGCTTATTACGGAGCCAGTACCGCATCTATAATTGGATATGGAACATCAATATTTTTAGGACTTAAATATGTAAATCAAGAAAAAAATATTAACTATAAAGAAACTTTAATTGTTATATTAAAATCATTAATACCTGCTTTAACAATGACTTTTATACTTTTAATTTTAAATCACTTCTTACCCCTTGATTTATATAAAAGAGGAGATTCATTTATAATAATTATTATCGATGCAATCGTAGGAGGATTTATATTCATCTTTACATCATTTAAACTAAAATTACCTCAAAAAATATTTGGCATTAACTATATAAATAAGATAATAAAAAAACTTACCCTAGGTAAGTTAAAAATAGATTAAACCATATACATATCATTATTTGAAGAATTATAATCAGTACCATAATTTAAAGAAGAATCCCCTTCAAGCTTATTAAGCCTTGCTTCAATCCTATTTAATCTTCTTTCCACTTTAGATAGTCTAGAATCAATGTCAGAATACATATTGTTGTTCATTGAAGTCATGTTATTCATGCCACTCATATTATTCATTCCTGTATCCTGATAAGCAGGACCTGCATAAAATTGATTACTAGCGCTCACAGCTTGATTAGGTACAAAATTATTCATACCCATACCCATATTTCCAACTTGTCCATAACCATAACCTGAAAAGAAAGAATTACGATCCTTTTTCATGTTTCACCTCTAAAATAATATATGTATAAAAAATAAAAAGTTTATAAAGGAGTATTAAAATGCGATTAAGAAATGTAAAAAACGCTAAAGAAATAATAGATTCAAATGAATTAGTAATAACTAAAAATATTTTTAATGATAATAAACCACTTCATATTGAAATTGGCTGTGGTAAAGGAAACTTTATAATTGGTAAAGCAAGACAAAATCCTAACATTAACTTTATTGGAATTGAAAAATATGAATCAATTCTAGTAAGGGCTTTAAACAAAGTAGAGGATATCCCATCTAATCTAAGATTTATGTGTGTTGATGCAAAAACCTTAGGAAATTATTTTAAACATAACATTGAAACAATTTATTTAAATTTTTCTGATCCATGGCCTAAAAAAAGACATACTAAAAGAAGATTAACAAGTGATGAATTTTTAAAAGTCTATAATGAAATATCTAAAAATACAATAAACATTAAAATGAAAACAGATAATAAATCCTTATTTGCTTATTCAATAATGTCATTTAATAATAATGGATATAAAATAAATGATATTTCTCTCGATTTACCTGAAGACTATGAAAATAATGTTGTTACTGAATACGAAAGAAAATTTAGGAATTTAGGAGTAACAATTAATTATATAAATGTGGAAAAGGAGGTAAAAAATGAAAAATAAAAATGGATTTACTCTAGTTGAATTACTTGCTGTAATTGTTCTTATTTCACTAATTATGGTTATAGTAGTTCCCCAAGTTCAAAAAGTAGCTTATCAATCTAAAGTAAAATTATGTAAATCAAAAATAACTCTTGCTGAAGATGCCTTAAACCTATGGAGTCAAGACAATAATAAATGTTTTACCAAAGATGGAGGATGCAATATCCTAAATTATTGTTATTTAGATGGAAATAAAACAACCTGCACAGTTAAATTTGAAGATTTAGCTAAAAATAATTTAGTTAATTATGATAAAAAGATAGATAATGTAGATACTTTAATCAATCCAATTGATAATTCAAGTTTAAATAATCTTGAATTTAAGGTAACTTATGATCGATATTCAAAAGCTATCAATAGTACAACATCTCGAAATATTGACGAAATATGCAAATGAATAATGATAATAGTAACCCATCTAAGTAAAATATAGAAAAAATGACATATGTTAAAATTAATAATTTTACTAAAAAATATTTTTAATTTTTATTGTAATTTGAATTGACTATTAAATGTGCAAGTGTTATTATAATTTACAAGTTATGGGGGAATGACTTATGTATGAAAGTAAAAAAGTAAAATTTAATTGGAAAGGTTTATTAGTTAAGATTCTTATTATACTTGCTATTTTAATATTATTTTTAATGTTATTTCCATTAGGCATTCAAAAGAAAGACAATTATAGCGATAGCTTTAAAGATAATTTAACTAAATTAAAAGAGGTTGGAGGAAGTTATTTTAATAAAGATAATTTACCTAGTGAAGTTGGTGATTCCATTAAAGTATCATTAAAAGATTTAATTAATGATAAGAAAATTGATACTTTAAAAGTTGGAAAGACAACTTGCAACGAAAATGATAGTTATATTAAGATTGTTAAAAAAACTAAAGGTTATGAACTTGAAACTACATTGATTTGTGGTGATGAAAAAAATACTTCTTATAGTTATCTAGGATGTATTGATAATTGTGAAGAAACAACAACTACAACAACAACGACTTCTACAAAGAAAAAAACTAGTACTAGTAAAGTTGTAACAACATCTAAAATAACAACAACTACAACAACAACAACTACACAAGCTAAATATGCTGTTATCTTTAATAGAAATATGGGTTCTGATGTAACTACCATTTATGTTAATAAAGGTGGTATAGTAGGAAAGCCTGCTGATCCAGTTAGAGAAGGTTATGTTTTTGCTGGTTGGTATTTAGACGGTGAATTATATGAATTTAATACACCAGTAAAATCAAATATAGTACTTATCGCTAAATGGGTAAGAAAATAAAAAAGTTAGAATTTAATCATTCTAGCTTTTTTCGTTAGCTTTTAATTCAAATAAGATATCTCTAAGTTGCATTGCTTTTTCAAAATCAAGTTCTTTAGCCGCTTTACGCATTTCATTTTCAATTGTTTGTAAATCTTTTTTACTAGTTTTTTTAGTTCCTATATCTTCTTTAATTTCATTAGAAATAAGGTCTCTAACTTCTTTTTGAACAGTTTTAGGAGTTATTCCATGTTCTTTATTAAATTCTTCTTGAATCTTTCGTCTTCTTTGAGTTTCAGTTATGGCTTTATCCATAGATTCAGATATTGAATCAGCATACATTATGACATGCCCATTCTGGTTACGTGCAGCTCTACCTATTGTTTGAATTAAACTGCGTTCACTTCTTAAAAATCCTTGTTTATCGGCGTCCATTATAGCGATTAAACTAACTTCTGGAATATCTAACCCTTCTCTTAGTAAGTTTATTCCTACTAATGTATCATATTTTCCTAAACGTAAATCTCTAATTATTTTTAATCTTTCAAATGTTTTAACTTCACTATGAAGGTATGCAACTTTCATATTTAAACTTTTTAAATAATTTGTTAATTCTTCAGCCATTTTAATAGTTAAAGTAGTAATTAGAACTCTTTCATTTTTTTGAATTCTTATATTTATTTCATTAATTAAATCATCGATTTGGTTTTTAGTTGGTTTAACTTCAATGGTTGGATCAAGTAATCCGGTAGGTCTAATAATACTTTCAACAACTTCATTATTAGTTAGAGATAATTCATAATCACCAGGTGTTGCGGAAATATAAATAGCCTGATTAATTTTTTGTTCAAATTCTTCAAATTTTAATGGTCTATTATCTAGTGCACTTGGTAATCTAAAACCATAATCAACAAGAGTTTGTTTACGCATTCTATCACCATTATACATTGCTCTAACTTGAGGTAGTGTAACATGAGATTCATCGACTACTAAAAGAAAATCATCTGGGAAGAAATCAATTAATGTTGATGGAGTTTCACCTTCGTCTCTTAATGCAAGATGTCTTGAATAGTTTTCAATACCATGACAAAATCCAGTTTCTTTTAACATTTCAATATCATATTCACAACGTTCTTTAATACGCTGGGCTTCAATAAGTTTTCCTTTTTCTTTAAAGTATTCGATTTGTTTATCTTTTTCTTCTTCAATTCTTTTAATAGCTTCTTTTAATTTTTCTTCACCTGTAACAAAGTGAGAAGCAGGGAATATTGTTATATTTTTAAGTATTTTTATAATATTTCCAGTTAAAGTATCAAATTCACAAATACGATCAACTTCATTACCAAATAATTCAATACGAATACCATTTTTTCTTTCGTTAGCAGGTATTACATCGATGATATCGCCATTAACTCTAAAAGTTCCACGATGAAAATCAATTTGGTTTCGTTCATATGTCATAGAAACTAATCGATCGATAATAAAGTTTCTTCCAACATTATCACCTTGTTTTAAAATTAACATATTATTTTTATATTCTTCTTTTTCACCAATACCATAAATACATGATACAGACGCAACAACGATAGTATCTCTATAATTAATTAAACTAGAAGTTGCACCGTGTCTTAATTCATCAATTTCATCATTAATACTAGAATCTTTTTCAATATAAGTATCAGTTTGAGGAACATAAGCTTCTGGTTGATAGTAATCATAGTATGACACAAAGTATTCTACATGATTTTCAGGAAACAATTCTTTAAATTCACTATAAAGTTGGCCTGCTAATGTCTTATTGTGAGCAAGAATTAAAGTAGGTTTATTTGTTCTTTCAATTACATTAGCAATCATAAAAGTTTTACCAGTACCTGTTGCACCTAGTAAAACTTGACTTTTTTTACCTTCATTTATTCCTTTAACTAATTTATCAATAGCCTCAGGCTGATCTCCGGCAGGTTTATATTTAGATATTAATTTGAACATAAATTCCTCCATAATTATTTTGAATTTTTGAGTATATATTATACTAAGTTATTATTAATTGCAAGTATCATTTATTTTTAAAGGAATAGTATAAGTTATAGTAGATTCATTTTTCTTTTGTAATTCAATTTTAATATATAATTCATTTTTATTATAATCTAAACAAGTAGATTTATAATTATCAACATGATAAGTTAAATCTTTTAAATAATCATTTAATGATAAATTATTTTTTTCTTTATTAGTTATAATAATTTTTTCTTTATTGTTTTCATTTTGATATAAAGTACTTGTTATTGTATCATAGATTTGGTCTTTATTTAAACCACAGTAATCTATTTCGGAAATATATATTGCGGTTTTATCTTTATTATAAGCAATTGTTCCAGATAAATTAAAATCATTACAAGTTGTTTCAATAGTACGCATTTCAAAATCATGAGAGTGATTATTAAGATATAAGATACCTATGCTTGATAATAGTATTAATATGATAATTATTATTAATAGATATAATTTATTAGGATTTTTTTTATTTTTATTTGTTAAATTATTTAAATCAATATTATATAATTCAGATATCTTTTGTAGTATAGCAATATCTGGTATGCTTTTATTATTTTCCCATTTAGATACTGCTTGATATGTTACAAATAATTTATCAGCTAATTCTTTTTGAGTTAGATTATTATTTTTTCTTATTTCTTTTATTATTTTTCCAAAATCGTTCATGTTACCTCGTTATTTTTCCATATAGTATGCGTAGTATTCATCATAGGTAATTCCTTCATTATACACTTTTGTTGCTAAATCTACACCTAAATATCTATAATGCCATGCTTCATAACTATAACCAGTAATATTTTCTTTATTTTCAGGATATCTTAAGATATATCCATATTTATGGGCATTATTTATCATCCAAGTATAACTTTCAGTATCTTTAAAACTATCATTTTTATCATTAAAATCAGATACATCAATTGCTAAACCAGTTACATGTTCAGACGCACCAGGTCTTGCTACATAAGTATCATCTTTATCACGATTCCACAATTTTTCTTGATAGTCATAGGTACGATAAGAAGATAAAATTACAATAGTATGACCTTCTTTTTTAGCATCATTTGCTAATTGTTTGAATGCTTCATATGCTTCTTTATTTAATTTATTGTTAGCATATCCATAAGTACTTGATACATTTACAATATCTTTTCCTTCAAAATTTTTTTCTAGGAAATGATACTTATTTACTAACATTTCATTATAATTTGTTAAATCAGTTAAAGTAGGGTTTTTATAAAACTCATTATCTCTATTAACATTAACTAAAGATACAACATCACTATAACTTAGAGTAGGATTAGCACTTAAATAGTTAAGGTATCTATCTAGGTTTTTAGATAAATAATATTTTTCATTAATAATATTTACAATATCTTTATTATATTCTTTAGTTAATAATTCATTTATTTTATCACTATTTAAATTATCTAATAATACTTTTATTTCTTCTTTAGAGTAATTTAGATTTAATAATTTATATTCATAAGTTTGTTTATATTTATAATCCTTAATTAAAATTATTCCTACAATTAATAGAACTACTATTATAAATACTTTTATTAAGTTATTTTTAACTTTCTTTTTTAGTTTGTATTTTGCCATATCACATACCACCTTCTAAATAATTATAACACATAATTACTATATTTTTAGATTTAATTAGTGTATAATTATTATGTTTGGAGGTCTATTATGGATAAAGTATATATATTTGGTCATAAGAAACCAGATACTGACTCAGTTGCCGGAGCAATTAGTTTTGCTTATTTAAAGAGAAAACTAGGTGTTAATGCGGAACCGAGAATTTTAAGTGAGATAAATAAAGAAACTACTTTTGCTTTAGATAAATTTGGTTTTGATGTTCCAAAATATTTAAATGATGTTAAAGTAGAACTAAAAGATATTAAATATAATAGAGATTATTATGCTAATCAAGATGATTCTATTTTTAAAGTTTATAATTATTTTATGGAAAAAGGAATAACTGGTATTCCTCTTGTAGATAATCATAAGAAGTTCATAGGATATGTATCTTTAAAAGAACTTGCTAATGAATTAATTAAGGGAGACACTAATGAGATTAGTGCTAAGTTTATGGATATTGTAGATGTACTTAATGCATCTAGTTATTATAAATTTGATGATTTTATAAGTGGTAATGTTTTAGCAGTTGCACTTCCTTTTGCTCAGTTTTCAGATTTTATAAATATTTATGAAGATACTATTTTGATATGTGGAAGAGATTCTATTATTGAAGATGCAGTTAAACATAAAGCAAAGTTAATTATAGTTGTTGCAAATAAGGAATTAACTAAAGAAGAGATTGAACTAGTTAGATATAATAAAGTTAATGTAATTGTTACTCCTTATGATACTTTTAAAACTAGTAGATTAATAACTTTAGCTAATCCAATTAAAATGATTAAGAGATCTAGTTCAGCAGTATGCTTTGGACCTAATGATTATTTAACTGATTTTGTTGAAATATCTAATAAGCTTAAACATACTAATTATCCAATTGTTAATTCAAAAGGATATTGTGAAGGTATGCTTAGACTAATAGATACTAATTTGATTACAAGAAAGAAAGTTATTTTAGTAGATCATAATGAACCTAGTCAAAGCGCTGATGGACTTAATGAAGCAGATATCTTAGAAATTGTTGATCATCATAATATAGGTAAGATTAGTACGCTTTTACCAATTAACTTTAGGAATATGAGTGTTGGATCTGTTAATACAATAATTTATACATTATATAAAGAAAATAATATTGAAATACCTAGTGATATTGCAGGATTAATGCTTAGTGGTATTATAAGTGATACCTTGTTACTTGCAAGTCCTACTACCACTGAATTAGATAAACAAGTAGCTAAAGATTTAGCAGAAACGGCAAATGTGGATTTAAATAGTTATGGCAGAGAACTACTTAGAAGTGGTGTTTCTAATGATGGACTAACTATTAATGAGATAGTTTATAAAGATTTTAAATCATATGTTGCAGGAGATAATAAATTTGGAATCGGACAAGTATTTACAACTGATTTTGCAGAATATGAAAGTAGGATAAATGAATATGTTGATGAACTAAATCATATTGCTGAAAATAATGATTATAAAGTAGCTTGTTTATTTGTAACTGATATATTAGAAAATAATTCATATTTATTGTTTAATGAAAACGCGAAAGAGTATTTAAATGATGCATATGAGCTTACTAATATAAAAGAAGGAGAAAAATTAATGGGTGTTATCTCTCGTAAGAAACAAATGGTACCACCTATAATGGGAGTGTTGGAAAAATTATGATTTGTAATGATAAAATAAGTGTTAGAGCTAAAAGCGAAGATAAAGCAATTAGTATTGCATATGACCTTTTAAAAGAAGAAAATAAACATAACGTAGTTATTAATAAATTAGTGCCTAGATTTGATGGAATAGGTGAAGTATTTGAAATAAGTTATAGTTATGAGAAATTAGATAAAGATAGTCATTTTGAAATTGAAAGAAAATATCTACTTGGTGAGCAAATTGATTTAAAAGATTATGATTGGGTAGAAATTAATCAATCTTATATTGGTGTTAATCCAGTTTCAAGAGTAAGAAAAATGGGTAATAAATATTATTACAGTCAAAAAGGAGTAGGTACTTTAGTTAGAGAAGAAAATGAAAAGGAAATAACTGAAGATACTTATAACAAGATTATTAAATATCGAATAGGAAGAACTATTAATAAATTAAGATATAGAATTCCTTTAGATAATGAATTAGTTGCTGAACTAGATTATTATTTAGATGATTTAAGTCCACTTGTTACTGTGGAAGTTGAATTTAAGAGCTTGGAAGATGCTAATGCATTTGTGGCGCCTACTTGGTTTGGAAAAGAAATAACAGAAGATGTAAGATATAAAAATGATAATCTAGCAGTTGCTACAAAAGATGAACTTAGTGAATTACTTAAAGATACTAAAGAAGCACATTTAAGTAGATAATTTTATATTTATAAATAGTTAAAATGATAGTTAACTCCAAAAAAGTCATGAATTAATTGATTTTTTTGGAGTTATGTTGTATTTGGTTAGCTAATTTAAAAATTGTTGAATATTTTAAAAATATAAAATTGTACTAAAAGATAATGCAAGATATATAAGTTATTATGCATTAAAATTATAATATAATCATCTATTTTGATTGTAATATCAAAAGTATAAAAAAATATAGAATAATGATTTACAAAGAAGGCAAAATTTAATTTGAGAAGGAGTAAAAACACATTGAAAAAGAATTTAACAAATAATTTATATTTAAAGCATAAGTTGAAATTTAATAAAAATGGTAAATTTAAAATATTAATGATGTCAGATATTCAAGAAACTCTAGAATTTGATACTAGAACTTTAGAAAATATTAACAAATTAATTGATACTGAAAGTCCTGATCTTGTTATTCTAGGTGGTGACAATTGTGATGGAACTATTTTAAAAAACAAAAAAGATTTAAAAAAGTATTTAGAAATATTTTCTGAACCTATGGAAAGCAGAAAAATACCTTGGGCTCATGTTTTTGGAAATCATGATCATGATATAAAAATTGATGATAAAATTAAAACTAAAATGTATGAAAAATTTTCATACTGTATTTCTAAACATACAAACAACATCTATGGCACGACTAATTTTGTACTTCCGATAGAACATTCAAATAATGATAGTATTGCTTTTAATGTATGGGGATTAGATACAAATAATTTAATGAGTGATAGTGAAATAAAAATTGATGAAAACATAAATTTGTTAAATAAACCTCCTGTATCATGCAAATGGGATATACTTCATTTTGATCAATTAATGTGGTATTGGAATAGTTCGATAGAGATGGAAAAATATTTTAAAAGAAAAATTAATGGAATTATGTTTATGCATATTCCACCTTGGGAGTTTCAATATATTGTGGACAATCCAGACTATACGATGGCAAATGGTAATATGGATGAACAAATGAAAATAGGAATGTTTAATTCTGGAATTTTTTCTGTATTATTGCAAAGAAATGATATAAAATGCATTGCTTGTGGCCATAGTCATAACGATTGTTTTGAAGGAAATTTTTGTGGAATAAAAATGTGTTTAGATGCTTGTGCTGGTTATAGTCCTTATGGAAATGATGAAATAAGAGGAGGAAGGGTATTTGAACTAGATGAAAATAACTTAGATAATTTATTTACTTATATGGTTTATTATAAAAATTTATAAAATTTAATATTTGTAGCGGTAAGTGTAATGGAAAGAAAAGCAATGCAAGACTTAATTGCTTGGAAAAATAGAAAACCATTACTTTTATATGGAGCAAGACAAGTTGGAAAAACATATTTAGTTAAAGAGTTTGGAAATAGATATTTTGAAGATATGATTTATATAAATTTTGAAACAAATACTTTAGTAGGGAAAATATTTGACGAAGATATTAATCCAGCTAACATTATAAAAAATATAGAAGTTATTTTTGGAAAAAAGATTGAAAAAGAAAAAACACTTATATTTTTTGATGAAATTCAAAGAAATACAAGAGCATTATCATCACTGAAATATTTTTGTGAGGATGCTAAGGACTACTTCGTTATTGCAGCAGGTAGTTTATTAGGGGTTCATATAAACAAAAAAGATTATTCATTTCCAGTTGGAAAAATAGATTTTTTAACAATATATCCACTTTCATTTGAAGAGTTTCTATTAAATAGTGGCTATGAACAATTAGTTAATGAAATAAAAAACTGTTATGTAAATAACTGTAAAATGCAAAATGTTATGCATGAAAAAGCCTTAGAGCTATATTACGATTATTTAACACTTGGTGGAATGCCTGAAGTTGTTTTTGAATATTTAACGAATAATTCTTTAATAGAGGCTATAGACTATCAAAAAAATATTATCGAGTCATATAAAAATGATATTACTAAATATTGTGATAATTCAGGCTTGGCAAACAAGATAATTGCATGTTTTGACTCCATACCAATACAGCTAGGTAAAGATAATAAAAAATTTCAATATAAATTAGTTCAAAAAGGTGGCACTAGTTCAATATTTGGAGATTCAATAAGCTGGCTTGTCAATGCGGGCATAACAAATAAATGTGTTAAATCAAATATAGGTATTCCGTTAAAAATGTATGAAGATATAGAATCATTTAAACTTTACATGAACGATGTTGGATTACTAACAAATTTAAGTGAATTTCCCATTTATTTATTAAAAAATAGAGAAGCAGCAAATGAATTAATGATAGGTATGCTAACAGAAAATTATGTTGCAAGTTCTTTGAAATTTAATGGATTAAATCTTAATTATTGGAAAAATGATTATGATAGTAAAGTTGACTTTATTTTACAATCAACAAATGAGAATATAATACCACTTGAAGTTAAATCTAGTGCTAATACTAAATCAAGAAGTTTAAATAATTACATCAAAGAATACGCCCCAAAATATGGTATACGTGTATCAACAAAAAATTTTGGATATGAAAATAATATAAAATCAGTTCCACTATACGCAGTATTTTGTATAAATCAGGATAATTTATAATAAAAATAGAACATTTTTTCGCTTGACGGGGGGGCTTTTAGTAATATAATTTCACTATAGGTTAGGTGAAATAAAATGAATAAGGTTAAGAATGAAAGAGTAAAGGTATATGTAATGATTGGAACATTATTAATATTATTAATGATGTTCTCAGGAATAACATATGCTTTTTTTACATCAACAAACAATAATGGAAGTACATCAATAGTAGAAGTAACAGGAGGTAAGATGACCATAAGTTATACTGATGGATCAAGTGGTTTGTTAACTAGTAAAGATATTATGCCAAGTAATGACATTATAGTAAATAAAACATTTACATTAACAGGAACAAATACGACAAATGGTTTAGATATGCCATATAAAGTAGGACTAGATTATGTATCAGATTTTAGTGATGGAATGATCCATTATTATATAAAAAGAACAAATACAAATAGTAATGTAACAAGTAACCTAATTGGAGTATCTAATCAAACAATACCAGGTAACACCTCAGAAACAGGCTATAATCATGGGACTTTAAAAAAGGGAAATAGATACCTAGAACTAGCAACAGGAGAATTTAAAGCAAATACAACTGATCAAACAATTACATTTAATTTAAAACTACAATTTCCTGATAATGGTTTAAACCAAGATAGTGAAAAAGGAAAAAGTTTAACTGGAAAGATAGTTGTAAATTATAAAGAATCAGCAATAGATACATTAATTGCTAAATTCGATAGTGAAACTAAAACAAATGGAGTATCAACAAGTGGATTATTTATAGATAATACAAGTGATGTAAACTTAAGATATACGGGAGCTAATCCAAATAACTATGTTGAGTTTGCAAACACAGGAGAACTATGGAGAATAGTTGGTATATTTAATGTAAAAGATTCAACAGGTAAAATAGAACGAAAGATTAAATTAGTTAGAGATGAATCATTAGGTAATTATTCATGGGATGCTAAGTTAAATGGAGATACATATTGGGGAATAAATGATTGGACGAAAGCAGACTTAAAGAATGAATTAAATGGTGATTATTTAAATACAGACCTAACTGCAAATAAGAATAATTGGTATAATTCATACTGGGATTCGAGTACTAAGAAACCAGTACTTCGCCAAACTGGAGAATTTGATTATACTAAAGTTATAAAAAGTAATTATCAAAATATGATAAGTGAAAGTGTATGGAACATAGGTGGAAATACTTATAGTAATCCAAGTTCGGCACCATATGGATTACCTCTATTAGATCAATATAATAAAGAAAGAGGAACAATAACCTATCAAAATAATCGCCCTACTGAGTGGACAGGTAAGGTTGGACTAATTTATGCTAGTGATTATGGATATGCATCAACACTTGCAGAATGTCATGAAAACCTAAGAGCAGGTGTAACATATGATAAATCTACTGATAAATGGGATTACACAAACGGAAAATGTAAGACAGATAACTGGTTATTTAAAAACTCTTGGTATTGGACATTGTCGCCTTACTCTGGTACCTCGCGTAACGTGTTCTATGTGGGTGGGGGCGGTGCTGTCTACCGCTACAGCGCGTATAACTCTTACGGGGTGTGGCCGGCCGTTTTCTTGAAATCTAATATCTTGATAGCTAGTGGAAATGGTGAAAAAAATAGTCCTTATAAATTAAGCATATAGAAGAGCCCGTGGAGCCCGTTAAAATAACTATGTCTTTGTAAAGAGATATTTAGAGTGTTATTCACTCTTTTTTTAATATTTTTAAACCTTCTTCATATATTTAATTGGAGGAAACAATGACTGGACTAAGCAATGAAGAAGTAGTTAAAAGTAGAGAAAAATATGGTAGTAATGAGGTTAATGTTAAAAATAAAAATACTTTTTTTAGGTTGTTAATTGAATCTTTAGGGGATCCAATGATTAGAATACTTTTAATAGTTTTAGTTATTAAATTAGTGTTCATATTTGCGGATGAAAGTTGGTTTGAGACACTTGGGATATTTATAGCAATATTTTTTGCAACATTAATTAGTACTTTAAGTGAATATGGTTCTAATAAAGCGTTTAATAGACTATTTAAAGAAAATAATATTAAAGAATGTAAAGTTAAAAGAGATAATAATTTAAAAATTATCAAGATTAGTGAAGTTGTTGTAGGAGATATTATTTATTTAAATGGTGGAGACTATGTTCCAGCAGATGGAGTATTAGTTGATGGAGAAATATCTTTAGATGAAGCAAGTATTAGTGGGGAAAGTAAGGATATTCAAAAGAAAATAAACGATAAAATTTTTAAAGGAACAACAGTAACCAGTGGAGAAGCCATTATGAAAGTTACTTTAGTTGGTGAAAATACAATGCATGGTGCTATAACTATGGAATTGTCTGATGTAAGTGAAAATAGTCCTTTAAAAACAAGACTTACACATTTAGCTAGAATAATTAGTACAATTGGTTATATTGGAGCTTTTTTAGTATTTTTTTCTTATTTATTTTCAGTTATTGTTATTGCTAATAAGTTTAATTTAAGTTTAATTATTAAATTTGTTAGTAATGTTCCTCAGTTAATTAATCATATAATTTATGCTATTACTTTAGCAGTTACAATTATTGTGGTCTCAGTTCCCGAAGGATTACCATTAATGGTTGCACTTGTTCTTTCAACTAATATGAAAAAGATGATTAAAAAGAATGTATTAGTTAAAAAGATGGTTGGTATTGAAACAGCAGGCTCTTTAAATGTGCTATTATCTGATAAGACAGGAACTTTAACTAATGGAAAGTTATCACTTTATGGAGTAGTAACTCATGAAAATAAAATGTTTAATGATGAAATTGAGATAACTAAGTATAGTGAGTATTATAGATTAGTAGGAAATGCCTGTGTTTTAAATAATGATGCAATTGTTAGTGAAAATAATATTATTAATGGTAATGCGACTGATAAAGCAATAATTAAATTTTTTTCTTATAAGCCAGTTGATAAAATAATTAGAAAAGAAGCATTTAGTAGTGATAAGAAGTATTCTAGTGTCGAAACTAAAGAGTATGTATATTATAAAGGTGCACCTGATGTAATTATTCCAAGATGTAAATATAGTTATTTTACCAAAAAAGAATTAATAGATAAAAATAGAGTTAATAATATTGTTTCAAGATATATGAATAAAGGATTTAGAGTTATTGCTCTTGCTTATAAAAGTAAAGTATCAGATGATTTAATTTATTTAGGATGTATTTTACTTAAAGATGAGATAAGAAAAGATGCTAAAAATGGGGTTAAATTAATAAAAAGTGCTGGGGTTAATTTAATAATGGTTACAGGGGATTCTTTAGATACTGCTATGTATATTGGTAGGGAACTTGATTTATATAAAGATGGTGATGTTTGTTTAACTAGTTCTGATTTGAGTCTAATGAGTGATGATGAATTAAAGGCCCTAGTAAATAGGCTTAAAATAGTTGCACGAGCAAAACCTACTGATAAGAGTAGGTTAGTTAGAATATTTAAAGAATTAAATTTAGTTGTTGGTATGACTGGTGATGGAATTAATGATGCCGCAGCCTTAAAAAAATGCGATGTTGGTTTTGCAATGGGAAGTGGTGCTGATGTTGCTAAGGAGGCTGCTGATATAGTTATTCTTGATGATAATATAAGTTCAATAAGCATGGCTATTTTATTTGGTAGAACTATTTTTAAGAATATTAGAAAATTTATTATATTTCAGTTAACAGTAAATATTTGTGCTATGAGTTTATCAATTGTAGGACCATTTATTGGAATTAGTACTCCTGTAACAGTTATGCAAATGCTATGGATAAATATGATCATGGATTCTTTGGCATCCTTAGCGTTTGCTTATGAAAACCCAAATTTAGAATATATGAAAGAAAAACCTAAAAGTAAAAATGAACATATAATTAATAAATATATGTATGGGGAGATAATAATAACAGGTTTATATTCTAGTTTATTATGTATGTTATTTTTAAAGTTACCTATATTTAAAGAATTAATTAGATTTGATATTGATAATAAATATTTTTTAACTGCATTCTTTACCTTATTTGTGTTTATAGGAATATTTAATGCATTTAATGCAAGAACTAGTAGATTAAATTTATTTTCTAACATATTAGGAAATAAAGTATTTATTATTATCTTTACTCTAGTTAGTGTTATTCAAATATATTTTATATATCATGGTGGTAGTTTATTTAGAACATATGGTTTAACCTTAAAAGAGTTATTAATATGTTTAGGACTTGCTTTTACAGTTATTCCTTTTGATTTATTAAGAAAATATTTAATAGGAAGTAAAGACTACGTTTAATTATTTGATATAACCATTTTTAACTATTCTTGTATCGTTTACTATAATGAAGGAACTATCATCTATTTTAGAGATAGTTTCTTTTAATTCATTTAATCTTGCTTTTTCAATTTCAATAATAAGTAAGTGTTTATTATCTTCTGTTTTAATAGAAGTAATACCAAAGTTTTTATCTTTAAACTCTTTAATTTTATTTTTAGTTATCTTACTTGATATGACATTTACAGTTAGGTGGCCTTTGATATATTTTGAAGAAATAAAAGTTCCAATATAAGTACCAGTTGCATATCCTAGGGCATAAGATATTGGAATGAATATTGAATTTATTTCCATAGATAAAGCAGTTCTTGCAGCATAAAACCAGATGATAAGTTCAAAAAAAGATATTATAAAAGATGTTAATCTTTTTTCTTTAAATATGTAAAATGTTTTAATTGTTCCTAATGTAACATCAATAATTCTTGCCGTAAATATTTTAAGACATAATAATATCATAATCGTACCTCACTAATTATTATGGTTAATAAAATATAATATAACCAATTTTTAGATTAAACATAGACTATTTTAGGAGGTTAGTATGTTATTTAATTTAGAAAATGAGGATGTACTTAAAAGTTATTTTAATTTAGATAGAGATGATGTTCTTAATCCAGATGAAGGACTTGTTTTAGGTAATTTATTTTTAGATGAATATGTGCCATATAAAAATTATAAACCTTATAAGATTAAACCTACTTCTGATAAAGATGCTATGCTTTTAAAGATTAGAGAATATTGTTTTGCTATTGATGATTTAAATTTAAAACTTGATTTAGAACCTAATAATAAGAAATTATATGATTTATTTAAGGTTTATAATGAAAGATTAAAAGTATTAGTTAAAGATTATGAAGAAAAATATGAAGTTTTAGATTTAAATGATGATTTAAAGGGTAGATATACTTGGTATAATGGTAAATGGCCTTGGGAAGGAGATTATAGAAATGTTTAAATATAAAAAGATGCTTCCTTTTCCTATTAATTTAAAGAAAAAAGATATTAAAATGGCTAAATATTTAATTACTCAATATGGTGGAGCAAATGGGGAGTTAGGTGCTGCTTTAAGATATTTTAGTCAAAAGTTTTCCATGCCAACTGATGAAGGCAGAGCACTTTTAAATGATATTGCAACAGAAGAGTTTGGACATGCTGAAATGATTTGTGTAATGGTTCATCAATTATTAGATGGAGCTACTAAGGAAGAATTAGAAGCAAATGGACTTACTAGTAATTATGTAGAAAATGGTTACGGTATTTATCCAATTAATTCAAATGGAGTACCATTTACAGTTTCTTATTTTGCTTCAATTGGTGATGCAGTTGCTGATTTAGCAGAGGATATGGCAGCAGAAGAAAAAGCAAGAGTTACTTATGAACATTTAATAGATATTGCAGAAGATCCTGAATTAATAAATATTTTATTATTCTTAAGACAAAGGGAAATAGTTCATTATAATAGATTTAAGAAATTATATGAAAAGTATAAATATAATAAATAGAGATTACTGATACGGTAATCTTTTGATTTTGTTTAAAAATAATGATATATTTTTGTTAACAAGAAGAGGAGTAGTGTTTGTGAAATTAATTTGTTTATTTATTCCTGGTGTATTTGCTAGTAGTATCCATACTAATAAATTAAAAGTTAAAGATAAAGAAGAAAAGATTAAACTATATTTAATATATACTTTTTTAATAAATATGTTTATATTTATAATTTTAAATTTTTATTGTAAAGATTCTCATATTTTATTTAATAGTGATTTAATAACTATTAGTTTTATTATGAAATTCATGATATTGTCTTTATTATTAGCTATCTTATTGCCATTTATCTATGTGTTTATAAATAAGAATGTTGAAGTTAAATTAATTAGGAGAAGTAAATGAAAAGACATAAATTGATAATTAATTATATTTTACTTTTTTTAAGTGTTTTCTTTTTTATTGTTACTTTATGGGCTAAAGCTAATTGTGCATTTACATCTTTTGATGAAATACTTTATACAATAATTTCTCCATTAGAAGGAACTGGTAATGGGATGATACTTAAATTTATTCTTATTAATATTGGAATTCCTATTTTAGTTTTATTAGTGGTAAATGGAATAAGAAACTTAAGAAAGGATTATGATTTAATTGTTAAGATAAATTTGTTTAAGAAGAATATTAAATTTAATTTGTTCCATTTCAAGTTTGATAAGCTTTTTAAATATATTCCATTATTATTATTTATTATTTCTTTTTGGTACATGGGATCTAAGCTATATTTTTTTAAGTTTATGGGTTATCAATTTCAGAAGTCTAATTTTATTGAAGAAAATTATGTAAGTCCAAAGGATGTTTTTATTGAATTTCCAGATAAAAAAAGAAATTTAATTTATATTTATTTAGAATCTATGGAAATGACATATGCTGATAAAGATAGTGGTGGAAGTTTCGATAAGAATTATATACCTGAATTATCTAGTTTAGCTAAAAAGAATGTGAATTTTTCTAATACGGATAATTTAGGCGGTGCTTATGTAGTTGGAGCAGCTACTTGGACAATTGGAGCCATGGTTGCAGAGACTACTGGACTTCCTTTAAAAACACCTTTTAATGGTAATTTACTTTTAAATTATTATAATGAGATAGTGCCTGGTGCTTATTCTTTAGGTGAAATATTAGATGATAATGGTTATAAAAATTATATTATGTTTGGCTCTGATGCTGCTTTTGCTGGTAGAGATGTTTATTACAAGAATCATGGCAATTATAAAATTTATGATTATAATAGTGCAATTAAGGATGGAATTATTGATAAAGATTATTTTGTTTTCTGGGGTATGGAAGATGAAAAGTTATTTACTTACGCTAAAAAAGAATTAAAAAATATTTCTAAAAATAATGAACCATTTAATTTTACTTTATTAACAGTTGATACTCATTTTATGGATGGTTATACAAGTGATTTTTGTAAAGAAGTAAGTGATAATATTTATTTAAATTCAGTTGCTTGTTCAAGTTATCAAGTTAATGAATTTATTAAATGGTTAAAAAAACAAAGTTTTTATGATAATACAACAATTGTTATTGTAGGTGATCATTTAAGTATGAATAATTATTCTTTTAATGATATACCAGATAATAATAGAACAGTATTTAATACATTTATTAATAGTAATGAGAGTACAAACAACACGAATAATAGAATATTTTCAACAATGGATTATTTTCCAACAACTATAGCTTCGTTAGGTGCAACAATTGAGGGAGATAGATTAGGTCTTGGTACAAACTTATTTAGTGAAAAGAAAACATTAACTGAAGAATATGGACTTGAATATGTTAATACGGAATTAAACAAAAACTCTAAATATTATAATAACTGTATAATAAATAAAAAATGCTAATTTTAGATTATTGTAAATGGTTTGTAAAGTTTATTTATAGTTATAGATTTAATATTAATTAATATATATAATTTAAATAAATGGAGGATATAATGAATAAGGAATTAGATTTAGAAACTTTAGACAAAGTTGTTGGTGGAGTTAGTCATGAGGTAGCTGAAGATGCTGCTTCAAAAGATGCATCTTTATTTAGAAGTCAACAAATTGAAAAATTAAAACAAGAAAAAGAAGCCTTAAAGGCTTTAAGTAAAGATTTAGATGAATTATCTATGGAAGAACTTGATAATGTTCGTGCTGGAATGTCTAGAAGGTAGAACTTATTTAGTTCTTTTTTTTTGAACTAATTTGATATTCCGGTGATGTGATTAGAATCCACTCTATATTTTTGGTTAATAATAGTTTTGCAAGTTCTTCTAATGTTGATTCAAAAGATATACATGTATCATAAGTTATAGTAGCATTTATTTCTTTAAAGAATTCGATTATTCTAGGATTTACTTCGATTTTGTTGTCGATAAAAGCTGTGAATTTATTATAGTTTGTATAGTTTGCTAAAATATAATAAGTATTATTTAAATTGATACTATAAATGAAGGATTTAAGAATATTAATAATTAATTTTTTTGTTTGATAAAAATATTTTTCATCTTCAAGTATATCATTCCTTTTTTTCTTTAAATTATCTATTTCTTTTATTCTTATGTTTCTATTAATATTAATTAAATTTCTTCTTGATATATAAAAACTAATTATTTTATCAAGACTTTTTAATTTTTCAGGATCTCTTGTTTTTTTGTTTGGAATAATTTAATTTTGAAAGTGATATATCTATTTGATTTAATTCGATATCTTCTTTTTGTTTTGTTTCAAAATGAGTTATTTCTTTAATTTTTATTATATGATTAATTATATAGAAATCTTCTCCATATTCAATATTAGATATTTTTTCTATATTATAATTTATTAGATTTATAATTTTATTTAGTTCATTTAATTGTTCTTCCATAATTTTCCCTATTTCTTAGTTAGTTATTATAAATTAAAGAATAAGTAGTGTCAAATAAAATTAATATTTACTGTAACAATTAAGAATACGTAATTAAAGTTGAATTAGTGATTCTATAAATAATTTACTGTCAAAGACAAAATGACAAGATATATATAAATTTAAAATATCGAAAATCATATATAGTTTAATCAAATTTTTATGCGAAATTAACACTTGTACAAATATATAAAATTTGATAATATGAATATGTAAGCAAGACTTACATAAAATAAAAAGGAACACTTAATTTTGGAATGTTAAGTGATTACCTAAAAATTAGTTGTCACCAAAACCCCAGTGTTTATGGTGTTTTTATTTTAACACATTCATTTTAATAATAATGTACAATAAAATAAAAATAATAATAAATAAATTAAATATTATAAAATATAATAATTTTTTATTCACATTAACCACCTCTTTCTATTACTAGAGTAGAGGCAATCACCTAAACAATTAAATGTTCCTAAAAAATAAAATAACATATAAATATATGATAATCAAGAGTAAAATTATGAATATTCGCATATGTTATGATTGAAATTTAAAATATAATTTGCTATAATGAATATGTAAGTAAGACTTACATAAAATAAAAAGGAACATTTAATCTGGATTGTTAAGTGATTACCTTAAAGTTTGTAATTCACCAAAACCCCGTGTTTATGGTGTTTTTATTTTAACACATTCATTTTAATAATAATGTACAATAAAATAAAAATAATAATAAATAAATTAAATATTATAAAATATAATAATTTTTTATTCACATTAACCACCTCTTTCTATTACTAGAGTAGAGGCAATCACCTAAACAATTAAATGTTCCTAAAAAATAAAATAACATATAAATATATGATAATCAAGAGTAAAATTATGAATATTCGCATATGTTATGATTGAAATTCAAAATATAATTTGCTATAATGAATATGTAAGTGAGACTTACATAAAATAAAAAGGAACACTTAATTTTGGATTGTTAAGTGATTACCTAGAATAAGTATTCACCAAAACCCCGTGTTTATGGTGTTTTTATTTTAACACATTCATTTTAATAATGATGTATAATAAAATAAAAATAATAATAAATAAATTAAATATTATAAAATATAATAATTTTTTATTCACATTAACCACCTCTTTCTATTACTAGAGTAGAGGTAATCACCTAAACAATTAAATGTTCCTAAAAAATAAAATAACATATAATTACATTATAATCAAGAATAAAACTATGAATATTCGTTTATTTATAAGATTAATTTATCTAATAAGTATATACTATGTTTTTTTAAACAATTATGATACTATAAAATCATTAAGAAAAGAGGAAATAAAATGCATAATAATTTTGAATTAAATGAAACAACAGGAGTAGGATTAATTAAAGATGATAAAGATAATAATATATTAATTAAAACTGATGCTAATGAAAAACAATTAACAGCTATATTAGAAAAAGAAAATGAAATTGAATGTGAGCAAGATAAAATAAATAGAATAAAAAAATTAATAAATAGTTATAATGATATTATGTTGACTAAAACAATATTTTATTTTATTTCGACTATATTTTTTATATTCGCATGTGATGCATTTATAGATTTTGAAATTATTAAGGGAATGTATGGGTTTCCTTCATTGGCAATTGTGTTAGTAGGTCCATATCTTAGTATAAAGCTTGGCACATTTAAATATAATTTAAATCAGCGAAAAAAATTAGAAGAAGGTATAGAAGAATCATCTTATAAAACAAAAAAGTTGAAAGAAGAATTAGAAAGATTAAAATCAAAAGTTCAAATTGAAGAAATGAACACAAATGATATTGTAACTTCTTCAATCAATTATCCGATACGAAGTGAAGAAGAAAACATAAATAGTTATTACAATGCTCAATCAGGACCTATAAAATTTAAATCATTAAGAAAAGAATTTGAGAAGTAGTCTTAATAAAGGACTATTTTTTTATTGAAATTAAATGTGAACGAATAGTGAACCCAAATTAAAAGAAGATAAATTAATATCTCCTAATAACTATTTCTTTTTAGTTAATTCCTTAACTTTATCCCTATTTTCTTTACTATATCCATATAATACATCAGGATACATATTCATCATATCTTGATATAATTCTTCTAATGCTTTATTTTGTTTACGAATTATTGGACTAACATTAGTAATTGTAATACTTTTACCTAATTTATTAACACCATATAATATCTTATTTGTAACAATTCCATTTTGTCTCATCACAAATTGATAAACCCATAATAAATCTTTAACCTCAATAACAGATAATCCAGTATCATAACCTACAATATAATCATTACTTAAGAATACCTTACATATTTTATTATGAATACCTTTCCCATTATCTACATCATTTAAAACTTTTTCTATCTTATCACTATATTTTTCTAATAATTTTTTATTCTTATTAAGTTTAACTACATAAACAATTATAAGTACTAAACCAACTATAACAAATATTCCACTAAAGACAAATATAAAATTAATATCTTCATCTGGATTATAATATGTATCTAAATAATAATCACCAACCGCATTTTTAACTTGATCTACTGTATAAGTATATTCATCATCACTTAAATAATCTTTTAATAATTCATAAGCTTTATCCTCTATTTTTTTAGCTTGTCCATAAATAGTTAATGCTTCTGGCTTAATATCTGTTAGTCCCAAAGAATAGTCTTGAATATCTTTTAAAAAATTTAAATGTGTATCATTTAATACTACAACATAAGGTTTCTTCTGATTATCATAAGCCAAATAATATTTTAAAACTTTAGTATCTTCCTTTTGAGTAGCAAAATAATCATCAAGTAAATCAACATCGACCTTAGCATAAGTCAATTCTTCTGTAACTCTATCTAAATAAACTGCTTCTTGATTACTTAATGCCCAGTAAAATAATCCTCCAATTAATATTCCAAGTAGACATATAATAATTCCAATAACAAGCAATGCCTTAGAATAAACTTTCTTTACAAATTCTTCCATAATCTCTAAACACCTCTAACATAATTATATAAGTTAAGTATGCATATTTCAACTAATAAAATTTACGTAAAGAATATCAAGAATATAAAATAAATATTCCCTAATCTTAATTCTTTGTTATAATCAAGGTGTGATGTACATGAAAAAGAAATATAAAATTTTAATACTTTTTTTAATAATTATAGGAATAATATCTAATAATTATATATGGTTTAGATTATATTCAAGAGAAAAAGATAAATTAAAACAAGCAATAATCCCTTCATTAAAGGATGATTATTATACTAATCAATTAATACTTTCCAAAAAAAATAACAATTATAGCTTTTATGATTATGAAAACATATTAAATAAATATTATAGTAGTTTAAAATATAGTTATATTATTAACAATTTTCCATTAGTACAGCAAAATCCAAATTATCCTAATGGTTGTGAAGTAGCTAGTGCCACAATGCTATTAAAGCATTACGGTATTGATATTGACATGAAAGAATATGTTGATACTTATTTGCCAAAAGAAGAAGTTTATGAAAAAGATGGTCTAAGATATGGCCCAGATCCTAGTAAATATTATGCTGGAGATCCTAGCGATTCTTCTAGAGGATGGGGAACATTTTTACCAGTAATAAAAAATTCTTTATACACCATTTTTAAAGATAAACTTCCCGAAGGTACAGTAGGTCATGTTTATACTTCTGATGATAAATTACCTTTAGAAGAATATGTTCAAAATGGTAATCCTGTCTTAGTATGGACAACAACTGATTATAGTGAAGCCAAAGATATTTATGAATGGTTTAGTTATGATAAATCAAGAACCTATACTTATCCTAAAAATGCCCATGTTGTTGTAATAGTTGGTATGGATAAAAACTATTATTACATTAACGATCCATTAAAAAATGAAAAAGCAATTAAAGTATCAAGAAAGAAATTTAATAAAAGTTATGATTCAATGGGAAGACAAGCATTATACATTGAAATAACTAACATTTATGACAATAACAATCTAAGTTATGAAGAACATTCTTAAATTATATTACAAATAAAAAAATAACACTTACTTTATTTGAGTGTTAAAACATTAAAAGAAACGAGCTCTTATCTAAAAAAACGTTTCTTTTTTTTATGTAATTAATATAACATAATTCATTAATAATGGTGTCCCCGGGCAGAATCGAACTGCCAACCTATCCCTTAGGAGGGGATTGCTCTATCCTGATTGAGCTACGAGGACTTAATTACCATTAAAGTATACCATATTTATTTTAAAAGTGTTACAATAATTACGAAAGGGTGATTAAAATAGAAGAATTAATAATAAAAAAATGTGAAAAATGTGGAAACACAGTAAGAGTTTTAAATAATACTAATACTATAACTTGTTGTGGAGAAGAAATGAAAGTATTAGAACCGCACTATGAAGAAAATAATGTCCATGTTCCTAATGCGATAAAAAAAGATCGTTCCCTTTATATAACAATGGATCATGTTATGGAAGAAAACCACTATATATCTAAAATATATATTTTAAGATATAATGAAGTAATTGAATATAGCTTTACTCCAGAAGATGAAATCGCTTTCGCATTCCCTTATAGTGAAGAAATGAAAGTTTATGCTTTATGTAATAAACACGGCTTATGGGAAGGAAAAATAAAGTAATGGAAAAAGATATTAGAAAAGCAACTGAAAAATTAGCTAAATCAAATAAAAAATTTATCAAAGAATTTAAAGAATTTATCTCTCGTGGTAATGTCGTTGATTTAGCAGTAGGTGTTGTAATTGGTGGAGCCTTTAGTAAAATAGTTTCATCCTTAGTTAATGACATAATTATGCCTTTAGTAGGAATTATTATTGGTGGAATTAACTTTACCAGTTTATCAATTAAATTTAACGATGCTACTATTAATTATGGAAACTTTATTCAAACAGTTATTGATTTTCTTATCGTAGCATGGTGTATATTTGTAGTTATTAAATTAATAAATAGTTTCCAAAGAAAGAAAAAAGAAGAAGATAAAAAAGAAGAACCACCTAAAAAAGATGAACAAATAATTCTTTTAGAAGAAATACGTGATTTATTAAAAAAGAATAATAAATAGGCTATCATAATATTCAAATAAAATTATTTCGAATACCATATATTAGAGTTTATGATAATAATCTTTCTTCTTTCTAACCTTTCTTTATTCTTGTTTTACCCTTAAATATCTTAGACTCACATAGGTAAGGACTACATAATGTTAGTCCTTTTATTAATGCTAAAATTGTGTTAAAATATTCTATGTGATAAATAAGATGATATTATATAAAATATTAAGACCAATAGTCTATTTAATTTTTAAAATTGTTTATAAACCAGTTATTATTAACAAAGAAAATATTCCCAAACATGGTAGATGCATCCTAGCTGGTACTCATACTAATAACCTAGATTTTATAACAGTTGGAATGGGTACCAAAAGACCTGTAAGATATGTTGCAAAAGATGAATTAATGAAAGGAATAAAAAAATATTTCTTTAAAGCAGTAGGAATAATTCCAGTAAATCGTCGTATTCATGATAAATCAGTAATTCCTACTTGTGTTAATATACTTATGCGAGAGCAAATAGTAGGTATTTTCCCAGAAGGAACCATAAATCGTACTAAAGATATAATAATGCCATTTAAAAAAGGTGCAGTAGCAATGTCCATAAGAGCAAAATCTAAAATAGTCCCATTTGCTATTAATGGAAATTATAAAAGAGGTAAATTAAAAATAATATTTGGTGAAGCATATTATCCCCAAACTGAAGATATTGAAAAAGAAACGAAAGTTTTAGAGGATAAAGTAATAGATTTAATTAAGAAAGTAAGTGATAAATAAATGAATTATTTAAAAAAGATATTTAATAAAGAAAAATCCATTGAACTAAAAAAAGGAGATGACTCTACTAATCATTTAGAATATCCAACTGGATCAATGATTAATGAAGTAGAAAAGATAGTTAAAGATTATCCCTATAATTATGCTCTAGAATACTATGGAAATAATATAACATATAAGAAATTTTATGAACTTATTAATAAATGTGCTAAAAGTTTAAAAATGATAGGTGTTGAACCAAAAGATAAAGTAACAATTTGTATGCCTAATATGCCAGAAGCAATTATTATGTTCTATGCTGTAAACTTAATTGGAGCAGTCGCATCCATGATTCATCCACTAGCAAGTGTTAACGAAGTAGAGTACTATATTGATGCTGCCCAAAGTAAATATATTTTAACAGTTGATTTATTTGCTGAAAAAGTAATAGAAGCAGCTCGTAAAGCCGGAGCTAAGAAAATAATTATTTCAAATGTAACAGATGGAATGTCATTTACTTATCGTAACTTAATAAATATTTATACTGATGTAACAAATTATATTAATAAAAAAGAAAAATTAAAACTAAATGATGAAGATCTTCTTTCATGGAAATCATTTATGACCTTAGGAGAATCATATTTTGGCGAATATATTTATCCCGTCAAAGCCAAAGATGAAGCAGTAATTCTTTATTCCGGAGGAACAACAGGCAAACCAAAAGGAGTTCGTTTATCTAATTTAGGATTTAACGCTGTTGCTAAACAATGTTCTAATCAAACAGGTGCTAGAACAGGTGATTCAGCCTTAGTAATTTTACCTATATTTCATGGCTTTGGACTAGCAGTTAGTGTCCATACTCCATTAATTAACGGACTTCGTTGCGTACTTGTTCCTAAATTTAAACAAAGTGATTTTATAAGATTAATCAAAAAATATAAGCCAGCATTTTTAATAGGTGTGCCAGCTATGTTTGAAGCATTAACTCATAACGAAGATAAATCAAACTATTTAAAATGTGTTAAAAATGCTATATGTGGTGGAGATATTCTAACCAAAGATTTAAATGATAAAGTTAATAATTATTTTAAAGAACATGGATCTATTGCTGAAATAAGACTAGGTTATGGACTAACCGAATCAACAGCAGCATGCTCATTAACACCAAGATTCTTCTTTAAAGAAAACTGTGTAGGTAAAGCATTAGCTGATATGAATATCGTTATTTGTAAAGAAGGAACAACTAAAGAACTTAGAAACAATAAAGTTGGAGAAATATGTGTTACTGGTCCATCAGTCATGTTAGGATACTTAAATGAAGAAGAAGAAACTAACAACACCTTAAAAATGCACGAAGATGGTAAAATATATTTACACACTGGCGACTTAGGATATATCGATAAAGACGGCTATATCTTCTTTAAATCAAGATTAAAAAGAATGATTGTTACTAACGGTTACAATGTTTATCCATCAGTTATGGAAAAAATAATTAGAGAACATCCTGCCATAGAAGATGTCGTGGTTGTTGGTATACCTCATCCCTATAAAAAACAAGTTCCAATTGCTAATATCGTTTTAAAAGATAATTACAATGAAAGTGCTGAATTAACAGATGATATCAAAAAATTCTGTGAAAAATCAATTGCTAAATATTCAATGCCTTATCGTTATAATTATATTAAGAGTGTACCTAAAACATTAATAGGTAAAGTTAACTTTAAAAAATTAGAAGAAGAATGTACAAGAAAGTATGGTAAAAAGAATGAAAGAACCTCATAAAATAGGATATAAAATATTATTAACAATCCTAAAACCAATATATAAATTATATTATCATCCAAGAATTATTAATAAAGAAGTAATTCCAACTGAAGGACCAGTTATAATTTGTTCTAATCACCTTCATTTATTTGATCAAAATACTGCTCTTTTAGCTACTAAAAGAATGATCCATTACATGGCTAAAAAAGAACATTTAGATGGAAAATTTGGCTGGTTCTTTAAAACAGTTGGCTGTATTAGAGTAGATAGAGAAATACATGATGAAACCGCTAAAAGTGAAGCAATAAACTTACTTAAAAATGGATACATTGTTGGATTGTTTCCAGAAGGAACAAGAAATCAAGTATTTGGTAAAGAAGAAATAAACAAAAAATTATATGAATTATACCAAGATGAATTAAGTTATAAAGATTTTATTAAAACACTAAAGAATAATCAAGTATGTATATCTGAATTAAATCTATTAGACAAACTTCTAGCAGATAATCGTATAACTTTGAAAGAATATAAAGAAAATGCTTTAAATATTTATCCATATTTGGAACAATTACTTGAAAATAATATTATAACTAAAAAGGAGTATGCATCATCTCAGTTATTACCAATTAAATTTGGAGCAGTATCACTAGCTGCCAAAACCGGAGCCACAATTGTTCCATGTGCCGTTACTGGTAAATATACTTTTAAAGATAATCATTTAAATTTAAGATTTGGTACTCCATTTAAAGTGAAAAATGTTACCGATTTAGAAGAATATCGAAATAAATTAGAACAAGAAATAATTAATTTAAAATTAGAAGGATTAGAAGATATTAAAAATAATAGAATATGATATCTTTTTTTCATATTAATAAATAATTTAATATGTGAAAAAATAAAACAAAAAAATGTTTGCGTTTTCTCTATTTTTATGCTATAATATAAACCGTAATCAAAGAAAGAGGGTTTTAAAATGAAATTTAAAGAAATAAAAAAAGAAACAAAAAGAAGAATCTATGCTTTAGCACTTGCTGCAATTATGGTAGTTTTACCAAAGACAAGAGCCTATGCTGAAGATATTAATATGAGCGAAACAATTGACATTGATCAAGCAATTGCCGATTTAGTTCCTCAAGATCCAACTCCAACTCCAACACCTACTCCAGAACCAACACCTGCACCAACTACTGAACCAACAAAACCTGCTGAGCCAACAACTCCAAATAAACCTACTGAACCATCAGCACCTGCAACTGAACCAACAACTCCAACAGAGACTATTCCTAAAGAAACAGTAAATAATAGTAACAATAATGGTAGTAATAATGATAATGAAAACAATAATTCAAAATGTGATCATAAATATAATGATGTTGCAGATGATGTTATCAATCAAGTAGCACCTTCTTGTACAACAGGTGGTTCATATGACGAATTATATTATTGTACAAAGTGTGGTGAAACTAAAATAGTTCATTATACAGTGGATGCACCAGGTCATGTATGGGGACCAGAACATCGTGAAAATGAAAATGAACTAGGTTATGATTTAGTAAGAGAATGTACAAATAAAGGTTGTCATGAAAAATGGAGAGTATACATTCCTAAAACTCCAACAGAGCCAACAATACCAACAGAGCCAACAATACCAAGTAGACCAACAAATCCAGATACTCCCAAAACAGGAGATGAATCTCCAATTGAATTAATGGAAGCTATTTTAGGAATAAGTGCTATAGGTTTGCCTATTACTTCTTACCAATTATATAAAATTTTACAAGAAGAAAAGAAACAAAAAGAACAAGCATCTACAAATTATATTGAAAACGAATATAGAGGAAAATATCTTAGTAAAAGATAACCTAAAATAAAAATATACATAAAATACACTAGAAAGGATAGTGTATTTTTTATGAAAGAAAAAAGATGTGTTGACGATTACATGATGAATGATCAAATGATGACTCCTGATATGCAACCACCAATTTATGAATGCCCATGTGAAAGAGTGTGTCATCGTGAAATATGTCACGAGGTTAAACATGTAAAACCAATTCACACTAGAATTATAAACCATCACATATATCATCATACTTGTACACCATGTTTTACTTGTTCAGAAGAAGATGAAATATGTAACATATACGATGATAGTTGTAAATGTAGATAAATAAATATTGTAAAATAAATGTACATTTATACATCAAAATATATTTTTTAAATAATAAATGTAGTATATTTATAACATAGAGGAGAGATAAATATGCTATATCCGTCAATTGATAAAATACTAAATTATGTTGATTCAAAATATAAATTAGTTCATATCGTTGCGAAAAGAAGTATCCAAATGAAAGAAACTGGACACTACCAACTTCCAATTAATGAATACCATAATAAAAAAGAGTTAGGTAGAGCACTAGAGGAAGTCGATAAAGGTTTAATTAAATATAATTAAATCTTTTTTTTTAAAATAAAAATAGGAAATAAATTCCTATTCAGGCTGTTGACAAAAGAAATTTTTGTTAATAGTCTTTTTATTTTAGAAGAAATATAGTAAAATTAAATTGCGAG
>CAKOIE010000010.1 GCA_934086395.1 uncultured Bacilli bacterium | reverse complement strand
AAGATAACAGAACTTAAGAAAGAGCATACTGGACAAATTATGACTTATATGAATTATATAGATAAGAATATAAAAACCATTGAAGAAAATGATACAGTAGGAATTATTATTTGTAAGCAAGACAATGAATATGTAATTAAATATTGCTCTGATAATAGAATAATTGCTAGAAAATACGAATTAATATGATTTAATGTATAGGATGTGATAACATTTTTAAAAAAGTTGAAGAGTTTAAGGATTTAATTAAGCAAATAAAAACAACCGAAGAAATCATAAAAAGTCAAAAAAATTAATTTAAAACATTAAAATTTTAAAAAATAATTGAATTTTAATTTGCAATCTTTTTTACTCAAATTTATATGTATAAATGTATGTCATCACATGGAGACTTTGACCATATGGGAGATAGTATTTATTTAATAAATAATTATAAATTTATGTTTATGGGTGATGCTGGAGTAGATAAAGAAAAGGATATATTAGAAAAATATAATATATTAAATATTGATATATTAAAAATTGGACACCATGGAAGTAAAACAAGTAGTAGTAAAGAATTTATAAATGAAATAAATCCAAATTATTCCATTATTAGTATTGGAAAGAATAATAGGTATGGTCATCCAAATAAGGAAGTATTAAATAATCTAGATCATTCAAAAATATATAGAACAGATGAGGACGGAAGTATTATGTTTAAGATTAAAAATAATAAATTGAAAATTGAGACTTGTAGTCCATAGAAAGGAGTAATATGATAGACGAAATAGATAAAACATATCAACAAATAGAAAACAAGATATTAAATCATGAAATATATCAAAATGTAAAAGATTATTCAAAAGCAAAGGAAAAAATAAAAACATATTTAGAAGTTGGAGAGCTACTTAAAAATGTAGATACTAAGTATGGAAAAAATGTAATAAAGGACTACTCTAAAAGATTAACAAATAAATTTGGTAAAAAATATACGGCATCACTATTATATAAAATTAAACAATTTTATAATATAATTGAAAAAGTCCCGACATTGTCGGGAAAGTTAACATGGAGTCATTGGTATGAAATGTTATCATTTGATGATATAAATAAAATAGAATATTATGTCAATCAATGTGAAATCTATAATTTAGATGTTAGGCAATTAAGAAATAAAATAAAATCTAATGAGTATGAAAGAATACCAGCTGATACAAGAAATAAATTGAAAAGTAGGAATGATATAAGAATAATAGACTTTGTTAAAAATCCTATTCATATTAGAAATAGTAATAAAAAAGAAATTATATCTGAAAAAATACTGCAAAAATTAATACTTGAGGACATTCCAACGTTTTTAAAAGAATTAGGTAATGGATTCACTTTTATTGATAACGAATATAAGATCAAATTAGATGATAGATATAATTATATTGATTTACTGCTTTATAATATTAAATACAAGTGTTATGTAGTTGTAGAATTAAAAGTAACTGAACTTAAGAAGGAACATACTGGTCAGATTATGACTTATATGAATTATATTGATAAAAATATAAAAACCATTGAAGAAAATGATACTGTAGGAATTATTATTTGTAAGCAAGACAATGAATATGTAATTAAATATTGCTCTGATGATAGAATAATTGCTAGAAAATACGAATTAATATGATTTAATGTATAGGATATGATAACATTTTTAAAAAAGTTGAAAAGTTTAAGGATTTAATTAAACAAATAAAAACAAACAAAGAAATCATAAAAAGTCAAAAAAATTAATTTAAAACATTAAAATTTTAAAAAATAATTGAATTTTAATTTTCAATCTTTTTTGCTCAAATTTATATGCATAAACGTATGTCACCCCAAAGAATAATAGGTATGGTCATTCAAATAAAGAAGTATTAAATAATCTAGAACATTCAAAAATATATAGAACAGATGAGAATGGAAGTATTATGTTTAAGATTAAAAATAATAAATTAAAAATTGATACTTGTAGTCCGCAGAAAGGAGATTGATAAAATGAATGAAATAAAAGAATATACAGAAAAAGTATTTGAAGATATTAAACATATAGATGAAAATAACCATGAATATTGGTTAGCAAGGGAATTACAAAATATTTTAGGATATTATCAGTGGCGAAGTATAAATGATTTAATTGAAAGAGCTAAAGTAGCTTGTAAAGAAAGTAAAAATAACGTAGATGATCATTTTGCGTTGTACCGCAAAATGGTTAATATAGGATCTAAAACAACAAGAAATATTATAGATTACAAATTATCTAGATACGCTTGTTATTTAATCGTGATGAATGGAAATCCCAAGAAAGAAATAATAGCACTTGCTCAAACATATTTTGCTATTCAAACAAGAAAACAAGAATTAAATGAAAAAGAATATAACGAACTAACTGAAGATGAGAAAAGATTATATAGAAGAAATCAAATAAGAAAAGGAAACTATAATTTAAATATGACTGCAGTTAATAGTGGTGTAAAAGATTTAGCAAGATTTCACAATGCAGGATATAAAGGTCTTTATAATGGTGAAACAGCAGATGATATTTTTAAAAGAAAAAAATTAAGATATAGAGAAGATATTCTAGATAATATGGGGAGTGAAGAACTTGCAGATAACATATTTAGAATTGCTCAAACAGATGCTAAATTAAAAAGAGATAAAGTAGATAATGAATATACTGCTAATTCTGTTCATTATGAAGTAGGTAAAGAAGTAAGAAATAGTATTAAAAGATTAGGTGGTACGATGCCTGAAATTTTACCAACTCCAAAGACAAGTTTAAAAGAATTAGAAAAAGGAACTAAGAAAATGAAATAATATAAAGTTAAAAATCATTCAAAATAAGGAAATACAATAGAAATTGGTAAAAAAATAATTGACGTTTCTTATTTGAAATAAAATGATTTCACAAAGTGTTTAGTGTTAAAAATGTGTCGACACAATTGACATCGAATCATTATTGCTAAATATTGTAATTAGATAAAACAAATTTTTTGTATTATGAAAAAATAAATTATTATATAAGTCAACAAATATTAATGTTATAATTAGTTAAAGGAAATGATTGTTTATGCTAAAAATTAATGATATGGAATATCAAAACTCAATTATTAAACTATGTAGGAGGAGCTGTGAGGCGCTTTACAGGATGAATGACAAAGAAATCACTGCTGCTATCAAATTTGCCAAAGAAATATCTAAAAATATTAGCAAAAGCATATTCTTGGAATTGAAAATAGTGAGGTAAGTATGAAAAATGATTTTCAAGAAATAAAGGAACTAATAAATGGCCTAATTGAAATATCTGGTAAACAATTAGATAGTCTTAGTGAAGAAGTTGAAGAAATCATAAAATATCATGTAACTAGTGAACATACTATAAGCAAACTATTTGATTCCATCTTAAGTTTATCATTTGCAAAAGATGAAGAAGTTAAAAATTTATTTTATAAACTACTAAATTACTGTTATACATTTAATAACAAATTAGCATCAGATTATGAAAATATCTATAAAGAATATTATTGTGACGAAGATATCAAAATTATAAGTAAAAATAAAGAAAATTATCATAAATAACAGTGTAAAGATTTATTAAACATTTGAAAAAACACTAAATTTCAAAATTTATTTGTTATAATTTAATAAAAGAGGAGAATGAAATATGCAGAAAATAACAATAAGTATAGAGGAAATAAACAACAATCCTAATTTAGACATAAGTGAAAGATTAGACAAATTAAAAAATAAATACAAAGATAAATATTCTGAAGATGATCTTAAAAGTTTAGCGATTGCATCAATTAAACAAGAATACGAATTATTTGCTAATAATCGTATAAACTTTACCAAAGAAGCTGACGATTTGTTAGAAAAAATAAAAAATGGTGGTGAATTAAGTGATAGAGACGCATTTATTTTAAATTGTGATGATCCTCAAATAATTTCAGAATATTCTAAATTTGATGATATTAAAAAAAGAATACAAGATAATAATGCAGTCACATTAGATGATTTTAATTTTTTATGTGAAACAATGAAGTTGGATTCACATACAAAAAGGCTTTTAGAAATAGGATATAAAAGTAAAGGGCTAATTTCAGATTACTCACAAAATGCTGGTAAATTAACACTAGATGATTTTGAATACTTATGCAGTTCTGCTAAAATGGATGATGATATTAAAGCAGTGTTAATAGCCGAATTTAAAAATAAAGGATTGATTTCTGAATTTAAACCCGAAAATAGCGAAAAACATCACAGATAAAACTACAAATATTAAAACTATATTTGTAGTTTTTATTAGATTATTGTAAAATAATTTCGGAGGTATTTATCATGCTAACAATTAAAAATTTAAATGTATCAGTTGGAGAAAAAGAAATATTAAAAGATTTTAATTTAACTATAAATGAAAAAGAAGTTCATGCCATTATGGGGCCTAATGGAATAGGTAAAAGTACTATATGTAAAACTATTATGGGCGATCCTAATTATATAGTAACAAGTGGTAGTATCATTTATAATGATACTGACTTATTAAAACTAAATGTAAGCGAGCGTGCAAGATTAGGAATTTATCTTTTAAATCAAAACCCAATTGAAATACCTGGCGTATCAAATGCGGAAATGTTAAGACTAAGATTAAATGAAAATAATCCTAATCCAATATCAATATTTGATTTTAATAAAAAAATGACATCTATTTGTGAAAAATTAGATATTCCTAAAAGTTTTATTCATCGTGGAATTAATGAAGGAATGAGTGGCGGAGAAAGAAAGAAAAACGAACTTCTACACTTATGGATGCTAGAACCTAGCTTAATTATTTTAGATGAATTAGATAGTGGCTTAGATATTGACTCATTAAAAACAGTAACAAATAGTTTAAACGAATATTTAGAAACTCATCCCAAAGCATCAATCTTATTAGTAACTCATCATGAACCACTTCTTAATATGTTAAACGCGAGTAACATTCATATTATGAAAGATGGCCATATTATTAAATCAGGTGATTTATCCCTAGCAAAGGAAATAGAAAACCAAGGATATAAAAATATCTAGGTTAATTAAGTAGATGCAAATGAAAAAAGATAATATAATATTAGTAGATAATGATGTAGTTAAAGAGATAAATTATTTTAATAAATCATTAGGAAATAAAACAGTAGAAATAAAAGATAATTCATCCTTAACTATAAATTATTTTATAGATGCTATAGATGATAATAACGAAATAAATATTTACATTGGAACTAATTCGAGTCTAGTCTTTAATCATTCATATATTAATAATACCAATTACAATTTAAAAATAAACATTAATTATACAGGAGAAAAATCAAATGTATTAGTAAATGTAAGAGGAGTTAATAATGAAGGAACATCTAAAGTAGACATTGACGGAACATTATTAAAAAATAATAATAACAATATATTGGATGAAAAAATTAAAATTATAAATATTAATAATGGTAAAGTTATTTGCAAACCAAACATGTATATTAAAACAAGTCAAATCATAGCTAATCATGAAAATGCCATTGGAAATATTAATAAAGATGAAGTATTTTATTTAATGAGCAAAGGTATAAATAAAGAAAATGCTGAAAAACTAATAATTCAAGGATATTTATTAAGTGTTATTGATAATGAAGAATTAAAAACAAAAATTAGAGAATTTTTAAATTCAAGGAGGTGAAATATTTATGCATCGTGATGATTTTCCTAAAGAACTTATGAATAATGTTATTTATTTAGATAATGGTGCAACAACTTTTAAACCCAAAGTAGTGTTAGACAAAATGAATGAATACTATACTAAATATTGTGCAAATGCCCATAGAGGAGATTATAGTTTAAGCTATAAAGTTGATGTTGAATATGAAAACGCTAGAATTAAAGTAGCCAAATTTATTAATGCAAATCCAGATGAAGTAGTGTTTACTAGTGGAGCAACTGAAAGTCTAAATCTAATTGTAAAGGGATTCTTTGAAAATAATTTAGAAGCCGGAGATGAAGTTATAATTTCTGATGCCGAACATGCTAGCAACGTTATGCCATGGTTTAGATTAGCAACAAAATATGGCGTTGTAATAAAAAGGGTTAAACTAGATGGAAACCTTCATGTTACCTTAGAAAATTTAAAAGAGGCAATTACACCTAAAACTAAAGTAATATCACTCGCTGAAATAACAAACGTGGTTGGTGATATAAGACCAATGAAAGAAATATGCAAACTTGCTCACGAAAACAATATATTTGTGGTTTGTGATGGTGCTCAAAGCGTTCCTCATCGTAAATGTGATGTAAAGGATAGTGATGTTGATTTTCTAGCCTTTTCTGGTCATAAAATGTGTGGCCCTACTGGAGTAGGTGTTTTATATGGTAAAAAAGAATTATTAGAAGAAGTTGAACCAATTCTTTTAGGTGGTGGAATGAATGAATCTTTTGATAACGAAAATGAAGTATATTTAAAAGATTTACCTCAGAGATTAGAAGCAGGAACTCCTAATATTGCTGGCGTTATTGGGCTAGGTGCAGCAGTTGATTATCTAGAAAAAATCGGAATGGATACCATCAGTATATATGAACAAAAATTAAAATCATATTTAATAAGCAAACTAGAAAAAATACCATATATTCAAATCATTAATGAAGAAGCTGATAGTGGAATAGTTGCATTTAATGTAGAAGATGTCTTTAGTCAAGATGTTGCTTATTATTTAAATAAATACAATATCTGTGTTAGAGCAGGTAATCATTGTGCTAAAATATTAAAACATTCAACTGGTGTAAAAAATACCGTAAGAGTAAGTTTATATTTTTACAATACTAAAGAAGAAATAGATAGTTTAGTTGAACTATTATCAAATAAAGATAAAATAATAAAGGAAATGATTTAATGGAACCAGAAGTTAGAAGAGAAATAATATTAGATAATTATAGTAATCCTTTTCATAAAGAAACCAAAGGAGAAGATTTTGAAACCGCAAACGCTAATAATTCATCATGCATTGATAATATAAATATATTTATTAAATTTGATGGAAATATCATTAAAGATGCTTACTTTGATGGAGAAGCTTGCGCTATATCAACAGCAAGTACATCTATAATGTTAAAAGAAATTATTGGTAAAACTAAAGAAGAGGCTTTAGCTATAATAGATAACTTTAACAACATGATAAATGAGCAAGATTATGATAAAGATAAAATGAATGAGTCACTCGCGTTTGACGAAATGTATAAACAAGAAAGCCGCAAAACATGCGCAACCCTTCCATATAAAGCATTATATAAATTAGTTTCAAAATAAAATTAAAATTTTAAAATGGAGTAAAATCCATTTTCTTTTTGTAAAAAGTCCAAATATATTTTGCATAAATAATAATTTAATTATATAATTTTATTAGGATGTGAAAAAATGGAAAATGAAATAACTCATGTTGGTATTATCATGGATGGAAATCGAAGATGGGCCAAAGAAAAAAATATGAAATCATTAGAAGGACATAGAGCCGGTGCAAATCGTATATGTTCCCTTGCTAAATATGTATTTGATAAAGGAATTAAATATTTAAGTATTTATGCTTTTTCTACTGAAAATTTTAATCGTTCTATAGAAGAAGTAAGCTATTTAATGGATTTACTTATAGCAACATTTAATAATAAATTAAAGAACTTAGCTAAAGATAATATTAAAGTCGTTTTTTCTGGGCGAAGAGAAAATTTATCTGATAAAGTTTTAGCTTGCATTGATAAAGTAACCGAATTAACTAAAGACAATACTGGAGGTACTTTAAATGTTTGCTTTAATTATGGATCAAAACCAGAAATAGTTGACGCCTGTAATAAATTAATTAAAGATAACAAAGAAATAACTGAAGAAAATATCAGCAAATATTTATATCAAGATATTCCACCCCTAGATTTAGTAATTAGAACAAGTGGAGAATATAGACTATCAAACTTTATGTTATGGCAAGCTAGCTATGCTGAATTATATTTCACTAAAGTCTATTTTCCAGATTTTGATGAACATGAATTTGATTTGGCTCTAGATGAATATAATCATCGCCACAGAAGATTTGGAGGAAACTAATGAAAAAAAGAATAATAAGTGCAATTGTAATGCTTGCTATCGTTATACCACTAGTTTTTTTAGGCAATAAACCATTCATATTAAGTGTAGGAATAGTTGGCTTAATGTCATACTATGAAATAATGAAATTAAATAAATATCCTAATCTTGTTAAAATATTATCATTTATTGCCTTGTTAATTATTATTTACAACAATTATGATATTAATTTATTTATTAACGGTTTTGACTTTAGATTAATAGCAGCAACATTATTATTAATTTTAACACCTGCTATTTTCTATCAAGTAGATGGTAAATATACAACCATGGATGCATTTAGACTTTTTGCCTTCATAATATTAATAGGTTTAGGATTAAATTTCTTCATATTAATTAGAAATTATTCCTTACAATACTTTATTTTAATGCTATTAATTCCAATATTAACCGATACATTTGCTTATTTTGGTGGAACATTTATTGGTAAACACAAAGCAACTAAACTATCGCCTAAAAAGACATGGGAAGGATATTTTACAGGATCTATTGTTGCAACTATTTTAACAGCTATTTATTACATTTATTTTATTGGGACTCCAGCAAATACATTATTATTAATACTTATGATTTTAATAATGACTATATTTGCTCAAATTGGAGATTTATTCTTTAGTGCCATCAAAAGAAGTTATGGTATAAAAGATTTCAGCAATTTAATACCTGGACATGGTGGAATCATTGATAGATTAGATAGTTTAATATTTGTGTCATTTATGTTTATAATATTTATAGAATATTTATAGGAGGATTTAATGTTTTCAACAATATTATCAATTATATATTTAATACTTATTTTGGGAGTTTTGGTCTTTGTTCATGAATTTGGACACTTCATTGCCGCCAAAAAAATTGGCGTCTATGTTAGTGAATTTGCTATTGGAATGGGTCCTAAAATTTATTCATTTAAAAGAAAAAAGAAAAATGATCCAACTGAATATTCAATTAGATTACTACCTATCGGCGGATTTTGCGCTATGGCTGGAGAAGTAATTGAAGATGAAGATTCTAAAAAATTAAAAAAGAACGAATATATGTGTAATCGTTCAAAATGGGAAAGATTCTTAATTCTTATTGCGGGTGTAACCATGAATATAATAACCGCGTTTATTTTGCTATTTGCTCAATCACTTATTTGGGGACATACCGAACAAAAATCGATAGTTGGAAATGTTCCAGCAGGTTATCCCGTAGCCGAAGCAGGTATCGAAGTAGGGGACACAATTCAAAAAGTTAATGGTTATAAAGTTAATACCTGGGATAAAATGACTTTAATAATGAGTTTAAAAAACGATAAAGGATATACTGAATTTGAAGTTAAAAAACAAGATGGAACAATTAAAACTTATAAAGTTACTCCTGTAACTAAAATAAACGAAGATGGAACTGAGACAAAAGTTTATGGTATTGGTGCCAGTAGTGAAGAAATAAGAGGTTTCTTTTCAAGCATAAAATATGCCTTTGTTAAACTAGGTAGTATCGTATCTACTATGTTATTAATAATTTTAAATTTAATAAAAGGTAAATTATCATTATCTGCGTTATCTGGACCTGTTGGAATGTATACAGTAGTAAAAAGTGCTGGAACATTTAGACAACTATTATATTTAACATCTTACTTAAGTATAAATCTAGCCGTAATTAATGCAATCCCATTTCCGGCCTTTGATGGTGGTAGAATCTTATTTGTTGTTATAGAAGCAATTAAGGGAAGCAAAGTTAAACCAGAGGTAGAAAATATATTCCATTCAATTGGATTTATGTTATTAATGTTACTAATGATTTATATAACAATTCAAGATATTATAAGATTAAAATAAATTAAAAGATCTAATAAGAGTTTAAATTTCTCTCATTAGATCTTTATTTTTATAAGGATTTTTTTTATCAATTTTATCAACAAACAAGATACCATCTAAATGATCAATTTCATGCTGGAACGCAACTGATATATCTTCACGAACTCTCATTGTAAAAGGTTTACCATTTTCATCAAATGCTGAAACAGTAATTCTAGCATATCTTGGAACAATTCCTTCAACCTCACGATTAACAGACAAACAGCCTTCACCTTCACCAACATAAATTAATTCTTCACTTTTACTAATAATTTTTGGATTAATTACAACATATCTCTTAAATTTTCCATCATCTAATTCTTCAGATATAACAAAAATTCTTTTTAAAATACCTATTTGAACAAAAGATAACCCCATTCCTGGTCTTAAATCAAACTTTTCAGAGTATTCTGGAATTTGACTCATTTCTAAATAAGTTAAAGAATCATCAATTAATTTTTTTGTTTCATCATCAAGTGGAAATATAGCATCCGCTGATTTTTGTCTTAATATTTTGTTTGATTCATCTAATATTTTAATATTTGGTAATTTCATAAAACTACACGCCCCATTTCATAACACGATTATTTTAGCAAAAAAAACTAAAAAAATAAAGTAAAACTCCTAAAATCTTACTTTCTCATTTTTTGATAATTTGTAATTACTACTACTTGGAATCTCTAAAGCATGTTTAGAGTTCTTTAAAAATACAATTTTCCAAGGTTTTACATTAAAACAAATATCTTTAACAACATAATCATCATCTAATCCATATATATCAATACATTCCCTCATAAAGAAAGTGTGTATCTTATTAGTGTTAGAAAAAAACATTCCATATTCTATATTGTTTTTAAACATTAATCCCTTGAATTTTTTAATAAAACTATTCGCCTTTACAATTTTCATCAAATACCTCAAAGTTATTATATATAATAATTGACAAAAAATCAAAAAAATAAGATAATTTAAATAGATAGAGTAAAGGTGATTATGGTTGAAAAATTTAAATAAAAATGGTCAAGCCTTAGTAGAATACGTTGTTATAATTGGATTAGTTACTGTACTAGTAGTAGGTCTTGTTTCATACTTTGGCGGATACTTAAAAGATGCTATGACTAAAACAGGATGTCAATTAATGGGTGAAGACTATGAAGCCGGCGAAAAAGTAGGCGAAGGTAAGTGCGTAAGTAGTGGTGACAGCCTAGAAGATATGTTTAAATAATATCAATTTCTGGATTAGCGTTCTTATATACTTCAACATATAAATAGATAGCGCCACCAATTAAAATGCATATACTTGCAAGAAGCAAAAGTTTCCTATAAGTTGGGGAATCTTTTTTTGTGTTTTTATAAGTTACATAAGTAGTATAAATATATATGCATAGTGCAATAAAAAGAACTAGAATATTGATATATCTAAAAATTTTACGATATTTTTCTTCAACCGTATAAAGATATTTTTCTTCAAAATAATTACTAATAAAATTTGCTCCAATTATAAAAAGATATATTAACCAAATAATATTTTCCTTTTCAACATCAAATAGTTGGCCACTAATACTTTTATTCATATTAATTAATATGACAATTATTTAATAATAATTAATGAATAAGCAAAAATCAAAAATATGTTTGCATAAATTTTGGCTTTATGCTAAAATAAACGCTAATAAAAGGGGAAAATGTATATGTTTTGGAGTAATTTATTTAAAAAGAAAGATAAAGAAAATAATAAGTCTAATCAGAATATAGCAAACAATTCTTATACTAAAATACCTTCATATGAAGAATTAACTCCTGAAGAACAAGAATATGTTAGTAATTTAAAAGAAGAATATTTGAATTTTTATGATACTGAAGACAATTATTTTGATTTTGATCAAGAATTATTTTATGAAATAAAAATGTATCCCGATTTAGTTTTTGATATTATGCAAAATGATCATTTTGGAAACATTGCAAGTTCAATTATAGATAGTAAAAAACTAATGTATTATTCTCATAAAACAAGTGAAATAAATAATATATTAAAATATAAATATATTGCCTTAGAAGAACTAAGAAAAGATAAAAAACACCTAGCTAAACATATGGGATTATATGTCTTGGGAAAGCGAAAAATAAATATAATAAAAGCAATAGATTATTATATGAATATGACTTGTTTATCATATGCCATAACAGAACAAAAAATATTTGAATTTACTGCTTATGTAATTGCCAGTTATCCTAAACATATAGATGAAACAACGGTGGAAGAATTAGCAAAAAGATATATTGAAGCAGAAAAAGATTATAAAGATTTATTTAATTCTTCACTTAATTTAGATGATAATTTAACAAGCACAGATAAAATAGCATATATTGAAATACTTATAGATAAATTTATATATGAAAATAAAGATTTAATAGACAAGTTAAAAGAACAACTTGATCTAATTGCAAATAGTGAAATAGAAGATGAAACTATGCAGCAAGAAATAATAAATAATTTAATGAAAATCAAAATGTATTACAACATTTTTAATAAATACAATAAAAACAAATTAACCAAAGAAGACTTTGAAGACCTATATCAAATAATATTCAATGTTTATACTTATTTTCCAATCAATAATGGTTTCGAAAAATATTATAATGAAGAAGCAAATGATGATGAAACAAAACTATATAGTAAAATAATAAAAAGCAAAGCCGAAGCATTCATATTAAAACAATCAAAAATATTTGAAACAAATCGAATAAATGACAAAGCTTATAACATTTTGTTAAATATCTTTAGATTAAATGCAAGTGATGAAACCTACAAAAATATGTTTATATATGATACATTTAGTATTAAAGATTTTTCAAATGTAGATTTACTTTTATCGTTAGATTTTGTAGACGCAATTGATGAGTATTTCGATAAACGAGCAGTTTTTGATCCTTTTAGATTTAATTATAGAGATTATTTTATAAGTCCTAATGTATCAAAAAAAGATTATTATAAATATGCTTTAGCTTTATGTAACAAATCAAATTTAGACGAAGAAATTAATGAATCAAAAAAACAAGTGCCAAAAAGTTTAAGTGAATTATCAATTTATGATGATCAAGATGAAATAAAGCTTTATTACATATTGTATAAAGACAGAATAAATTTTAATGTTTTGCCACATTTATCAAATGATTGTAAATTAAGTGAATTTTTAAATTATCGTAGAGAATCTTGCAAACAAAACAAAGATAAAAGTATGGACATATACATGCCAAGTAGAACTAAAACACTTTATTTAAATCAATATGCAATTGGAATAGATGAAACAAATTTAATAAAAGTTTATGCTAATGAGCAATTAGAAAAAATAATAATAGAAAAAGATACTCTATTATACAATCCAAAAATACAAATCATACTTCCAGAAACATCTAACTTCACAAGTATTGTTTACGACAAATTTGAATCTTACAAATTAAATGATTATGATTTTTTACTTTCTATCAGAAAATTTAGTAAGAGTATAATATTACCAAATAAAATTTTTCACATGGAAGACAACAATGAAAATAACAAATGGCTTTTTGATTATTTATTTAATTTGTTTTATGAAAGTATATTAAAATTAGAGCATAAAGTATTAGGTAATTATGAAGATATATTTTATGAATTATTTCATAATTTAACGATATTAGATAAAGATAATCAATTATTCTCTGTTGGTTACAATGTAGAACATTCTTATCAGGAAACTCATGAGATAAGTACTAAAATTAGTGAAGTAAGTAATATTATAGAAGCTTATAAAATTTATATTGAATATTTTATAAAAGATCTTAATAGTTATAAAAAAAGTTTAAAGAAAGAATTTATTTATAATGAAAAGGTAAAATCATTATTTTATTTAAATAATATAAAGTATAAATATTTTAAATAAAATTACAGATAAAAATATCAATAGAATAAGCAAAAATCAAAAATATGTTTGCATAAATTTTGGCTTTATGCTAAAATAAACGCTAATAAAAGGGAAATGTATATGTTTTGGAGTAATTTATTTAAAAAGAAAGATAAAGAAAATAATAAGTCTAATCAGAATATAGCAAACAATTCTTATTCTAATATACCTTCATATGAAGAATTAACAAGTGAAGAACAAGAATATGTTAGTAATTTAAAAGAAGAATATTTGAATTTTTTTGAAACAGAAGATAATTATTTTGATTTTGATCAAGAATTATTTGATGAAATAAAAATGTATCCCGATTTAGTTTTTGATATTATGCAAAATGATCATTTTGGAAACATTGCAAATTCAATTATAGATAGTAAAAAACTAATGTATTATTCTCATAAAACCAGTGAAATAAATAATATATTAAAATATAAATATATTGTTTTAAAAGAACTAAGAAAAGATAAAAAACACCTTGCTAAACATATGGGATTATATGTCTTGGGAAAGCGAAAAATAAATATAATAAAAGCTATAGATCATTATATGAACATGACTAGTTTATCATATGCCATAACAGAACAAAAAATATTTGAATTTAATGCTTGTGCGATTGCCAGTTATCCTAAACATATAGATGAAACAACCGTGGAAGAATTAGCAAAAAGATATATCGAAGCAGAAAAAGATTATAAAGATTTATTTTGCACTACAATTAATTTAGATGATAATTTAACAAGCACAGATAAAATAGCATATATTGAAATACTTATAGATAGATTTATATATGAAAATAAAGATTTAATAGGCAAGTTAAAAGAACAACTAGATCTAATTGTGAATAGTGAAATAGAAGATGAAACTATGCAGCAAGAAATAATAAATAATTTAATGAAAATCAAAATGTATTACAACATTTTTAATAAATACAATAAAAACAAATTAACCAAAGAAGAATTTGAAGACCTATATCAAATAATATTCAATGTTTATACTTATTTTCCTTTACATAACGATTTTAATTTTAGTCAATATTATAATTCTATTGCAGATAACAATGAAAAAGAATTTTATAAGTCAATAATTGATTCTAAATTAGTTATATTAAATATGAAACAATCAGCAATATTTAAAGGAAATAAACAATATTCAGATGCCATAGTTAAAAATATAATAACTATATTAGAAAAATATAATAGAGATTATTGGAGGATATCAAAAAATTCTTCTAACATTTATTCTAACTCCTATTTTAACTATTTTGATAACCTTTCAATTGTAGACAAGATAATAAATTTTAATTTAAAGTTATTATTATCGTTAGATTATGAAAATGGATTTGATGATTATTTTGTTGATAAGTCTATTTATGTAACTTATTTTAGACGTGATTTATCTATAAAAGATTTCTACAAGCTCTTAATAGGAGTAAATAACTATTTATCAAAAAACAATATAAGTATTGATTCTACTGCTAATAAGAGAGGACATTATACATTATTAATTAATATTATTAATGATTATAAAGCATATGAGCCAATCCTTAAACTATATTCATCTTTGTATGATATTGATTTTAATATTTTTCCAGAAAATATTTTAAGTAGTGATACAAATATTTTAATAAATTATTATGATTATGGTAATGGAGCATTAATTATTAACAATAATATAGATGAATTAGATATCATGTGTTCACAAAAAGACGATAGAATATTGATTATAAATGGCAACATTGAAACAATGAATATACAAATTGCCTCAGATCTAGCTAATGAGGATAATGTAATGCATACCAAAGTATTGTTGCCTATTAATCCATTAAAAATGAATTTTTATAATGACAAATATGACATAGATTCTGATATAAGTTCCATTGTAAAAAAATATCAAGTGAAATATGCCACACTTGACGAAGAAACTGGAATTATGAGTTATGATTACATTAAAAAAATATTTGCGAAAATAGGTAAAATGTTCATCTTAAGAGAGGAAATATTAGATTATAGTGAATCAGAAATGTGTATTTATTTAAAAAAAATATTTAGGCCAATTATAGATATTATAGATGATGAAGATAGTAGATTAGCAACACTTGGATATTCACGTAAAATGAATTTTATGACTGTTTGGCTTGAATTATTTAGCAATATGTCAATTTTATTTCAAAATGGAACTATTGCACATTTAGATCGTTCAAAAATTAAAATCAATGGTAATGGTAATAATATGGGAATACTTTCATACGTTTTGATATCTTATGACGAAGCAATAAGATTTTTTGTATATGTATTAATAAGATATAAAATAGACCTAATAAGCAAAGAAAAAAGAATAATAAAACAAAAATAGCTAAGCAAAACATCAATTTACGAACAAATGATTTGACATTTTTTAAAATGTGTGCTAAAATACAAGTACAAATAAGGGATATGGGGGTTTTAGAAATGAAAGGATATATCTTAGATTATATAAATGAAAATGAATATAAGAAATTAGAAAGAGCATTAAAAAAATATAATATGCTTGCTTTTAAAGAGTTAAACTTTTCATTTTATCCAGAATTAAGAAAAGGTAATTTTTTAGGAGAATTAGTTTCTAAAAATAAAGCTAAAGGAACAGAAACATACGAATTAAAACTTAAAAGTGACCATATGTTTAGTCAAGTTCATGGTGATATTAAATTGCATTATATTGTTTATAAAAAAGAAAACGTTATTATGTTAGATACTATTACACCTTCAGATATATTATTAGAAGGACATATGGCTGAATTAACAACTTATAAAGGTGTAATGATTAGTAAAGCTAACGCTGAAAAAGATATGTTTAAAATTGATTTATTAAATATGTTACAAGATAAGCATTAATTTGTTTATCTTTTTTCTATTTATAGAAAATAAAAAAAGTTGCTCATTCAAGCAACCTTAATTATTTCAATTGGTGCAGGTAACAGGACTTGAACCTGCACGGATGTATCCACTAGATCCTAAGTCTAGCGCGTCTGCCAATTCCGCCATACCTGCAAAAAAAATGGTGGATCTTGTAGGACTCGAACCTACGACCGCCCGGTTATGAGCCGGATGCTCTAACCAACTGAGCTAAAGATCCTTAACACTTCTTAAATATATCATAAATATTTTTATAGTGCAATTATTTTTTGCTAGTTTTTAAAAAAAATCAAATTTTAAATTATTAATACTATTCATTATGTATAAATATAATGTAATATGACAAATATAATAAAAATAATAATTAGCTTATTTTTAATCAGTTATAGCATAATGTTTTATATTATTTATTTAAATGAATTATTTATCGATGGCATATTACATTATTTATTTATCATTGTAAGCCATATAGAAACTCTTATCTTATTTCCCGGTATTTATTTACTTGTTCGCTCTTTACATCATAAAACATAAATGATAGAATTAACTACGTAAGGTGGTAAAAATGAAAAAGATAATTATATTTTTAATAATGTTGTTATTCCCATTATCCGTATTTGCTGATAATTTACAAGTATCAACACATATTATTGATACAGAAGTGGAAATAGCAGGAGCTATTAAGGTAAAAGAATTAATCCTAGTAAAAGGAAATGCTGAATACTTAAATCGAAAACTTAATTATTATAGTTTTGGAACAAGTAGTTGGGATGGAAAATCAAAAGTAGATTATGAAGGATCATCATTTTACAATGCCCATAGTATTAGCATCAATAAAGTATCTGCATTTAAATTAACTGACAAAATTGATATAAATAATTTAAATAGAGACGAAACAAGCGCTTTAAAAGAATTTGATTTGAAAAATCCAACAAAAGAAGGATATTCTTATCATGACAACAAAGACGGTACTGGAGATTTAAAGATTCTATATCCGATTAAAGAAGAAATTGCTTTCTATATCGAATATACCGTAAATAACGTTGTTGTAAAGCATAATGATATAAAAGAACTTAATTATACATTTAAAAATTTAAATTTAAACGCTGATAAAACAATTGTTAGAGTTATAACTCCATATCCAATAAATGAAAAAGATTTAGACTTATATAACATTTGGATTCATGGTCCAAGAAAGAATAGTGTTTTTCAAGAATTAGAAAATAAGAACAAAGAAAAAGTCGGAATATATGGTGAATTTAATGAGGTAACTGAATTTAATATAAGAATGACATTACCACAAAATTATGTTGGAATAGATATAAATTTAAATAATTCTAACGAAGATGCTTTAGAACAAATAAAATCTGTTGAAGATAGTCGCAAAACTAAAACAGATAATAACGAAACAATTTTAAATAATATAATTTATGTATTTTATGCACTTGCAGTAATTCTTTTAGTAGGTACAATTTTAATTGCTGCAATGAATTTCTTTGATAAAAAAATATTTATCCTTTTGATTATATTTGCAGGTATACTATGTGGTTTTAATTATTTATTCTATAATTTTAAATATCCATATGTATATTTAATAATTCTATTTCCATTTATTGGGCTATTAATAAATAAAATTAAAAATAAGTAGTCTAAACTGTTAGAAAAATCTAGCAGTTTTTTTATTTAAAGAACAAACTCTACATAAAATAGAGCAATATTTAAAATAACTTATGATAAAATGTAAATGAAAGGGAGATAACATGGAAAGTTTAGGAGAAAAAATAAAAAATATTAGAATATCAAATAATTTAAAACAAAGTGAACTTGCTGATATTTTGCATATATCTGAAAAAACAATATCTAGTTGGGAAAACGATCGTACAACACCAGATTTGAATATGATTTATAAAATATCAAATTACTTTAAGAAAAGTTTCTATTATTTAATAAGTGATGATTACATTAATTTAAATAATAATGAAATAGAAATAAAACTAAAAGTAGATAAAAGCGAACATGAAAGAATATTAAATTTAGTAAAAAATACAGCAAAATCCAAAAATGCTGTTAAACAAATTGATACTTATTATAGTTTAAAAGATAAAAATAGTTGGTTAAGAACAAGAAATGAAAATGGAAAGTGTATTTTTAATTTAAAAAAGAAAATAAATAATTCTTATTATGAAAAATATGATGTTTTAATTGATAATTTAAATAATCTAAATAAAATACTACAGGAATTAAATGTTAATGAATTAGGAACAATTGTTAAAGAAAGAACTACCTACGTATATGAAAATAAGTATGAATTTTCATTTGATAATGTTGAAAGCATTGGTTTATTTATAGAAATAGAAGTAATTAATCAAATAGATAATATTGAAAAAGATACATACAACTTATTAAATTTAATGAATGAATTAAAAATTGATTTAAATATGATTGAAAGAAGAAAATATATTGATTATTTGGTAAAGGATTAATAATGAAAAGAGAAGAATTAATAAAATTAAAGAAAATGTATAATCAAGAATTAGAAAGAAGAACAATAATTAACCAATTATTAAAAGAAGATAATGTTTTAGAATATCTAAAACTTAATGGAATGAATCTTGAAAGAATGCAAATCGAAGATACGTGGTCCATAATAAAGGAATTATTAAAAAATATCGAAATTACCGAAACAAATAGTATATTAGTACATACAAGCAATTATATGTTAGAATGTAAAATATGTTATGAAGAAACTGATTATTATCGCCTTCCTGTCCCATTTAATGATAATAAAACTGAATATCAAACGTTTAGAAATATAGAAACAGGAAAAATTTATACAAGTTGTGCTGATGATTATGTTAAAAGTGAATTTGATAGTAGTGACTATAAATATCGATTTCCTAATAAACCAAATATGACTTTAAATGAATTTTGTCTCGAATTACATAATCACTTATTAACAAGTGAATTAAGGCAAAAATACACAATATTAAATCCTTATAACAGTAGTAAAAATCAAAATGGATATGAAGAAGTAAGAAAAGACTTCTTTGAAACAGCTATAACTAAAGGACAACCTAGTGCTAAGAAGTTAATACTTTCTAAATATCCATTAATGAAATAAAGGAGGCTTTATGAACGAAATTGATTTAAAACAACTACCAATAAATGATGATTTTAGTCAGTGTATGAGAAAATTAAGAAAAACTTCATATGAATTAGAGTTACAAAGAAAAGAAGAAATAAGAAAATGTAATCACTTATTTGTTAAACTTAAAGAATGCGAAGAATATTATGGAATGGATTCAACAGATTATTATAGGACAGCTCATGAGGTAGAATGTGTTCATTGTGGCTTAACTAATAAGTTTGTTATACTCGAAGAATTAGTAGAAGATTCACATTTTAATTTTTATTTATTAGGGTACAATAGACAAACTATTGAAACTCAAATGTTTGAAGAAGTATTTAAAACCAGTTACGTTAGAGGAGGGAAAAGTTTTAACAATTCAGATATAAATTTAATAAGTGATGAATGTTTAAGAACATGTCATTTAAATCTATTGTATTTATTAGCAATTCAAATTAATCCCAATGGATCATATCAACAAATATTTGATATTATGAAAAAATTAAATTCACTCGAAACATTTCAAGAACAAATTAGATTGCAGACTGTTGAACAAGCAAATGAATTAATTGAAAGATATTATAAAACATTAAATCAACAAAATAATATAAAAATACTTATAAAATAAAATGCCATTGTAATGATTAGTAAAGGAAAAAAAATAATGAAACAAAGAAGTGATAAAATTGATTAATGAAAACATAAAACAATATATAGATAAATTTATTAACCAAGAACAAATCAATAATTATATAGGCATAATCGTTTATGGAAGTTATGTAAGAAATATGAATAATAATTTATCTGATTTAGATTTGATGATTATTAAAGATAATTATGATACACAAGACTGTGGAAGTTGCGTATTAGATGGAATAAGAATAGAATATTTTGTTGAAAGTTTAAAAACAATATATCAAAAAATTAAAGAAGAAATTCAAAATAATGATCCATCCCATTTAACTAAATTTGCAACATGTTTAATTTATTATGATAAGGAAGGAAAAGTTAAAGAATTAATTAATTTTGCAAAAGAAGCCTATGATACAAAAATAGAACATACTTTATCTGATAATGATAGATTTGGCATTTTTGGTATTAATAACAGGATTGAAGATTTAGAATCCTTAATAAATAATAATAGTTTTTATGCAGTATATTTCATCGTTTTAGAAAAAATCAGAAACTTATATGCTAAAATAAATGGAATAATCGATTTGCCTGTTATGAAAATTGAGAGAATATATAATGATAAGGAATATGCAAAAAATTATATCAATTCAAATATCCACAATATTCCTGATAGTGAATTTATCACTTTATATAACAATTGTTTAAATATTAAAAATAAGGTTGAAATGCTGTCAGATTTAAAAATTCTATATAATTATTCATTTAAAAATATTAACTTTTCTCCTAATAGTTTTATCTTAAAATTTAAGCAAAATGCACCATTTAAAGTATAAAATATAGAAAGTATCTTGAAAATTAATAGAAATTTTAATAACTTGAATATGTAAGTAAGACTTACATAAAATAAAAAAGGAACACTTAATTTGGAATGTTAAGTGATTACCTTAATAGTTAGGACCACCAAAACCTCCTGTGTTTATGGTGTTTTTATATTAAAACCCTAGGTAATAGAATACCAAATTATTAGATGTTAGGTCAAAAAAATGCGGAATTTCATTTAAAAAATAATTTTGTGTTTTTTCCCTACGTATGATAGAATATAACCTACTTAAGGGGAATGTATATGTTTTGGAGTAACTTATTTAAAAAGAAAAATTATAGCACAAATATAGGTAATAATATCTCATCTAAAATACCTTCATTTGAAGAATTGACACCTGAAGAACAAGAATATGTTAACAAACTAAAAATTGAATATTTAAGCTTTTATGATACTGAAAATAGCTATATTAACTTAGATAAAGAACTATTCAATGAAATAAAAATGTATCAAGATTTAGCTTTAGATATTATGCATAATGAACATTTTGGTAATATTGCAAGTTCAATAATAGATAGTAAAAAATTAGTGTATTATTCTCATAAAATAACTGAATTAAACAATACTCTAAAATACAAATATATTGCGTTATATGAGCTAAGAAAAGCTAAAAATATTTAACTAAACATATGGGATTATATGTCTTAGGAAGAAGAAAAATAAACATATTAAAAGCCCTAGATCATCAAATTAATATCATAAACAATATGTTAGTTATATCAAATCAAAAAATAACTGATTACTGTGCTTGTGCCATTGCAAATTATCCAAAATCCCTTGATGAGTACAAAAAAATAAAATTATTAAAAGGAAGATTAGATAGAGTTGTGAGTGACTATCAAGATTTATTTAATGAGTCAATTAATTTAGATAAAAATTTACCAATAGACGATAAATTAACTTACGTGGAAATATTATTAAATAAATTCGTTTATGAAAATAAATGTTTAATAAGTAAGTTAAAAGAACAACTTGATCTAATTGCTAATAGTGAAATTAAAGATAAAAATATTGAGCAAGAAATAATTGATAATTTAATGAGAATCAAAATTTATTACAATATTTTCTATAAATATGGTAGAAATTTAATTGATGATAAAGACATTGAAGATTTATATCAAATAATATTTAATGTATATACTTATTTTCCATTAAACTGTAGCTTTAGTGAATATTACAACTCATTACCGCCTAGCAAAGAAAAATCAACATATACAAAAATTGTAAAATCAAAATTAGAAATATTTAAACTAGGAAAATCAAAAATGTTTGAAACAGCCAATATTTCAAAAGATAAATTAATTAATTGGGCTGATAAAAATTATTTTAAATTTGATGAAATTTATTATTGTCGTCAATCACTAAATGATTATTGCTTAAAACTATTACTTCTAATGGATTATGAACATGGTTTAGAACAATTCTTTGAAAGTACCATAGTAAATTTGAAAAATTATGACCTAACAGATATATTATTTACTCTTTCATATGATATTCTTGATAGAGATATTACAAAATATTCATTTTATAAATTGCTTTTTGGTATGTATTTAAATATTGATAGTCCATTGCAAGAGCAAATATATAGTTTAGAAGATCATATTGGGCCATACAATTATTATAATATATATGAAGTTATAGATGAGTTAGAAATATTTAGAAAGATTTATAAAGATAAAATATTTTTTAATAACTTACCAGAAGGAATTAAATATTTTAATACCAAGCCTTTTGATAGTTATATTAAAAATTATTGTCTAAACAAAACAATCACACTTCCAAACAGTGTTAATAAAGTTGTTGTAACATTTGATTATTCCGAAAATATTAAGATAAAATGTCCAGATAAGTTAGAGGAATTAAATATTAATATAATGAGTGATGAAATTGGTTTAAGATCAGAGTGTCCTCATATAACTATCATATTACCTTCTAATTTAGATAAATTTAATATTCACAAAGCATCTAAATCCAAATATGATTTTTATTTCAGCCACTTAACATTAATTCATAATTACAAAATATTAGATTTAGATTATAAAGATTTATACTACTATTTTTATAAATTAATAATTGCTTTATTTGAAAATAAATATAATAATCTTTCACAAATTTTTAGAATAATGTTTATAAATGATTCAAACGATAAGACAAGGGTTATACAAATTAATAGTCTATTTGATAAGAAAGTTGAAACACTAAAAGGTGTTAATAATTTAGCTAAAATAATAGCTGATTATATTATAAAAAATAAAGATCAAATTAAAATTTTAATGACCAAAGAAATAGAAAAGCACAAAACATTAATTAAAAAATAATTCTTGTTAATAAAATCAATGTATATTATAATATTCATAGAAAGTAAAGGGATATAAATGAATGTTATTGTGATAGGAAAGCCAAGAATAGATGTTACTGAAATAGTGGATAATTTCCCATTAGAAGGAAAAGATAAAAAAATAACAAAAAGAATTATTTCTAACGGAGGAATAAGCGTATATGTTGCTTGTATGCTTGCCAAGTGGGGAATAAATGTTTATTATTCAGGTGTAGTTGGTGGTGAAGAAGAAGGCATCAAATTAAAATCTAAACTAGAAGAATATCATATTGATACTAAATTTGTTGAAGTAAATTATGAAACTAAAACCAACAAAAATTACAGTGTTCTTAATGAATCTAACGCAACAAGAACTAATATCATATTTGATAATGAACAATTTCTAACAAAACATAAATTTGATTTTGATCCAGATTATATAATTGTTGATGGAACAGATATGGCGGGTGCAATTGGAGCATCAAATAACTATCCAAACGCTAAAATGATTATGCTTGCTAATGTAGTATCAAAAGAATATTATAATCTATCTAAAAGATGTGCCTATGTTGTTGCCAGTGAAAACTTTGCTAGTGCCTTAACTAAAATAGATATAAACTACAATAAATCTAAAACACTTGTTGACGTAATGCAAAAAATTCAAGACTTAGAAAATGCTAAATATACTTTAAACCTACTTAATCATGGGACACTTTATGTTAAAGATCGTCAAGTAAAATATATTCCTAAAATCGAAGTAAAACCAGTTGATAATTTAATGATGGAAGCAGCATTCTTAGGCGCGTTCTGTTACGGAATAATTAGCGATTTAGATATGGATGTTATCGGCAAAATATGCAATATGGCTTGTTATAAAGCATCTGAAAAACTAGGCACAATTGATAACATTTTAGATAAACAAGAAATATTTGATGCTTGCTCAATTAAAGTAGAAGCAAAACCTGAAACAATAGAAAGTAAACAAGCCGAAGAATCTATTAATAATACAAATGCAGAGGCTTCCAATGTATAAAGGTAGCCCCTTTTTAAATATCTTACCAAGTCTTGACTTGCACGGATACACTAGAGAAATGATATACGTTCCTGTCGATGAATTTATTAACGATAACCTAAAATTAAATCATAAAAAAATATTAATTGTGCATGGTAAAGGAGAAGGCATATTAAAACAAGAACTACATCTAAGATTTAAAAATGATAAAAGAATCTCAAAAATATATATTTCCAGTGAAAATGAAGGATGTACTATCATTGAATTAAAGTAATAAATATGTTAATATATATAGCCAAGCAAAGAAATAAAAATAAATTAATAACAAATAATATAAAAAGGATGTGATATAAATGTTTGTAGATGAAGTAACAGTTAAATTAATAGCCGGCAAAGGTGGCGATGGTTGTACCTCATTTAGAAGAGAAAAATTTGTTGAAATGGGTGGACCAAATGGTGGTAACGGTGGAAAAGGAGCTGATATCATTTTTACAACTGATAAATCATTAAAAACCTTAATTGACCTAAAGGTTCAAAAAACAGTAAAAGCCGATAAAGGAGTTAATGGTAAAGGTCGCAATCAAAATGGCGCTAATGCAGAAGACGTCATTATTAAAGTACCTGAAGGAACAGTTGTAACCAATCTTGAAACAAATGAAGTAATATGTGATCTAATTTCTGGTTCAAAAATAATCGCTCATGGTGGTCGTGGGGGAAGAGGAAATCGTTCTTTAGCAACGCACGATAATCCAGCACCTCGTATGAGTGAGTTAGGCGCTCCCGGTGAAGAGCTTCTTGTTAAATGCGAACTTAAAGTTTTAGCTGATGTTGGATTAGTTGGCTTTCCTTCAGCCGGAAAAAGTACTCTTTTAAGTGTTATAACAAATGCCTCACCTAAAATTGCTGCTTATCATTTTACAACCTTATCTCCAAATTTAGGAGTTGTAAAAACTTATGGTAAAGAATTTATAATTGCTGATTTACCAGGATTAATTGAAGGAGCATCAGAAGGAGTAGGACTAGGCTTTAAATTTTTAAAACATGCTATGCGTACTAAAGTAATTGCTCACATCATTGATATGTCAGGAGAAAACTCATTTAGTCCTTTAGAAAGCTATGAAACAATTTACAATGAACTTGCTAAATATGATGAATCATTAATTAAGAAACCAAGTGTTGTAATCGCTAGCAAAATGGATTTACCAGAATCTAAAGAAAACCTAGCTAAATTTAAAGAAAAATATCCTAAGTTAGAAGTATATCCCATCAGTTCTGTTTATAATGAAGGATTAGATGCTTTAATTAAAAGACTAGGTGAAATAGTCGAAGAAAGTGATAATCAAGCACCAACAATTACAACAACTGAAAAAATATATAAATACGAAGAAGAAGTTCCATTTGAAATTCATAGAGAAAATAATATTTGGGTATTAACTGGGCCTAAAATAGAAGAATTATTTAAAATGACTAGATTCACTGAAGACGAATCAGTTATGCATTTTGCCTATAAGCTTAAAAAAATGGGTGTTGATGAAAAACTTGAAGAATTAGGTGCTAAACGTGGTGATGAAGTCAAAATAATGGATTATATCTTTAATTTTAAAGAATAATATAGTACTATTAACTTAGGAGGTTAAATAATAATGAAAAAAATAAGTATATTAACATTAGTGGTTTCTATCATTTTAACATTGATATTCATCTACTCATTATTCTTTGTAAAAACGACATTTACAGTCACATTTACAAACAATAACGAAACATTTGAAACAATAAAAGTTGTTAAAGGAGAAACAATCAAATTACCTGAAAATCCAACAGAGGAAAGTAAAAAATTTATTGGATGGTACTCTAATGGTAAAGAAGTAACAAATAAAACAGTTGTCGAAAGCAATATGAAAGTAGAAGCAAAATTTGAAGAAATTACTACAACTACTAAAAAAGCTTCTAAGAAAAAATAAGAAAATAACTTAAAGACTGACAATATTCGACAAAATAATAAATAAAAAATTGATATATTAAGTTCGGTGATAACAAATGCGAACTTTTTATATTTTTAAAATTAATAATGATTATTATAAATTAACTAAAAATATGCCATATAATCTTTACAAGGCATTACTTAATATTAAACTAGGTACCAAAGAAAACATTACCTATTTAAAAAATGAATATAACAGTTTAGTTGATAAATATAATAAAATAGAATTAAATAAATATATTTATGGTAAAATGAGCAAGTTAGATGGCTACAATCTTTTTAACAGTGTTCATACATTTAATAGTTATTATACCAATGAAGCAAGTAAACTAATTGTTAATAATAGTTATATGATCTTAAAAACTAATACCATAACCCCATATTTTTTAGACTATTTAGAAGATATACCTAACTTATTTTTAATTGATTTTGAAAAAGGAGACTATTTTTATCTATCTAATTTAGTTAATATATAGTATAATTAAAAACGTAAGGAGTGATTTACAAATGTTACATGATATTTTACTTGTAGTCGTAGGACTTTTAATCGGTGCTGTAATTGGTTTCTTCTTAGCAAGATATTTTATGCAAAAATACTTAAAGAAAAATCCCCCAATTAATGAAAAAATGATTGAAACTATGATGAGTAGTATGGGTAGAAAACCATCTCAAAAACAAGTTAAAGAAGTTATGCGTCAAATGAATCAAATGATGTAATGAAACTAGATTTAAGAAAATTATATGCATTTAAAAAATTGGAAATAGATACTGATTTAGATTTATCTAAAATAGATTATCAAAAATTAAATATTAGAAAAATAAATAGAATGCATGTTAAAGGTTTAGTTAAAGTAAATTATGAAGATAATATTGAATTAGATTTAGACATTGATGGAGAAATAATAATGCCTTGTGCAATAACTTTAGAAGATGTTCTAGTTCCAATTAATACCCATATAGAAGAAGAAATTCTAGAAAATACCTTAAAAGATGATTTTTATCTTGATTTATTAGACATTTTGTGGGAAAATGTTATCTTGGAAGTTCCCATTAGAGTTACTAAAGAGGGAGCAAAATTAGAAAGCCAAAAAGGAAATGGCTGGGAAATTGTAAGTGAATAATTAAAGAATAGGAGTGATACCATGGCTGTTCCATTTCGTAGAACAAGTAAAACTAAAAAAAGAATGCGTCGTACACATTTAAAGAAAACTGCTGCTAACGTAGTAAGTTGTCCAAATTGTGGAGAAGCAATTAGACCTCATAGAGCATGCACTAAATGTGGTTTTTATAAGGGAAAAGAAGTTATAAAAGTTAATAAAGAAGATTAACTTTTATTTTTTTACTCTAATTTATTGAAAATAAATATTAATATATAGTAAACTAAAATTGAACTTGAAAGAAGGAATAATAGTGACAAATCTAGAATTAATTCAAACCTATGAAGAATATAATAGCCAAATAGCTAAAAGGCAAGATGAAAAAAGAGAAAGAGAAAAATCATTTAAAGCATATATTGCAAAATTAACCAAAGATTTTAATGAATCTCAAGCAATAATTACAAATGAAATAGAAGAATTGAGCAATCAAAAATATGATTATACAAAAAATAAAACAGTAATAATTAATTTAGCTGATTTATTAAATGAATTAACAAAGACAACTAAAATTAAACCAGAAGTTAATCTTATAGTTGAAATGCCTATTACTGATTTTAGAAAATATAGTGAAGAAAATATTGAAGGAACATTTGATCAATTTGACAGATTAAATTGTAATATAACAATAAAATTAGATAATTATAGAAAATATTTTAATTCAAATAATGAATTTACCTTTTGTTTAGCATATATTCATTTAATGAAAAGAGATGAAAACAGTAAAGACGATTGTTTATTAAGATTATTTAAGGAAAATAATTTATTAGGTAAGTCCATTCAAATTAATTATGATTTAGATAAAGTACTTATTGAATTACCAGTATACTATGTCTGTCAATACGATATAATTAAACAAGCTATTATTAATTGTTTAAGGAAACAAGAAATAAAAGATAAACCAAAATTATTAGAGTTATAAAAAAATTATAGGAGAAATAATGGAAAATATTGAAAAAATAAATAACATCACAGCAAAAGAAGTTGAAATTCAAAATAAAACATCTGAAATAATAGAAAGAAAAACAAGATTTAAAATGCAAATTGCTAAATTAATGGAGGAATTTGAGCAATCCCAAAATAAACTAAAAGAAGAACTTAATACATTAGTCCAAGAACATGATAGTATGTTAGAAGATACCTTAACAGTTAATTTATATGATTTTGTTAAAGAACTTTCTAAACAATACGGTATTGTTGATGCTAAGGTAGTGCTAAATATTTGGATGAATAGATCATCAAATATTACAAAGCAACAACTTATCGAAAGTATTAACAATGAAGAAAGATTATCAGCTAGACTAAGAATTGTATTACCATCTATATCAAAACAATTAGAGTTTAGATATTTAAATGTTTATATTTTACAAAGAAATGTTACTAATATTAATGATGTTGACATGAACATTTATATTAGAGATGAAAGCGAACAATTAGCTTCAACTAAAGTAATGAATATAAATTATGATTTAGAAAATGTCATGGTAGTGGTACCAATTAAAGAAGTTATTGCAGAAGATGAAAGATCAAAGAATGCTTTATTCAATTGTGTTAAAAACGAAGCAAAACAAATAGACAAGCCAAAAATGCTTATTAAATAAAATGAAATATATAAATTTTATTAAAAACATGTTAAAATAATATACATGGAAGAAATATTAAATAAAGTAGAAATTATATATAATTATTTAAATACTAAAGATAGTATTAGTAAAAGTGATGTTATCTTAGGCTGTGGGTCTATTGATACTACAATCGTTGAAGTAGTAAAAGAATTAGATGATAAATATAACTTTAAAACAATAATTTTTAGTGGATATAAAGGAAAAGGAACACTTGGTAAAATAAAAATAAGTGAAGCAAAAAGGTTTAAAGAATATGCTCTTAAATTAGGTATTAATAATGCTAAAATAGTATTAGAAGAACATGCTAAAACAACTAAACAAAACATTAGAAAATCTTTAAAAATGGTAAATTATAACAACTTAATAATTGTTCATAAGCCATATGCTTTAAAAAGAACTAAGTTAATCTGTCAAAAATATAATATTGATTGCAAAGTAACATCAGTTAATCTTTCATTAAGAAAGTACATAAATAAAGTAGTTAAAGAAAATAATATGTCTGAAACAGATGTTATAAATGAAATAGTTGGTGAAATATTTATGTTAAAGCACTATAAATTATTTGGTTTACCTAAAATAGAAATAGATGATAATGTATTAGAAGCATATAAATATTTAAAAAAGAAAGGATATCATAAATATACAATTTAAGATATAGAAGGTTAGTTATGCAATATTTTGATAATAATGAAAATTTAAGAAGTGAACTTAGAGATGTTTACTATACTTATAATAATGAAACATTCAAATTTAAAAGTGATTTAGGAATTTTTTCTAAAGATAAAATAGATGAAGGAAGTAAAGTTTTAGTAGAAACATATATAAAATATGGTAAAGATAATGTTAAAGGATTGGATATGGGGTGTGGGGTAGGCTTTATCGGTATAATGTTATCTAAGTTAAAAAATATAACTTTTGATATGGTTGATGTTAATAATAGAGCTATTCACTTAACAAATATGAATATAAAATCTAATAAGGTAAAAGCAAACGTATTTGTAAGTGATATGTATGATAAAATCAATGATAAATATGATTTAATTATAACTAATCCACCTATTAGAGCAGGTAAAGGTGTATATTTAACAATCCTTAATTCTTCTTTCAATTATCTTACTGAAAATGGAGAATTATGGTTTGTAATGCGTAACAATCATGGTGTTAAAACAGTTGTTTCTGATTTAAATAAAGAACATCATGCTGAAATATTAAAAAGAAATAAGGGCTATTATGTAGTAAGGGTAACAAGATGAAAGCAATATTTTTAGATATTGATGGTGTATTAAATTCTAATGAACATACCGCATTTATTAAATCTTTTATAACTTATGGTGATAATATGATTGAACCATTTGATGATGAATGTTTATATAACTTAAAATATATAGTAGATGAAACAGACGCTAAGATAATAATCACATCTATTTGGCGTTTATTTCCTGACTATTTATACATATTAATGAATAAACTAGAAGAATATGGTTTAGATAAGAATGTTATAAGTCTAACAACTAGTAATAAATATAAAGATAAACTTCAAGAAATAGCTGTAAAACTAAAAAAATTAGGTATAACTGAATATGTAGTTTTAGATAACGATGATACATTAAAATTAGATCGCCATGTCATTACGAATAATGCAACTGGTTTAACTGAAATAGATGCTAAACAAGCTGTTAAAATTCTTTCATTTAATGAAAATATACAAAAGAGAACAAATAAGAAATAAACTTTACAAGTAACAATTTTTATTATAGAATATAATATCGAATGGAGGAACACTAATGTCAAATATATGGAAAATACTTGTTCAAGAAATGTCTAAATCAAATGGTAGTGCTAAAACAGTAACAAAAGATTATAAAGAATGGATTGATTGGCTAAATTATGAGCCAAAATTTGAAAAACAAAGAAAAAATTATTTAATGTCTAGAAAATTTGAAGAACTAAATGAATCTGAACAAATTGAGTTAAGCCATTATATTAAATATCAAACATATGCCGATTTATTTAATAAGTATGAAACAAATACTTGTACACAAGAGGAATATATAAAAGTATGTGATTTTATGAAAATAGAGTCTTTGGAAGATTTAATAATAAGTAAATTAACAGCTGAAGAACTTAATTATGTAAAGAGTGAAATTAATAGAATAGAAAATTTATCATTAACAGATTTCGAGAGCGAATATCGTAAACTGAGAGATTCATATTTTAATGAGCAATTAACAATGGCTGAAAGATATGTTTATTATTTAAGTTCAAGGATAGCAGCATATAGAAATAATATAAGAGTAGAAAATGAAATAAGTGTTCAATTAAAAGAAAATGAGAATATGCGTTACAGAAGTTATATTTATTCTCAAAATCCTTATAGAAAATAAAAATAAAATATAAAATTTTCCTAAAAAATTACAATTGTACAAAATATTAAAATTTGATATTATGAATGTGTAAGGAAAACTTACATAAAATAAAAAAGGAACACCTAATTTTGGAATGTTGGGTGATTACCTTATAAAAAGTTTATTCACCAAAACCCCGTGTTTATGGTGTTTTTATTTTAATAATAATATAGAATAAAATAAAAATAATTATAATTAAAATAAAATATAATAATTTCTTATTCACAACCATCACCTCGTTCTTTAAAAGAATAGAGGTAATCACCTAAACAATTAAATGTTCCTTAAGTAATAGAATATCAGAATATTAATTATCAAGCCAATATAAAACACGAAATTTCATTTAAAGAATAATTTCCTTAAAAAATAATTTTGTGTTTTTTCTTTATATATGATAGAGTATAACTTACTTAAGGGGGGTAAATATGTTTTGGAGTAATTTATTTAAAAAGAAAAATAAAATATTTAATACAGAAATAGTTAATAATACATCTTCAAAAATACCTTCATTTGAAGAATTAACTACTAAAGAACAAGAATATGTTAGTAACTTAAAAGAAGATTATCTAAAATTTTATGAAAATGAAGACAATTATATTAACTTAGATAATGAACTATTTAATGAAATAAAAATGTATCAAGATTTAGCCCTGGATATTATGCATAAAGATCATTTCGGTAATATCGTTAACTCAATAATAGACAGTAAAAAACTAGCATATTATTCTCAGAAAATAACTGAAATAAATAACACTTTAAAATATAAATATATTGCCTTAAACGAATTAAGAAAAGATAGAAAATATTTAACTAAATATATGGGATTATATGTCTTAGGTAAAAGAAAAATAAACATATTAAAAGCCTTAGATCATCAAATTAATATCATAAACAATATGTTTGTTATTGCTGATAAACAAATATTTGATTACAATGCGAAAGCCATTGCAAACTATCCAAAAAATATTGATCAAACCACTAAAAAAGCATTAAATGACAGATACATCGAAGTAGAGAAAGATTATAAAGATTTATTTAATTCATCAATTGAATTAGATGATAGTATATCTATTGCAGATGAAATAACATACATGGAAATACTAATAGATAAATTTATATATGAAAATAAAGACTTAATAAATAAATTGAAAGAACAGTTAGATAAAATAGCTTTTAATGAAATAATTGATGCAAAGGAGCAACAGGAAAAAATATCTAATCTTAAAAAAATTAAAATGTACTATCTTCTATTTTACAAATATGGACGAAATCTAATTACTAAAGACGATTTTAATGACCTATATCAAATAATATTTAATGTATATACTTATTTCCCTATTAGTAGTGGTTTCACAGAGTATTTTAATAAGAAAGCAAATAAAGACGAACTAATATTATATAGTAAAATAATAAAAGGTAAATCTGAAGCATTCATACTAAAACAATCAAAAATATTTGAAGCAAATAAAGTTAGTGATAAAGTTTATAGCCTATTACTGAAAATTTTCAATTTAAGAGAAAGTGATGAAATTTATAAAAATATGTTTATATATGATGATTTTAATATTAAATATTTTCCAAATGTAGAATTACTTTTATCGTTAGATTTTGTAGATGGTATTGATAAGTATTTTGATAAAAAAGCATTTGATCATCCTCTTAAATTAATTGGTAAAGAGCCTTGGATTAGCAAAAACGCTTTAAAAAAAGATTATTATAAATATGTTTTTGGTTTATGTATCAATCCTAGTTCAAAACAAGATATTACCTCACAAAATCAATATTCAATAGATTTAATAAAATTGAGACAGTATTATGAATCAGAAGAGATTGTGCTTTATTATCTATTATATAAAGATAAAATAAATTTCAATATCCTACCATTTTTGTCAGAAACCTGCTATATAAATAAGTTTAATGATTACATTTTTAACAGTTGCGATATAAATGAAAACAATAAAGCAAACATATATCTACCAGATAAAACGAAAAAACTTTATATAAACGATTTAGAATTAAATGTCGTTTTAACAAAAGTATATCTTAATAATGGATTAAATGAATTAATCTTCGGAAAGGAATCATGTGATTCACCTTATACAGGTGAAAATGTTTTAATCGTATTGCCCGAAGAATTTAATGGGTTAAGAATTAACTTTAAACCCCGCACTATTTATAACTATGAATTTGTTAGAAATTATCGTAGAATTGTAAAAATTTGTGGATCAATAATGTTACCACCAAAAGTATTTTATATGGAAGATAATGAAGAAAATAATAAAATACTTTTTAAATATTTGTATAATTTATTTTATGGTTTATTTAAAGATTGGAAATTCAACGAAGGTTTAAGTTTTAGCAATATATTAAATGAACTGGTGATTTCAGAAAAATATGATTTTCTTCAAACAGAGTATTTAAGCCTAATTGAAAATGATGATTGGCAAAAAGAAGAAGATAATATTGATATCAATGAATCATATAGAAAAGCTATTAAAGATTATATAAAAACTATTAATGATTATAAAAAATATGTAAAATCGCAATATATTTATGAAAAAATAACAAAATCAACAGAACCGAAGAAATTAATCAAAAAGGCATAGAAACAAGTAAAAGAGAGTAGTCAAATAATACCAAAATCGTCTTAAAAACTCAAAAAATGTTAACCATGTGTAAATATTTTAAATAAAATATACCTAAATGTTAAATTTATTGATATAATTAAAAGAATTTGTTTGACAAACTCTTTTTTTACTTGATATAATTTAGATTGGAACTGTGCCGGCTTTTGTCCGGTTATAGCTGAAAAAATATATTGTTTGGGGTGAAAATGAGTGGCGTACAAAAAAGCTAAATTTGGCGATCATGCCGAGAGAATTACATTCTCAAAAACATCTAATAATTACGAATTAACCGATTTATTAGATATTCAAAAGAAATCATTTGATTGGTTTCTAACAGAAGGAATAAAAGAGGTATTTGAAGATTTATTCCCAGTAGAAAGTTTCACCGGAAATATTTCCCTAGAATTTGGAGATTATTCCTTTGATGAACCTAGATACTCAATTAAAGAGTGCAAAGAAAGAATGCTTACATTCGCAGCACCTTTAAAAGTAGAAGCAAGAGTTTTCATTAATGAAACAGGTGAAGTAAAAGAACAAGAGGTTTTCTTAGGTGACATGCCTATGATGACTGAAGCTGGAACATTCATTATTAATGGTGTAGAAAGAGTTATTCAATCACAATTAGTAAGAAGTCCATCTATTTACTTTAAACGTGAAATTGATAAAAACGGTCGTCCAGTTGTTTCTGGAGAAGTTATTCCAAATAAAGGAACATGGTTAGAATTTGAATTAGACGCAAGAGATGTTATCTACGTAAGAATTGATCGTACTAGAAAAGTTACAATCACAACACTTTTAAGAGCGCTTGGATTATCAAGTGATGAAGCAATCAAAGAAGTATTTGGTGAAGATAATTACTTTATCAATAATACATTAGAAAAAGATAGTACTAAAAATACTGATGAGGCTTTAATTGAAATTTATGAAAAATTAAAACCAGGTGAACCAGCTACCCTTGATAGTGCTAAGAATCAATTAGTAGTAAGATTCTTCGATAAATTTAGATATGACCTAGCAAAAGTAGGACGTTATAAATTTAATCGTAAATTAAATGTACTAGACAGGCTATTAGGTTGTACACTTGCTGAAAACTTAAAAAATGGTAAAGAAATAATCGCTAAAGAAGGCGAAGTAATTGATAAAAAACGTTTAGAAGAATTAAGACCATACTTTGCTGATGGATTAAACGTTAAAGAAGTTACAATAAATGAAGATTTAGATACATATAACAAGATTCAAGAAGTTGTTGTATATGATAAAAAAGATCCAACTAAGAAAGTTAATATTATTGGAAATGACCAAAATATTGCTGAAAGAAGATTAACTATTTCTGATGTGTATGCAGCAGTAAGCTATTATTTAAATTTACTTGCAAATATTGGTAATATTGATGAAATAGATAACTTAGGAAATCGTCGTGTAAGACAAGTTGGAGAATTAGTTCAAACTCAATTTAAAGTTGGTATGGCTCGTATGGAAAGAGTTATTCGTGAAAGAATGACTACTCAAGAATTAGATACAGTTACACCAAAAACATTAATAAATATTAGACCAGTAACAGCTGCACTTAAAGAATTCTTTGGCTCATCTCAGTTGTCAAAATTCATGGATCAAATTAATCCAATTGCTGAGTTAACAGATAAGAGACGTCTATCATCTTTAGGACCAGGTGGTTTATCGAGAGACCGTGCTGGAATGGATGTACGTGACGTTAACGAATCACACTATGGTCGTATTTGTCCAATCGAATCACCAGAAGGTGCAAACATCGGACTTATTACATCACTAGCAAGTTATGCAAAAATTAATGAATATGGATTTATTACAACTCCATATCGTAAAGTAGAAAATAAACATATTTTAGATGAAGTAGTTTATTTAACTGCTGATGAAGAAGCTGACTATTACATAAGTCAATCAACAATCCATATAGATGAAAATAATAATATTGTTGATGAACAAGTAGTTGCCAGACTTAATGGTGAATCAGTTATGGTTAAATCAGATTTAGTTAACTATATTGATGTATCACCATCACAAATCGTTTCAATTACAACAAGTTGTATTCCATTCTTAGATCACGATGATGCAAGACGTGCCCTAATGGGTTCAAACATGCAAAGACAAGCAGTACCTGTATTAAGACCAGAATCACCAATCGTTGGAACTGGTGTTGAATACGTTGCTGCTAGAGATTCAGGATCAACAATCGTTGCTAAAGCCGACGGTGTAGTAGAATACGCTGATGGTAAAAAAATCGTTATTAAAAACGCTAAAGGAAAAGATGAATATTATTTAGCATCATTCGAAAGAAGTAATGCCGAAAGTAATATTTCTCATAATCCAATTGTTAAAAAGGGTGAAAAAGTTCATCGTGGAGAAGTTATCGCTGATGGACCAGCTACTCAAAATGGAGAACTTGCACTAGGTAGAAACATGGTAGTAGCGTTCATGACATGCAATGGTTATAACTATGAAGATGCCGTTGTATTAAATGAAAAATTAGTTAAAGATGATGTTTATACAACTTTACATATCGAACATTATGATATTGATTGTCGTGATACAAAATTAGGACCAGAAGAAATAACAAGAGATATTCCAAACGTTGGAGAGGATGCTCGTAAGAATTTAGATGCAAATGGTATCGTAAAAATTGGTACTGAAGTTCATGAAGGAGATATTCTAGTTGGTAAAGTTACTCCAAAAGGAATGCAAGAATTAACTAGTGAAGAAAAATTATTACATGCAATCTTTGGTGAAAAAACTAGAGAAGTAAGAGATACTTCACTTAGAGTTGCTCACGGAGCTGACGGAATTGTTCATGACGTAAAAGTTTATACAAAAGAAAATTCTGATGAATTAGCTCCTGGAGTTTCAAAAATCGTTCGTGTTTATATAATTCAAAAACGTAAGATTCAAGTTGGAGATAAAATGTCAGGACGTCACGGTAATAAAGGTGTTATTTCCCTTATTTTACCAGAAGAAGATATGCCATACTTACCAGATGGTACTCCAGTTGACATTGTTCTTAACCCACAAGGTGTTCCATCACGTATGAACTTAGGACAAATCTTAGAGTTACACTTAGGAATGGCTGGTAAAAAATTAGGTGTTAAATATGCAACTCCAGTATTCGATGGTGCAACAGTTGATGAAATTAAAGAAGAAATGGCTAAAGCTGGTATGGACTTAGATGGTAAAACAGATTTATATAATGGACGTACTGGTGAAAAATTTGAAAACCGTGTTGCTGTAGGTGTTATGTACATGATCAAATTACATCACATGGTAGATGATAAAATTCATGCTCGTTCAACTGGACCTTACAGTTTAGTAACACAACAACCATTAGGTGGTAAAGCACAGTTTGGTGGTCAAAGATTCGGAGAAATGGAAGTTTGGGCATTATATGCATATGGTGCTGCTCATGTATTACAAGAAATCATGACAATTAAATCAGATGATGTAGTTGGACGTGTTAAAGTATATGAAGCCTTAGTTAAAGGACAAACTCCAAAAGGTGCTGGAATGCCTGAATCATTCAGAGTATTAATTAAAGAATTCCAAGCATTAGGACTTAATGTTGAAATGATCGACCAAGATGGTGTTGCTCATGAATTAAAAGAATTAGAAGCCGAAGAAGATGCTGCATCAGATGCGATTACTATTGATGAAATAGATGCAAAAACTGGTGATATAGTCCATAAAAAAGATGCACCACTTCCTGAAAACTTTAGAAGACCTGAAGTAAATGCAGATTTAAAAGATAATCTAGAAGATGATTATTCAGATGATGATGAAGAAGATGAAGATTTCGATGACGAAGAACCTGATTTTGAAGAATTAGAAGACATCGAAAACGGAAATCTAGAAGTGGAGGAATAAAAATGTTGGAAGTTAATAATATTAAAGGTATTCGTATTAGTATTGCTAGCCCTGAAAAGATAAGAAGTTGGTCATTTGGTGAAGTTAAAAAACCAGAGACAATTAATTATCGTACATTAAAACCAGAAAGAGATGGATTATTCTGTGAAAAAATCTTTGGACCTACAAAAGATTTTGAATGTTCATGTGGTAAATATAAAAGATTAAGATATAAAAACGTAGTTTGTGATAGATGTGGTGTAGAAGTTACTCGTTCTAAAGTACGTCGTGAACGTATGGGACACATAGAGCTTGCTGCACCTTGCTCTCACATCTGGTTCTTCAAAGGTGTTCCATCAAAAATGGGATTAGTACTAGATATGTCTCCAAGAGAACTTGAAGAAGTATTATATTTCGTATCATACGTAGTAATTAATCCGGGAACAGCTCCACTAGAGAAAAAACAAACCCTATCAGATAAAGAATATCGTGCATATTATGAAAAATATGGTAATTCATTTGAAGTAGGTATGGGTGCTGAAGCAATCCAAAAATTATTAAAAGAAGTAGACGTTGATAAAGAAATTGAAAAATTACGTGCTGAATTAGACGGAGCAACTGGTCAAAAACGTATCCGTTTAGTTAAGAGATTAGACTGTTTAGTAGCGTTCCAAACATCAGGAAATAAACCTGAATGGATGGTATTAGACGTAATTCCTGTAATTCCACCAGATTTAAGACCAATGATTCAATTAGATGGTGGTAGATTTGCAACATCTGATTTAAACGATTTATATCGTCGTATTATTAATCGTAACAATCGTTTAAAGAAATTGTTAGAGCTTGGTGCTCCATCAATAATTGTTCAAAATGAAAAACGTATGTTACAAGAAGCAGTAGATACATTATTTGATAACGGTAGACGTGGAAGAAGTGTAAGCGGTGCTGGTAATCGTGCATTAAAATCATTATCTTCTATGTTAAAAGGTAAGCAAGGACGTTTCCGTCAAAACTTATTAGGTAAACGTGTTGATTACTCTGGTCGTTCAGTTATCGTAGTAGGGCCAAATTTAAAAATGTATGAATGTGGTCTTCCAAAAGATATGGCTTTAGAACTATTTAAACCACATGTAATTAATGGTTTAGTAGAAAGAGGCTTAGCTCATAACATTAAAGGAGCTAAAAAATTAATAGATAATAAAGATGACTGTGTTTGGGATGTAGTTGAAGATGTAATTACTGAACATCCAGTTATGCTTAATCGTGCTCCAACATTACATAGACTTGGTATTCAAGCATTTGAACCAAAATTAGTTGGTGGTAAAGCTATTAGATTACACCCACTAGTATGTGCTGCATTTAATGCCGATTTCGATGGTGACCAAATGGCAGTTCACGTACCAATTAGTGAAGAAGCTAAAGCAGAAGCAAGAATCCTAATGTTAGGTGCTAATAACATCTTAAAACCTTCAGATGGTAAACCAATTGTTACTCCATCACAAGATATGGTATTAGGAAACTATTACATTACATTAGAATATGCTGGAGAACCAAACGAAGGTAAAGTTTATAAAAACTCAAATGAAGCATTAATGGCTTACGAAAGAAGAGAAATAACTTTACATACAAGAATTGCTCTTCCAGTTAGATCATTCAAATATAAATTATTTGCAGATGATGTTAAAGATAAATATTTAGTTACAACAGCTGGTAAATTATTATTTAACGAAATATTACCGGATACTTATCCATTTATTAATGAACCTACTAAAGACAATATTGAAGGATTAACACCAAGCAAGTATTTCTTAGAAATGGGAACAAATATTCCTCAAGCAATTAAAGCTATGCCTTTAACACCAGCGTTTGCTAAAAAGACATTACAACAAATAATTGCTCAAATATTTAAACGTTATAAAACAACTGAAACATCTATGATGCTAGATAGATTAAAAGATTTAGGATTTAAATATTCTACAATTTCAGGTATCACATTCAGTATTATGGATATTATGACTAGTCAACATAAACAAGAATATATTGCTGCTGGTCAAGAAAAGGTTAATAAAATAAATAAACAATTCCAAAGAGGTTTAATTACTGATTTAGAAAGACATAATTCAGTATGTGCTGTATGGAATGAAGTAAGAAGTCAAGTAGAAGCAGAATTAAAAGATATAGCTGCAAATAATCCGACTAACCCAATATTCATCATGATGTCATCTGGTGCCCGTGGTTCATTAAACCAATTTACCCAAATGGCAGGTATGCGTGGATTAATGGCTAAACCAAACGGTGATGCAGTAGAAATTCCAATTTTAACATCACTTTATGAAGGACACTCAGTTAACGAATTCTTCGTTAATACTCACGGTGCTCGTAAAGGATCTGCCGATACAGCTCTTAAGACAGCCGATTCAGGTTACTTAACAAGAAGACTTGTAGATGTTGGTCAAGATATAATTATTAAAGAAGAAGATTGTGGTTGTACATCTGGCTTAGTAGTATCAGACTTTATCAACGACAGTGATGGCTCAGTTATTGAATCAATGGCTGAAAGAATTGTTGGTAGATATGCTGCTAAAAAAGTTATCAATCCTGAAACTAAAGAAGTTATTGTTGATAAAGGTGAAGCAATTACTGAAAGTATTGCAAGTAAGATTGTTAAAGCAGGTATTACAAAAGTTGAAATCAGAAGCGTATTAACTTGTAAGAGTGAACACGGAATTTGTCAAAAATGTTATGGTTACAACCTAGCAACTGGTAACCTAGTTGAAACAGGTGAAGCTGTAGGTATTATGGCCGCTCAATCAATTGGTGAACCAGGTACACAGTTAACACTTCGTACATTCCATGCCGGTGGTGTAGCATCAGAAGAAGATATCACTCAAGGTTTACCAAGAGTTGAAGAAGTATTTGAAGCACGTCGTCCAAAAGGAAAAGCAACAATTGCTGAAATTACTGGTAAAGTTTCTAAAATAGAAGAATCTTCTGGTAAATGGAAAGTAACTGTTATGAACGATAATGAAGCTAGAGAACATACAACAAGTTATGGTGCTAAATTAAGAGTAGAAGTAGGATCAGAAGTTAATGCTGGTGATAGATTAACTGAAGGAATTATTGCACCTAAAGAATTACTTGCAGTTACCGATCCAATTACTACTCAAGAATATATTTTGAAAGAAATTCAAAAGGTATATAAATCACAAGGTGTTGATATTGCTGATAAACACGTTGAAGTTATTGCATCAAGAATGATTAATAAGATTAGAATAACTGATGCTGGAGATACTGATATGGTAGCAGGTTTAACAGTTAGTATTAGAGAATTTGCTAAAAAGAATAAACCAATTATTCTTGAAGGTAAAGTTCCTGCTAAAGGTTATCCAATTATCTTAGGTATCACAAAATCAAGTTTAGAAACTGATTCATTCTTATCAGCTGCATCATTCCAAGAAACAACAAGAGTATTAACAGATGCTGCTATTAAAGGAAAAGTTGATGAATTAAGAGGCTTAAAAGAAAATGTAATTTTAGGTAAATTAATTCCCGCTGGTACTGGTGCAAGACAATATGCTGATGTAGATATAACATTAGAAAAAGAGTTTTTATCAGATGAACCAAGTGAGGTATTAGAAGAAGAATTCTTAGATAATGAAGAAAAAACAGATATTGAAGTTAATGAAGTAGAAGAAAACGCTTCAGAAAATAACGAAGAAACTACTGAAACTAGCGATAATGAATAATATTAAAAGCTAAGATAGAAATATCTTAGTTTTTTTGTTGGTAAAATCAAGTCATATGTTCGTGTTTTATGTTCGCATTTTATTGACATTTTTAAGCAGAAATGGTAGTATACAACACAAAAGAGGGGTATTGGATGAATAAGAATAGTTTTGAATTAACTTTACTTAGTGAAGAACAAATATGGGGAAAAAGTTATGAATCTCAATTAGAAGTAATTAGCAAATATGGAACAAAAGCTGCAATTACAGATTTATGTATTTTAACTGGCAGTTGTATATGTAAAAATACTATAGATGAAGATAGATCTTTAACTGGTAGAACTAGTTGGTTTTGGACTAGATCTGATGATGGTGATAATGATGTCCACGTGGTCAATAAAGATGGTAATAGGGGCAACTCCTGTAGGTATGTACGCGATGATGCTGTTCGCCCAGCATTGCAATCTTCTGTATTCTTTTCCAAAATCTCCCCGAACAGAGTGAGTGGATACAATGGAACAGAAGAGGTTGAATTCGGAGAATATCCTCAAAATGCTGCTGATTCAAGAATGCAAAATATACTAGAGTCAGAGTATAATAGAGGAATGAATAAGACAGGAAGAAGTTACACATTTGATTCTGCAAAATATTATGACTATAATACAGGATTTAAACCTGTAACCTATGAAGAATACAAATATCAAGGAAAGGAATATATTCGTATAAGAGCAAATTCTTATCGTGGTGGCGGTAAATTCATGCTTTCAAATGGTGTTGAATATAGAAATGGTGATTATGTTTGGCTAGAAGTATCACCGGTTAAATGGTTGATAGATGATAAAGCAGGAATTTTAATTTCAAAAAAAGGATTAGTTTCTGGTATAAGATTTCTTGATAAAAAAACTGATTATAAAGGTGATTTTGATAG
>CAKOIE010000009.1 GCA_934086395.1 uncultured Bacilli bacterium | reverse complement strand
CCAAATAAGTTAGTAGTAAATTTTGAAAGTACTGGTGTAAATGCTGTAGAATATGTAACAACTTTGCAACAAAAAGACATAAATAATAAACATGGATTATTTATCGATCCAACCGTCGATAAAAATGTAAGATATACCGGAGCAGAGCCTAGAAATTATGTTGAGTTTAATAATGAAACATGGAGAATAATTGGAGCATTTAATGTAAAAGATTCTAGTGGAGTAACAAGCAAGAAACTAAAATTAGTTAGAGATGAATCATTAGGAGAATTTTCGTGGGATAGTTCGCAAAATGAAAATAGAGATGGATATTGGGGAAAAAATGATTGGTATCAAGCTCATTTACAATTGGAATTAAATGGAGATTATTTAAACTATAATTTATCTCAAAACACTTTTTGGTATAATTCATATTATGATAATGATATGGATAAAATTATTTTAAGAAAAGAAGGCGTATTTGATTATACAAAAGTTATAAAGTCTAATTATCAAAATATGATAAGCGAAAGTGTATGGAACATAGGAGGAAATGATGACAACATTACAACATTGGTAAATCTATATAATATGGAAAGAGGAACAATTGTAAATTTAAATCGGCCAATTGTTTGGACAGGAAAAATTGGTTTAATATATGCGAGCGATTATGGTTTTGCATCAAATGAAACAGAATGTAAAAATAATATAGTTAATAATTGTAAAAATAATAATTGGTTATTTAAATTATGTTGGTATTACACATTATCACCATTAAAATCTTCTTCTTGTCATGTTTATGAGATTTATGAAGATGGAACATTTTATAATAAATATTGTGCTTATAAGTCTCATGATATTTTCCCTTCACTTTATTTAAAATCAAATATAAATATTATTAGTGGTAATGGTTCTAAATCTAATCCTTATAAATTAAATTAATAATTAAAAGTTAACGTATGTTAGCTTTTTTATTTGTTTTTAAAAAAATGTTAAAAAGAGTATTGACTTTTTATCTTGTTATTAATATAATGTTAATAACAAGAACGAAATGTTTTTGAAAAAAAGAGAGAAGGAATTAAAATGGAATATTTTTACCATGAGCCAACAATAAGTGAGGCTTATAACACAGTTATGTCAGCTGCATACGATATAATGGATAGACAATCTTCTGCTAACTATGAAATTTCAAGATTGGCTGCAAGTGAAAATTTAAAAAGGAGGATAACAAATATTGTTAGTCAAAGCTATTCTAAAGAAAATTTAGAAAGAGCCTTAGGATTTAAAGAAACGATTCATGCCTATATTTTTGATAATGTAAATTGCAATAAATCAGAATTTGAACTTGAAAAAGTTATTAATATTTATTATCGTTATTTAGCAAATAAAAACATAAGTGCTGAAGAATATCTTTATTTATATAATGTTTCTATAAAAAAAGATCCAGTACTGGAAATGATTAGTCAAAGTAAGAAATATATCAATGACAGGATATTTGAATATTTAAAACACCTTGGAATAAATGTTAGTTTAATATTAGAATTAAATTATTTGCTAATTTTAGAAAATTATGATGAATTAAGGAACATTTTGGAAAAACTTAAAAATATAAATAATGAAGAATTAATATCAGACATTTTAATTTTAGTTAATGAATTAGAAACTTTTAAAAACTCAGGTATATTTAAAACTAGGAGTAAAGTAAAAATATGCAAACTTCGATAAATATAATTATTATCAAGAGAAATACTCTTGAATTAATTTAATAATTTGATATTAATAAAATGATAATAACAAATGAAAAAGGATGATAAATATGAAAGAAAAAGAGTTAAATGAATTTGAAAGAAGTGTATATCTTATTGATATGGTAGAAGGGTTTGTAAATACTGGTGCTATGGCTAATCCTTCATATAATGAGTTAGTACCTGAACAGGTTAAAGTACTTGATGATTTTGTAAAATGCGGAGAAAGTATTAATTTAATCGGAGAGTGGCATGATAAAGATTGCAAGGAGTTTATGAGTTATCCTCCTCATTGTATTAAAGATACTTTAGAAGCAAATTTTATACCAGAGTTTTTAAAGTATATGGATTATGTTAATACGAGAATATATCATAAGAACTCAATTAATGGGATGCTTAATGATAAGTTAAGACAAGATATTAAAAATATGAAAAATTTAAGAGAAGCTGTATTTATGGGAGTTTGTGAAGATTTATGTGTTATGGATTTTGTTAGAACTTATGCTAGATTTATGGATGAAATTAATAGAAAAGTAGATATATATGTTGTAAGTAGTGGCGTAGATACTTTTGATAGTCCTTATCATAACAGACAAATGTGGAAAGATATAGCTAGAAAAGTTATGGAACAAGCAGGTGCAATTTATGTTAATAATTATGAAGATTTAAAAATAAAAGAATTAAGAAAAGGAATGAGATAATTATGAAATTAGAAGATGGATATGTAAGATTAAATAAAAATTATAGTATGTTAACTGACCAATATGAACTTAATATGGCTAATTCATATTTTGAAAGTGGAATGAAAGATACAATTGGGGTATTTGATGTATTTTTTAGAAAAGTACCAAGTAATGGTGGTTATGCTTTAATGGCTGGTGTTGATAAAGTTATTGAATATATTAATAATTTAAAGTTTAGTGATAAAGATTTAGAATATTTTAGAAGTTTAGGTTATGGTGAAGAATTTATAAATTATTTAAAAAAATTTAAGTTTACGGGAAATATTTATGCGATACCTGATGGAACTCCAGTGTTTCCAAATGAACCTATTTTAACAGTTGAGGCTCCTTTAATTGAAGCCCAAATTATTGAAACTGCTGTGTTATCACTTCTTAATGGAGCGATGGAACATGCAACAGGGGCTAGAAGAATTATTGAAGCAACTCCTAAAAATGTTAAGGTTATGGAGTTTGGCGCTAGAAGAGCGGATGGACTTGATGCTGCAATTGACGCTTCTTTGTATGGTGTTATGGCTGGTTGTGCGGGGACAAGCAATGTAATTGCAGCAAATATGATCGGAGAAAAAGCACTTGGTACTCAAGCACATAGTTATATTGAATCTTTTGATAGTGAATATGAAGCATTTTTAGCATATGCTAAGAGTTATCCAAATGAAACATTATTACTGGTTGATACTTATGATACTTTAAGAAGTGGTATTCCTAATGCGATAAGAGTTGCTAAAGAATATTTAATTCCTAATGGATATCGTTTAAAAGGTATTAGAATTGATTCAGGAGATTTAGCTTATTTATCTAAAATGGCTAGAAAAATGTTAGATGATGCAGGACTTAATGATGCAACAATTTGTTTAAGTAATGGACTTAATGCAAATACGATTAGATCTTTAACTGAACAAGGTGCTAAGTTTGATTCTTTAGGAGTTGGAGATAATATTTCTAAACCTGAAGGAAGAATGGGATGTGTTTACAAAGAAGTTGCTATTTTAGATGGTGATAAGAGAATACCTAAAATTAAAGTTAGTGAGGATCCTATTAAAACTATTAATCCTGATTTTAAAGATTTATATAGATTATATGATAATGAGACTGGTTATGCCTTAGCTGATGTAATGGTTAGAAGAGGAGATAAACTTTCTATGGATAATCTATTAATTATCGATTTAAAAGGGTTTATTAATCAAAAGACTTTAAATAATTTTAGAGTTGAACGCATGCAAAAAGAAATATTTGTTAATGGTAAGCAAGTGTTTGAAGATTTAAGTATTAATGAATTAAAAGAGTATGTTGATATGCAAATGAGTACTATTTATCCGGAAGTTAAAAGAGAGATGAATCCACAAACATATCATGTATCAGGAACTAGTGAATATGCTGAGTTTAAAAAAGAAATGATTGGTAAGGTTAAGAGATTATGATTAATTTAGAAACAATAGATAAACAAATTGAAGAGTTAAAAACTTTAAAGATGGAAATAATAAATAGTGATAAGAAGTTTTTAAGTTCTATTAGTTATTTGGTTACTTTAAATAACGGAGAACAAATTATTAGAGAAGAATTACTTAAATTAGGTAAAAGAAGGGATGCTGTTATAATTTTAGGCTATACTGAGTTTGGAGATGTGCTTTTATCCTTAGAACCTAGAGTGTTTACTAAGGAAGGCGTTCTTGCTAATTTACCAGCTGGATATGTTAATGATAATGAATCAATATTAGATGCTGCTAAAAGGGAGTTTTTAGAAGAAACTGGTTATGTTCCTGGGGAAACTCATTATATTAAAGCTTTTTATCAAGATCAAGGAATAAGTGGTGCTTTAAATCATATATTTGTTTTTAAAGGTTGTAAATTAGTTAGTAATCAAAGTTTAGATGATGGTGAATTCGTTAAGGTTATTAAGTGTAGTTTTGAAGATTTGGATAAATTAATAGATTTAAATTATATAAAAGATGCTAATTCACTTTTAGCAATTAGTTTAGAAAAGGAAAGAAGGAATGGGTTATGTTTAATAAAGAAGTAGAAACTAAAAAGTTAATTAATTTTATTAGAGAATATTATAAAAAGAATAATTTAGGAGGCTGTGTTTTAGGTATAAGTGGTGGTAAAGATTCAGCAGTTGTAGCAGCTATTATGTGTGATGCTATTGGAAGAGAAAATGTATTAGGTGTTACTTTACCATGTCACTCTAATGAGGAAGATAAAAATGATGCTAAATTAGTTGCTGATACATTTGGTTTTGAATTAATTAATTTAGATTTAACTGATACTTATGATGTATTTACTAAGGAAATTAAGAAGTTAGGTAATTTTACTGGTGAAGATTTAAAAAATAGTGAAATTAATTTAAAACCAAGACTTAGAATGGCAAGTTGTTATTATTTAGCAGCGTTATATTCGGCTATTAAAGGTAAAACTTATATAGTTGCTGGTACAAGCAATAAATGTGAATGTTATGTTGGATATTTTACTAAAGGAGGAGATTCAGTTCATGATATTGGTGTTTTAACAGATTATACGGTTAGTGAAGTTATTGCTATAGGTGAATATCTAAATGTTCCAGAAAAAGTATTATATAAGGTTCCAAGTGATGGATTATCTGGATTAAGTGATGAAGATAAGTTAGGTGTTAAATATAGTGATATTGAAAAGTATTTAAGTGGCACACTAGATGATGATATTGTTAAAGGTAAAATAGAAAAGTTACATAATAATTCATTACATAAATATAATGTTCCTTATTTAAAAAGATAGTTATGAGAATAGGAGTTTTTGGAGGATCATTTAATCCTCCTCACTTAATGCATTTAAATATTGCTAAAGATTTATTAAGACTTAAGTATTTAGATAAAGTAATATTTGTTCCTACTGGTAATAAATATAGTAAAGATGATCTTGTTGATATAAAATATAGATTAGAGATGCTTAAAATATTGACTAATGATTATGATGATATGATTGTAAGTGATTATGAAAATCAAGATAGAGTTGTTTATACTTATGAAACTTTAGATTATTTTAAGAAGAAGTATTTAGGTAGTGAGATTTATTTTATATTGGGAACTGATAATTTAAAGCAAATTAGTAATTGGAAAAATAGTGAATATATTTTAAGTAATTATAAGTTATTAGTTATTAATAGGGATGATGATAAGATAGAAGTAAAAGATAATGTTGTTGTTACGGATATATTAAATAATGATATAAGTTCTACTTTTATTAGGAATAATATTGATAATGATGATATAATAAAAAAGTATCTTGATAAAAATGTTTTAGAGTATATAAGAAAGGAAAAACTTTATGAGAGATGTAGTTAATTTATTAATAGAAAAGAAAATGACAATTGCAACTATGGAGTCATGCACAGGAGGGTTTGTAGCAAGTTCAATAACAGATATTGATGGATCAAGTAGTATTTTAAAATTTAGTGCAGTTACTTATTCAAATGAGTATAAGATTAAAATGGGTGTAAGTAAGGATGTAATTGATAAATATTCAGTTTATAGTATGAATGTAGCTAGAGAAATGGCTAAAAATATTAGTGATTTTGCAAGTAGCGATATTGGTGTTGGGATTACTGGTAAAATTAATAGAGTTGATGAAAATAATTTATTTGGTGATGATAATAAAATTTATTATGCAATTTATGATAAGAATAGTGATAAATATTATGAATATGAATTAATTGCGATAAATGATAATAGATTAAATAATAAAAAATATATTATGGAGAATATAAGTAAAAGCTTATTAGAGATTTATAAGTAAAATGAAAGTTAAAATATTTTATAATAATAATGAAAAGTCTATTGAGGTTTATGAAAAGTTAGCTAAGAAATTAGAAAACAATGGATTTATTTTGGATAATGATAATTATGATTATGCTATTGCTATAGGTGGTGATGGGGCTTTTCTTAGAATGGTTAGAGAAACTAATTTTAATAGTGATACTTTATTTTTAGGAGTTAATACAGGAACCCTTGGGTTTGCTCAAGATATAAGTGTTGAAAATATAGATGAACTAGTTGAAGATTTAAAAAATAATAATTATTTTAAGGAAGAAATTAAAGTTGTTAAAGCAAAAATATATGTTAAAGATAAAATATATGAATTAAATGCTTTAAATGAATTTGTGTTTAGATCTAGTGATTTTAAAACTTTAAAATTAAATATTGAAATTGATAATGAGAAATTAGAAAATTTTGTAGGAGATGGGGTTGTTATATCAACTAGTTTTGGTTCAACAGCTTATAATTTAAGTTTAGGTGGCGCTATTGTTTATAATACATTTCATAGTTTACAAATAACACCTATTGCACCTTTAAATAGTAAAACTTATCGTAATTTGTTAGGCCCTTTAGTTCTTCCCGATAATAAATTAATAACTTTGATTCTAAATAATACGAATGATTTATTAATCACGTTTGATGGGGAAAATAAAGTGTTTAATAATATAAGTAAGGTTGAAGTTTTGATGGAAAATAAGACGATAAAATGTTTTAGAAAGAATGGATATAATTTTATTAAGAAAATAAATGAAAAGTTTTTAAGTTAGGAGTGAATAATTATGGATAAGCTATTTAGCGATATTTTAAAGAGATATCCTTATTTGAAAGAAAGAAAGTTTGGATTTCCTGATGTAGGGAAAAGAATGGATAATAAACCTTTTTCTAAATATGTTAAAGGAGTTGAAGATGGGTTTAATATTTATGATTATATTTTAAATAATTTATATGATGGTAAAAAAGATATAAATTTTACTAGTGGAAATCCTTTAAGCTATGATGCTTATCCTCCTATTATTAAAAGATTAGATAGGTATATTCATGGTAATGAGTTATATAAATATCCTTATTCTGAAGGTGATGACAGGGTTAGAAAAGTTCTTCTTGATTATGTAGAAAAAATAGGCATTAAAAATGATGATACATATGATTATAACGATATTGATAGTAAGGGATTATCGGTTAATAATTTAACGATGTGTGCTTCTACTAGTCAGGCTTTTAATTATGTTATTGATGTAATAGCAAGACCTTATGATGTAATTATAACTACGGCTCCTAATTATGGATTATTTATTCTTAAACCAGAAAGATTAAATGTTAATGTTGAGGTTGTGCCTTTATTAGAAGAGGATAATTATTTGATTAATCCTAAGAGGCTAGACGATAAGGTTAAGGAAATTAATGATGAACTTAGGGTTAAATATAAAGATTTAGATTATGTTCCTAGGGTAGTTGCTTATTTAAATAGTAATCCAAATAATCCTTTAGGTAATTATATGGGGGAATTAGATAAAGATAGACTAGAAGAACTTGGCAAGGTTATTAAAGATAATAATATGTTTATTATTGATGATTTAATTTATCGTGATATATGTTTTGATAATGATATTGCTAAACCTGTTGCTAGTTTAAGTGGAATGTTTAAAAATACGATATCTTTATTTGGTCTTTCTAAATCTTATGGGATGGCTAGCTTAAGAGCTGGATTTGTTGTTGCAGATGAAATAATTATTAGAGAAATTGTTAATAAAATATTTAGAGAACTTGATGCAGTTCCAGCTATTATTGGTGAGGCACTTTCTGGGGCGTTTGGTAGTAGTGAGATAGAATATGATAAATATTTTCGTAAGTTAAGAGAAGAATATAAGTATCGTTATAATTTATTTAAGACTATGGTTTTAGGAATTAATTGTTGTGATAAAAAATATCATAATAGGGTGGTTAAATCTATTAAAAGATATGCTTCTAATTATGATGCAAATAAGGGAATAGATGGAGTTAAAATTAAATGTGATGTTAAGGCAGGATTCTTTATTGTACTTGATTTTACTGCATTAAGGGGTAAACGTTATGAAGATGGAATAATAAATTCTGATGAAGATTTATTGATTTATTTATATAAAAAAATTAATTTAAGATATTTAATTGGAAAAAGTATTGCTTGGCCGAATGAGGATGAATTGGTTGGAAGATTTACTTTTGCTAAAAGTGAAGAAGAGATTGTTGAAATGTTAGATAAGCTTAAAATGGCTTTAGAGGAGCTTATTTAATATTTATTAATGTATGAAATTACGTTAGTAATACTTGTACAAATTATTAAAATTTGATAATATGAATATGTAAGGATGACTTACATAAAATAAAAAAGGAACACTTAATTTGGAGAATGTTAAGTGATTACCTTTATAGGAAAAGCACCAAAACACCCCTGTGTTAGGTGAAATTTTTGTATTAATAGTAGTTATTTAGATAAGATAACTACTATTAATAATATGATAATTATAAGTAAGATAAAAATTAAACAATCTTTCTTGCTCATAATATCACCTTCTTTCAATAATGTTTGAAAAAGGCAATCACACTAACAATTAAATGTTCCTTAAGGAATAGAATATCAGATTATTGGATGTTAGGTCAAGAAAAAACACGCGATATTTCATATTTGAACTAATTAACATCTTGAAGATAATTTAAAAATATGATAGTATGAATGTGTAAGGAAGCCTTACATAAAATAAAAAAGGAACACCTAATTTTGGATGTTAAGTGATTACCTTTTGTAAAGTTTTCACAAAACCCCCTGTTTATGGTGGTTTTTATTTTAACACTATCATTTTAATAATAATATAGAATAAAATAAAAATAATTATAAATAAATTAATTAAAATAAAATATAATAATTTCTTATTCACAACTATCACCTCTTTCTATAAAAAGAATAGAGGTAATCACCTAAACAATTAAATGTTCCTTAGGCAATAGAATACCAAATTATTAGATGTTTGGTCAAGGAAAAACACGATATTTCATAATTAAAAAATATCGTGTTTTCTTTTTAAATATGATACAATTAAATTGTTAATAAGAGGAGATGTAACTTATGTATAAAAGTGAAGAAGAATTTTTAAAACATTATGATTCAAGTAAATTTGAGAAGTTATCATTAACAACTGATATATTAATTATTTCAATTGCGGATGAAAAGGTTGATAATTATCGTAAGACTTCAAAAAAGAATATGAGTATTTTGTTAGTTAAAAGAGATGATTATCCATTTAAGGATAAATGGTGTTTACCGGGAGGTTTTTTAGATGTTCATGAAGATTTAGAAGATGCTCCAAATAGGATTTTAAAAAGAGAAACTAATTTAGATAATATTTATTTAGAACAATTATATACATTTGGTGATGTTCATAGAGATCCTAGAATGCGCATTGTTTCAACAGCTTATATGGCATTAATTGATAAAAATAGATTAAATACTAAATTAATGGAAAATGCTTCTTGGTTTAATGTTAGTGTTAAAGAAGAAAATGGAATTGTTATAGTTGAACTTGATAATGGTAAAGATATATTAAAAACTAAAATTAAGAAGACATTAAAAGATAAAACAACTGATAGATATAAGTTTGAAATAGTTGAAAATAATGATTTAGCGTTTGATCATGCGTTAGTTATTTTATCTGGAATTGAAAGATTAAAAAATAAGATATTGTATACAGATATTGTGTTTAATATGATGCCTAAGGAGTTTACATTGGGAGAACTACAACAAGTTTATGAGGCTATTCTTAATAAGAAATTACTAGATCCTGCTTTTAGAAGAATTATTGCTAATAAGGTTGAAGCAACGGATGATTATAAAACTGGTGAAGGGCATAGGCCATCTAGATTATTTAGATATAAGAAGGATTAGTTATGGTAGGTAATGATTGGGATAAGGTTTTAAAAAATATATATGATGGTGAATATTTTAGACCGTTACTTTTAAGAATTCAAAATGAATATAAAAATAAAATAATATTTCCTCCTAAACATGAGGTGTTTAATGCTTTTAAATTAACTCCGTTTGCTAATGTCAAAGTTGTAATTGTAGGTCAGGATCCATATCATGGAGTGGGTGAAGCACACGGACTTTCATTTTCGGTTAGAGATGGTATAAAATTACCACCAAGTTTAAAGAATATTTATAAGGAACTATATGATGATTTAGGAGTTCCAATAAGAACTAGTGGTGATTTAAGTTCATGGGCTAAACAAGGCGTTTTATTGCTTAATTCAACTTTAACTGTTGAAAAAGATAATGCGAATAGTCATAGTAATATTGGTTGGCAACAGTTTACAGATGATGTAATAAGATTAATAGATAATAATAAAAATGATGTAGTTTTTATACTTTGGGGTAATTATGCACGAAGTAAAAAGAGGTTTATTAAAAATAATTTTATTATTGAGAGTGCTCATCCATCACCTTTAAGTGCATATAATGGATTTTTTGGCTCTAAACCATTTTCAAAGTGTAATAATTATTTAAAGAGTAAAGGATTAGAAGAAATAAAGTGGTAAGGTATAAAATATAAATACGAGAATAGAATTAATTGATGTAAAAATTTTATTTGCAAATAGATAAAATATATGATAGCATATGCTTAGAAGAGGGAGAATATGGAAAATTTAAATTATTTTAGTTTAGATGGTAGATTTTTTAAGGCTATAATGAGATGTTTTGGCAATAATACATTTAAAAAGATATGTTATTTTCAATTTTTTAGATCTGAAGATGGAAGTGTTTATGCCAAAGTTGCTGGAAGTAATGAAATTTTACCGATTTACTATAGATCTAGTGACAAAATATTAAAAGGTTGTTTAATGAGCGATAATTATTCAAGATATTATGTTGAAATACCGTTTGAATTTTTTATTAATGAGAATGGTTTGTTTGCAACTGATGAAATAGCGCCTTTTTGTCAAGCAAATTTAGATGCTATTGATTTTATAGAATTAAGTTATAGGGTAAATAATAAAAAGAAAACTAGATAATGTTTTCTTTTTATATGGCAAAATTTTATATTTAAAGATTAATATAACAAATGTATGAATTTTTGCTTTTATATAATTACATAAGTGTATAGTATTAATTACAGGTAAAAAGGCAGATGATATTATGGATAAGTTATGTAGATTTAGAGTGTAAGAATAGTAAATATTATAAGTTATTTGATATGTGTAAGTAATTAAAAGAGTTATATGTGAAATATTAATTTTTAAAAGATGCAGATAGTTGCTTACTAAGATTGTAGCATCTTTAATTTAGAAGATGTTTTAAAAAAATTTTTGCTAAGAGAAGTAGCTATCTATGTTTTAAAAATAAATTTAGTAAACAAAGGCATTGAACTAACATAATTAACAAATAATCAAAAACATATATTTTAAAAAGTATCACTGATTTAAGCCTTAATGAGTATAAAGATAATTTTATCTTTGTAAAGCAGGAAATTATAGGTGAAGTCGAAAATAATGAATTTTATGTTCTTTACGTACAAATGTATTTAATTATAATTAATTTACAAAATATTATACTCTTTTACGATTATTCATGTTACAATATTTTTAGAGAGAGGATTGTGAATTTATGAAAATGGTTAGTAATTATGTTTGGGGATTGTTCTTAATTTTAGTTGGAATAATTTTAGGTTTAAATTTTTTGGGAGTAACAAATATTAATTTATTTTTTGATGGTTGGTGGACAATATTTATATTAGTTCCATCTTTAAATGGGTTAATTAAGGGTGATGATCGAACTGGTGCTTTAATAGGACTAATAATAGGGATATTTTTATTATTATCATGTCAAGATGTTATTGATTTTAAATTGTTTGTTAAATTATTTATTCCTGCTATTTTAATTATAATTGGTTTATCTATAATTTTTAAAGATAAAGTTAAAGATGTTGCAGTAAAAAAGATGGTGAAAATAAATGATAAAGAAATAGATATGGATCATACTTATACATCTACTTTTTCAGAAGAAAAAATAAATTTAGATAGTGAGAAACTCGAGAATTGTTCAATTAATTCAATATTTGGAAGTGTGAGTTTAGATTTAAGAAATGCAATCATTGATGAAGATGTTGTAATTAGTAATTATGTTGTATTTGGTGGGGTTACTATTAGGGTTACTAAAGACGTAAATGTGGTAGTTAAAACAACTAGTATCTTTGGTGGAGTTGATAATAAAACTGGTAGAAATAAGTCTAAGGAAAATGTTAAAACAATTTATATTAAAGGAACTATTTTGTTTGGAGGAATTGATATTAAATGAATGATGTTCAAAAAGTGATAAAATATTTGGCGACTTTATTTGCATTTATTTTAATTGGTTTTATCTTTTATATTCCAATTTTAGTGGGTACTGAAATTTATAAATCTATAACTGATGAAATAAAAAAAGAAGATAAATTGTTAAAAGAACCTGTAAAAAAAGTAATAAATGATTTGGAGTTTTCTAAAATAAACATTGATATTAATACGTGCAATTTGAGTATAGAGTCTGGTGAAGAATTTAAAATAATAACTAATGATGAGGAATTAACAACTAGTTTGGATGAAACTGTTTTAAATATTGAAAGTGATAATAAGAATATTTTTAATAAAAATAAGTGTAAATTAGATATAGTTATTCCTGGAGAATTTATTAATACATTAAATGTAAAAAATAAGTATGGAGATATTAAATTAAATGGATTAGTACTAAATGAAATTAGTATAAATAATAATATTGGAGATATAGATATTAATAAGTCTAAATTTAGTAATGTTTTAATTAATAATTCAGTTGGTAATATAGATGTTGATGTTGATATAAATGAAGCATTAAATGTTACATCTACTATTGGGGATGTTACTTTAATGATAAATGACAAAATAGATAATTATAAGTCAAATGTAACTAAGAAAATAGGTAGTATATTAATAGATGGGGTAAATTATTCAAATGATATTTCACTTGGAAATGGTGATAAAAAGATTGATATTAATTCTACTATAGGTGGAGTAAGTTTGAATTTTAAAAAATAAATTAGTTGAATAGCTATGATTAGAGGATATAAAATATTTATTGGTAATAAGAATTGTTTTGTAAATAATTATAATCAAACGTTTAAAATTGGAGAAATTTATGAAGTTAGAGTTCAAATTAAGCCTAAAGGCTTAGGATATCATTTTGCTTTAAGATTAGAAGATACGTTAAGGTATGGTAACGCAAAAGAAGAAGAATTTATTTTGTGTGAAGTTACTGCTCTTGGAAATATTGTAGAATATGAAGATGAATATTATGGTTATTATGATTTATATGTTACTGATAAAATAAGAATTGATAAAATTTTAACAAGAAATGAAATAATAGATTATGCTTTAAAATTACCTGATTATCGTTTGGTTAGATTTATAGCAACGATGAAGTCGGATAATGAAGAAATTAAGTTATTTTTGAATAGAAAAACTGAAGTCCTTAAATATATCGAGTATTATCATTATGGAAATAAAGACGCTTTTAAAATAAAGAAAATAGGAGAATTTGATGAAAAAAAGAACATTTAATAAATTAGTAAGAGATAATATAATTAATAAGATAACTGAAAGTGGTGAAATTGCTTCATATAGAGTACTTGATGATATTGAATATAAAAAAGAACTTCTAAATAAACTAAAAGAAGAATGTAGTGAGGTTGTTGATGCTTTTAATAATGGTACAAGCGCGAATATGGTTATGGAACTTGCTGATGTTCTGGAGGTTATAAATTATTTAGCTAAGTCTATAAATGTTAATATGCAGGAAGTTAATGATGTAGCTATGGTTAAAAAGACAAAAAATGGTGGATTTGATAAAAAATATTATTTAGAAAAAACTGCAAAAAGAAGGTAATGATATAAGTGAATTATTTGGATATAATAGATAATAGGGTAAAGGAGTATTATAAAATATTATCATGGGATTTTCCTCCTTTTTTAAATGATTATATTTTTACTAAAGAAATGCAACATCAAAAGGAAATAAGTGTAACGTGTGGTAAAATATATTCGAAAATGTTTAAATATGGTTATCCTTATACAATTTTAGATCATAGTGTTGGTGTTGCTTTAATTGTTTGGAATTTTACGGCTGATAAGAAACAAACTTTAGCAGGATTATTTCATGATATTGCTTCCCCTGTTTTTAAACATACTGTTGATATATTTAATGGAGATGCAGACAAGCAAGAATCTACTGAAGGAAAGACTTCAGATATTATTAAGAATTCAAAAGAAATTATGACATTACTAGAAAGAGATAAGATTAAATTAGAAGAGGTTGATGATTATCATATTTATCCAATTGCTGATAATGATACTCCTAGATTATCAGCTGATAGATTAGAATATTCACTTTCAAATGCTTTGTTTGTAAATGAATTATGTGATATAGAAGAAATAACAAGATTTTATGAAAATATTTCTGTGGGAGTTAATGAAGATAAAGAATTAGAATTATGTTTTGATGATGAAGATATTGCAGATAAATTTGTAGAGTTAACTAGTAAGTTATCTATATTATATCGTGATGATAAAACAAGATTCTCAATGGGATTATTAAGTGATATTTTGAAATGGTTAGTTAAAAATAAATTAATATCTATTGATGATTTATATGAATTAAGTGATGATGAGGTTGTTGAAATAATAAAAAAATCTAGATTAAAAGATGTCTTTGGTAAATGGAGAGATATGAATGATGTTAATATTTCTAAAAATATGCCTGGTGATTACTATTATGTAAAATCGGGAGCTAAAATAAGATATATTAATCCGCTTGTTAATGATAAAAGAATTTCAGAGTTAAGTGAAAACGCTAGAGAAAATATAACTAATAATTTTAATTATGATATGGATAATTATATTTATTCTGATTCAATTAAAATAAAGGAGTTTTTAAAATGAATAAAGAAAACATATATAGTTTTTTAAAACAAAATAATATTAAATTTGAAGTGGATGAACATATTCCAGTATATAATATGGAGGATTTGGGGAAAGTTTCTTTAAAATATCCGAATTTTGATGGAAAAAATATATTTTTGAGAGATGATAAAAAAAGAAATTATTATTTAGTAACAATTTTAGGCGATAAAAAAGTTGATTTAAAAAAATTTAAAATAGATAATGGTTTGAGACCTCTTAGTTTTGCAAATGAGGTAGAACTATATAATTATTTAAAGTTAACTCCCGGTTCAGTTACGCCATTAGGATTATTAAATGATAAAGAAAAAGTTGTAAAATTTTATATAGATAAAGACTTTTTTAAAGATCCATTTATAATTGGAGTTCATCCTAATGATAATTCAGCAACTGTTTGGTTAAATGTAAATGATTTGGTTAGTATTATAAAAAATAATGGTAATGAGGTTTATTTAACTAAGATTTAACTTGATTAAAGAATTAATAATTTTGTATAATTTTTAAAGAAAGAGTTGATTTAAATGTGTGGTTTTTGTGCATTTTATGATAAAACAAAAATAGATAATAAGAAAAAAATAATTAAAGATATGGCTGATAGAATTAAACATAGAGGTCCAGATAGTGATGGATATTATGTTGATAAAGATATCGCTATGGGTTTTAGAAGACTATCAATAATTGATTTAAAAGGTGGAAATCAACCATTATATAATGAAAACAAAAATATAGTTGTTATGTTTAATGGAGAAATATATAATTTTAAGGAATTAAGAAAAGAATTAGAAAATAATAATCATATATTTACAACAAATAGTGATACTGAGGTAATTGTTCATGGTTATGAAGAATATGGAACTGATTTATTTAGTAAATTAAGAGGAATGTTTGGAATAATTATTTATGATAAGAAGAATAAGACTTTAGTTGGTACTAGAGATTATTTTGGTATTAAGCCTGTTTATTATTATAATCATAAGGGATTATTTATGGTTGGTAGTGAGATAAAATCATTTTTGTCACATCCTGATTTTAAAAAAGAATTAAATGATAAAGTTTTAGGATTATATTTATCATATGGAACTAATCATTTAGAGGAAACATTTTTTAAATATACTAATAAATTAAAACCAGGTCATTACTTCATTTATAAAAATGGTAAGATAGATATTAAAAGTTATTTTAAACTTAGTTATGAAAAAGCAAATAATAGTTATGAATATTATGAAAAATTAGTTAAAGAAACTTTAGAAAGTTCAATTAAATATCATCAAATAAGTGATGTAGAAGTAGGATCTTATTTAAGTGGAGGAGTAGATTCTTCATATGTTGTAAGTCTTGCTAAACCAAATAAAACATTTACAGTTGGTTTTGAAGGAAAAGGTTTTAGTGAAATAGAATATGCTAAAAGTTTATCAGAACATTTTAATGTAAAACATTATAGTAAAGTTATAACTGGAGATGAATTTTTTGATATATTACCAACTATTCAATATCACTGTGATGAACCAAGCGCTAATGTAAGTACAGTTCCTTTATATTTTTTAAGTAAACTAGCAAGGAGTCAAGTTAAGGTAGTTTTATCAGGAGAAGGCGCTGATGAAATGTTTGGTGGATATAATGAGTATAATGATTCTAAAATGGAAAAATTATATTTAAGTTTACCATTATTTATTAGAAGTGGTATTGCTAAAGTAATTAAACCATTACCTTATTTTAAAGGAAAACATACATTAATAAAATATGGAAAAGATATAAGTAAGAGATATTATAATAAAACTGAAATGTTTTTACCGGAAGAAATACCGGAAATTTTAAATAAAAAATATATTTCAGATGTTAGTCCGTATGATTTGTGTAAACCTTTTCATGACGAAACTAAAGGGGAAAATGATATTTTAAGAAAGATGTATATTGATTTAAATTTTTGGCTTCCTAATGACATACTATTAAAAGCAGATAAGATGTCAATGGCTAATAGTGTTGAACTTAGAGTACCATTTTTGGATAAAGAAGTTTGGAATATATCTAAGAAATTACCAACAAAGTATATGGTTCATGATGGACAAACTAAATATATTTTTAGAAAAGTTGCGGAAAAGGTTATTCCTGAAGAGTGGGCTAAGAGAAGAAAATTAGGTTTTCCAGTACCTTTTGGAAATTGGATTCAAGAAGAAAAATATTATAATAAAGTAAAAGAAATGTTTAATAAAGATTTTGTAAGTGAATTTTTTGATATAAATAAAATAAATGAAATGCTTGATAATCATTATAATAATATTGAAAGAAATGGAAAGAAAATTTATACAATATATACATTTTTAATATGGTATGAAAGATTCTTTATTACAGAAAAATAATAATTTGATATGGAATAGATTAAGAGATATTTATTCCATATTTTATATGTTTACAATATTTATTTTTAGATTGTAAATTTATGCTAATTTTTTAATAAAAAGAATAAAAATAAGGTATAATATAAATAGTTATAGAGATAGATATGAGGATGAAGTTAAATGAATAATAAAACTAATTATTATAGAAAATTAGATATATTAAGAATAGTTTGTGCAATTGCGATACTTTTTTATCATTTAGGATATATGAGTGGAGGATATTTAGCAGTATGTACTTTCTTTGTATTAAGTGGTTATTTAGGAGTTATAACAAATTTAAATAAAGATAATTTTTCTTTAAAAGAATATTATTTTAAAAAAATAAAAAAGATTTATATTCCTTTATTAATTGTTACTTTTATATCTATTGCAGTTGTTTCAAATATTCCTAATACGTATTGGTTGAATATAAAAAATGAAACTACATCTGTATTACTTGGATATAATAATTTTTGGCAAATAAATGCTAATTTAGATTATTTTGCGAGACATATAGATTCGCCTTTTATGCATTTTTGGTATATAGCAATTCTTATGCAATTTGATTTAGTGTTCCCATTTATATTTATGATTTTAAATAAATTAAGGGAAAAATTTAATAAAAACTTACCAATTATTATTACATTTGTTGTAAGTGTAATTGGAGCTATTGTATTTTATAATATGAGTAAAACTAATTTAATGAATGCTTATTATAATACATTTACAAGAATATTTTCTTTATTTATAGGTATGTGCCTAGGATATGTACATAATGAATATGGTAATCTTTTCACTTTAGATGTTACCAATAAAAAACTTAAAAATATTATTTATACTTTATATTTAATAGTAATTATAATTATGTTTAAATATGTGCCAGCTACTTCTATTTATTTTAGTATAAGTATGGTATTAATTAATATAGTAAGTTGTAGATGTATCGATTATGCGGTTTCTTATAATAAAGAAAGAAAGGTTGATCATTTGATTAGAGGTGTTGCTAATATGACATATGAAATTTATTTAGTACAGTATCCTGTTATTTATACTTTTCAATATTTGAATATAAATCATGCGATTAAAACTCCTATTATTATAGCAATTGTACTTTTAATTTCATTTTTACTTCATTTTGCTTTAAATAGAAAAAAGAAACATAAAAATATAAAAGAACTGTTATTAATTTTATTTATTGCTGGATCGTTATATGGTGCAATTAGATATATTAGTGCTAAATCATATGAAAAAGAAATGGAAGAATTAAAAACACAACTTGCGGAAAATGAAAAAGAAATGCAGGAAAAACAGAAGGATTATGAATTAAAACAACAACAAGAGGAAAAAGATTGGAATAAAGAATTAGAAAAGCTAGAAAATCCGAATAATTATGCAGAACTAGTTAAAGAACTTCCTGTTACATTTGTTGGTGATTCAGTTATGCTTGGAGCAATGAGTAATATAACTAAAATGTTTCCTAATAGTTATTTTGATGCTAAAGAATCTCGTGCTTTAACAACAGGTGTTTCAATATTATCAAATTTAAAAAATAGTAATAAATTAGGAGAAGTGGTAGTACTTCATTTAGGAACTAATGGAGATTGTGGTAATAATTGTAAAGAAAACATTATGAATATTTTAAGTGATAAAATAGTATTTTGGCTTAACACTACAAATAATGAAAAGGTTAATAATAGTTTAAATGAACTTGCTAAGAAATATGATAATTTACATATTATTAATTGGCATGATTTATCACTTGGACATGATGATTGGTTCTATTATGATGGAATTCATTTACCTCCAACTGGTAGAAAAGAATATACAAATATAATATATAATGCGATATTTGATGTTTATAAAAATAAATTTAAAGAAAAGAAACAAACATTAATTCTAGAACATCAAGAAGAATTAAGAAATAAAATGTCTTTTTATGGAAATGATTTATTATTTTATGATTTTAATGAATTACAAAATAATTATTCTGATGCAAGATTTACAGTTAAATTAAATTATAGTTATAAAGATTTAAAAGAAGATATAGAAAAGACAATTGACGAGAAAACTTTATCTAACAAAATAGTTTTTGGATTTGATAATTCAACAATTATAAGTGTTAAAGAATATCAAGAATTAATTGATTTGTGTAAAGAAAGGGAAATATATATAATTTCAACTGTTAAACCTTTAAATAGTTTAAATAGTAAAAATGTTTATGTAATTAATTTTTATCAGGAAATTCAAAAACATAAAGATTATTTAATGGCAGATGGTATTCATTTAACTGAAAAAGGTAATCAAAGATTAAATGAATTAATTAATGAAAAATTAAAATAGGAATCACTTTTAGGTGGTTTTTATTTTTGCTTGTAACAATAATTACAATGTTTTATTATCAATAAATGTATTATTTTAAAGTTACTGATGAAGATACAATATCGACAAAATGTCGATGATTGAAATTATAATTAAATATAAAGAATATTGTGAATTTTATATGTTAAATACTAAAGAAACATGATTATAAAGCAAAAAACTTAAAGTTGATAAATTTAAAACATGATTTTTGAATTTATATATAAATAAATTAGAAAAGCTATGAACTAAATAATAATATAAATACTTTTTGATAAAACTTTGATACAATAATTTTATGAATTTTAATAATAAATTAGGAGTATGTTATGAATCAAAAATCAATAGATATTACTTTACTAGATTGTAATGAAGTATTTTTACATTATACGAATAAAAATAATTTAGATAGTATATTTAAGGATGGATTAATTCCAGCAATAGGTAATAATTCTAAAAATATTGAACTTAATAAAAAAATATTTTTTACTAAAGGTTTTGATAATACATTAATTTTAATGGATTCTTGGATTAAATGGTTGGTATTAAGACCTAAAAGTGACTTTATTTATAAATGTGGTTACATATATATGACTAATAAAATATTTCCGAGATTTGTAGTTGATTTAATATTTAAAAGATCAATAGAAAATAATAGTAAAATTAATTATGCTTGTAAAAAACTTGATGATATACTTGAAAATAGTGTGTTTTTAAAACTTAATTTAATAGAAAAAGTAGATTTTAATTATAATGATATAGATGAAGTTAAAAAACAATCATTTTCAAGAAAACAACTTAATTATATTTATTCTTATGGCAATGATTCAAACGATATAACAATGGAATTGTGGAATATGCACACTATAGTTGATAAAATAATTGAGAAGGAGAAATTAGAAATAGTTTCTGTAAATAATTCTTATAGTGCAAAAAAGATTATAATGTATTTGGTTAAAAATTCCAAAATAGATTTAAATGAAAAGTGTCCTTTTTTAATAAAATATGTTAAATTTGCAAATAAATTATAGTAATAAATATTATTAATTAAGCAAAATGTTGGAACGTACACTAAATGTGTACAGTTAAAATAATCAAAAATATAGAAATAATAAATAATATACTTTTGACTTTTCTTTTACAAATTTTGTTACTCTACAAAAAATAGAGTATGAGTCTTCAATAGTTATGATAATATTAAACTTAAGGAGATAATAAATATGAAAAAGTTTAATTGGTATTTAAAAAATGAAGAAGAAATAATTAAATATGAATGCAGATTTGATGAGAAAGAATTGAAAAAATTAAAATTAAAAGTGCAATGTGCTTGTAGTATATTTCGGCCCGAAGAATTTGTTGGGACACATTTACCAGAATATCTAGATAAGAGTTGGGAAATAAGAGATGTGATATCGGCTCCTACAGGTGATTATATAGCAGGTGAGTATCCTGGAAATTTTGGCTATGAACATTTATATTCATATAATCGTGCTCATCCACCATATTTGGTGCATATTATTAATTCTTTGCTTAAAGATGATTATTCAAAAATAATAGATGTATACTTAAAACGAGGCATTAATGATAATATTCTTCAAACTCAAGTTGACGCATGCGTTCTAGAATTAAAGTCAATTAAAGATCAAAATATTGATGAAAAAATAAAAAAGTTAGATGAGTTAAAAGAATTAATGAAGACTGTGTCTATAAATAGTTCTAAGGAATCTGTTGTTCCTTACTATGACAAACTGATAAATATGTTTCAATTAAAGATACTTGGAAATGTTTCTGTTGAAGAATTTAATAAAATGATTAAATTTTTTGATCTAAATATTGATGATTTGATTATTATTGACAATAAAAATTTATATATGAATTTAAGCCCTAAAGTTAAAGAAATATAAAAAGAGATAGTAAGAATATATTTGTTTTAAAATAAAAATAATGGATTTATATAAATACTTTTTGATAAAAATTTGATACAATTATATTGATAATATTGAAGAGAGTTGTTTATTTATATGAAGAAAATTAATGGTTTAACAAATAGAGAAGTAGAAGAAAAAATTGTACTTGGAAAAGTTAATAAGATAAATTTTGAGACAAGTGAAAGTATATCGTCTATTATTAAGAAGAATATTTTTACTTATTTTAATGTAATTTTTATGATACTTGCTATTTTAGTTATTTTTGCAGGAGCATACCGAAATTTAACTTTTCTAATAGTAGTAACAATAAATGTATTGATAGGTATTTTTCAGCAAATTAGATCGAAGAAAGTATTAGATGAATTATCTCTTTTAGATAAGTGTAAGTATAATGTTATTAGAGATAATAAAGAAGTAGTTGTTTATTCTGATGAATTAGTTGAAGGAGACTATGTAAATTTATCTAGTGGAAATCAAGTTCCAGCAGATGGAATATTAGTTCAAGGTAAACTTTTTGTTAATGAATCTTTATTAACTGGTGAACAAGATGAAAGAGAAAAAATAGTTAATTCAAACTTATTATCCGGTAGTTTTGTTGTATCTGGCAGTGCTATAGTTAAATTAACAAATGTTGGTGATGAGTCATATTCTTCTAAAATAATGAAAGAATCTAAAAAGATTAAAGAAAATAAAACGGAAATGATTAAAGCTATAGATAGAATAGTATTAGCTGCTGGAATTGTTATTTTCCCGATTGGTTTACTTTTATTTGGAGAATCATATTTTGTTAATAAATTTAGTTATAGTGAAAGTGTAATTAGAATGGTTTCAGCATTAATAGGCATGATTCCTGAAGGACTATATTTATTAACAACTGTTGCTCTTGCACTTAGTGCTATGAGGCTAGCTGAGAAAAAAGTCTTATTACATGATATGAAAAGTATTGAAAGTTTAGCTAGAACTGATGTTTTGTGTATTGATAAAACTGGTACAATTACAACTAATGAGATGGATGTCATAGATATTTTTGATGAAAATGAAATAAGTTATGTAGATAAGGAAAAAGATAAAAAACTATTAGAACTTGCTAATTACGTTAATTCAATAAATGATAATAATGCGACCATAAATGCTTTAAGAGATTATTTAAAAGATATTAAAAGTAAAAAATTGAATATGATTGAATATGAAAACTTTAATTCAAAAAATAAATATTCATATATTAAAATTAGTGAAAATATAACTTATAAGTTAGGTGCTCCAGATGTTCTTCTTAATAAAGATTACAATCATTTAATTAATAAAAGAACAATTAATGGTGAGAGAATTATAGTACTTGTAAAAGAAGAAAATAGCAAGTGTGTACCAATACTATTTATAAGTTTAAAAAATGAGATTAGAAAGAACGCTAAAGAGATTATTAAATTTTTTAATGATAGAGAAGTTGAAATAAGAGTTATTTCAGGAGATAATCCGGTAACGGTTTCTTCTATCGCTAAAGAAGTTGGAATTAAGAATTTTGATTTGTTTGTTGATTGTAGTTTACTAAAAACTAGAGATGACCTAAAAAATGCAGTTGATAAATATAAAATATTTGGTAGAGTAAGTCCTGAACAAAAAAGAGAAATAATTAAATTAATAAAAGAAAATGGATTAAAAGTTGCCATGACTGGGGATGGAGTAAACGATATATTAGCTATGAAGGAAGCTGATTGCTCTATTGCTATGGGAAATGGATCTGATGCAGCAAGGGAAGCAGCTCAAGTTGTTCTTCTTGATTCCGATTTTGGAAATATGAGAAATATTGTTTATGAGGGAAGAAAAAATATAAATAATATAACTAGATCTGCATCTTTATTTACTTATAAAAATATATTTTCATTATTACTTTCAATTTATGCAATAATTTTTACAATCGTTTATCCTTTAGAACCTAATCAAGTATCACTTGGAAGTGCATTTACAATTGGAATACCGGCATTTTTCTTAACCTTTGAAGAAAATCAAAAGAAACAACAAAATGATGAATTTTGGAAAAATATATTTTTAAAATCTTTACCATCTGCAATTATTTCTTTTTTAGCAATTGTTTGTATGGTTAAATGTTCAGTTATATTTGATATTAACTCTAATGATTTAACAACTGCCTGTAGTTACTTATTTTTTACTGGTGGATTTATAATTTTATATAAATGTGCTAAACCACTAAATAAGTATAGAACGATAGTCTTTATTGGATGCATATTAGGAATGATTATTACTATAAATATGATATCAGAATTTTTTAGTATTAGATCAATATCTTTAAAAGCATCTATTTTGGTTACTATGTTTGCTTTATTTGAAATAATTGTTGCAAGAGAAACTTTATTATTATTTAATAAGGGAAAGGAGTTTTTTAATGAAAAAAATTATCAAATATAAACCATTGATTATTGGAATATTTCCTATATTAATAATATTTCTTTGTAGATGGTATTCTAACTATTTTTCTTTGAGTTTTGTCTTAGGCCCATTTATATTTTGTGTAATAATTATATTTTCTTATTTAGGTACTTTATTTTTATTAGCAAATAGTTTAAATGAATTTATTAAAACTAGAAATAATGTATATGTTATGACTTTTGTATTATTGTTATTTTTTTCAATCTTATATGTTTTCTTTCCATTTGATGAAGAAAAAGCAAAATTTGATTTTAAAAATAATCATGATAAATATACTGAGGTAATTAATAAAATTGAATCGGGCCAATTAGAAAATATAAATACTGATGATTATGTAGAATTAGATGAAAAATATAAAAATTTATCAATAACTAAAAATATAAAAGTTAATAAAATTAATGATGAATTTACTGTGTGTTTTTGGTTCTATAAAGGCTTAATGATTGGTGATGGATCAAGTATGTTAGTGTATTCATCTGATGGAATTAAAACGATAGCAAATGATAATTATTTTTATGATATTGTCTATCTTAAAGAAATAGAAAATAATTGGTATTTTGTTGAAACTAAATTTTAAAATCATATTAATTAATAATGAAATGAGGCATAAATGGAAATAAGTAAATTAAATTTAAGTAAAATTAAAGTTGCAATTTTTGATTTTGATAATACACTTGCAATTCATAAAGATCAAAATTATTTAAAAAAACGTAGAAGTAGTGAAGATAAATTTTTAGATTATTATTTAAATGCTTATCTTAATCAAAATTCATTTTATGAGTCTATTGAAGAATGTAATATATCAAATGATATTTTAACTCTTATTAATATTTTAAGAAAGAATGGGGTAAAACTTTATTGCTTAACAGGTACAGAATTTTCTTTTCATATAAAAGCAAAAGAAAATTTTGTTCATAAAAAATATGGTAATGACATCGAAATTTTTGCAGTTGGAAATCAACAATTTAAGTTAAGTGCAACTAAAATAATTAGTAAAATTAATAAATGTGGTTTAGATGAAATATTATTTGTTGATGATCTAGTAGAAAACGTAGATATGTTAAATAATGCCGGAATTAAAGCAATAGTGTTAACTGATGTAATAAATTATATATGAAAATAAAACATAGAACTATTACTTAAATTGAAATAAAAATTAGAAATAAATTAAGAAAAGAGGCATAACAATGGGTGGAGATATTTTATTAGGTATAGTATCATTTTGTACATTTATATCTTATTTACCACAAATAATGAAACTATTAAAAACCAAAAAATCAGAAGATTTAAGTATTGTTTCATGGGTGGTGTGGGTAGTAAGCAGTTTTTCGTATTTACTTTATGCCTTTTTATGCTCAAAAGAATTTATGTTAAGATTTGAAACTACGCTAGAATTTTCATTTTGTGTACTTATTTTAGTGTTAACAATTTATTATAGAAAAAGTAATACGAAATAGGAGAAATTTCTGTTTGTTTACTACAAAAACAACTAGTTAACATCAACAAGTTGTTAAATATAAGATTATTTAATAAAAATAAAATATGAATATAGTTGATATAATTTGTATTTTAAATGAAGAACTATTTTAATACTATTCTTTTATTTTTGAATGAAATTTAATATATCTTGATAAATTAATTTATTATTTTCTTCATTAAGAATTTCATGTCTTAAATCTTTATACAATTTACTTTCGATATTCTTATAGCCTATACTTAATAAAAACTGTTTTAAATCATTAAAAAGATTAATATTACCAATAACTGGATCGTTTTCGCCAGCAATTATAAAAATATTTAAATCTTTATTGTTACAATTATATATCTTTTTCTTGAAAGCATTAATTTGTAATTTATATAAATTAATAAATCCATTAGTAGTAAATGTAAAACCACATAAATTATCATTATTATAATTAATTACATTATCTTTACTTTTAGAAAGCCAAGCATTTTTGTAATCATAATTTTTATTAAAACTATTAAATGTTAAATAATCAAGAATATTATCTTTTTTATGTTCATTAAATATACTTGAAATATATGCAATAGATAAGCCAATAATTCCTAAACTATTTTTAGTTGGTGCTCCGCATAATATAAGTTTATTTATTTGATTATCATATTTTTGAATATAACCTCTAGCAACAAGAGTACCCATACTATGATTAAATAAATATACATTTGAATTATTAAATTTATTTTTAGCATAACAAGTTACATTAAATAAATCATCAATTATGTAGTTGATATCTTTTGTATAAAAGTAACCTAAATCATTATTAGATTTTATACTTTTTCCATGACCTCTATGATCATGAATTATACATATATAACCATTATTAAATAAATATTGCATTAAAGGATAGTATCTTTCTTTATGTTCAGCCATTCCGTGAGAAAACTGAACAATTCCTTTACTTTTACCTTTAGGTAAACTGTAAGTTATAGATAGATTTAAACCATCACTAGTAGATTTTATAGTATCATAATTCATATTATCACCAAAAAAATTGTACCATATTTTATTCATAAAGTCTTTTTGCTTTATTGGAAATATTAGAAAGACGATAATTGTATATTTGAGTTTTCAATCTAGATTTGATAGAATTTATTTTGAATTGATTAATTTTATTTATATATAAGAATAGAGGTAAAATATGACAAAAAAAGATATTATTGAAACATTAAATAATTATAATTTAGATAAAGATAAATTTATTATTATAAGTGGAGCTGCTTTAGTTTTACAAAATTTTAGTAATCAAACTCATGACATTGATATTTGGATTTCAAAAGATTATTACGAATATCTATTAAGTAATTTTAATTGTGAATTTGATAGAATAAATGAATTTGGAAATAAGTCTTTTATGATAGATGATGTAATAAATTTTAGCTTTGATTTTTGCCCAAATAATTATGTATATATAAATGGTTATAAAGTTGCTTCTTTAAGAGATTGCTACAATGTTAAAAAACTTTTAAATAGAGATAAAGATAAAGAATTATTACTTAAATTAGAAAAAGAATTAAATAAGCGTTTATAATAGTTAAAACAACAAAGAAAATATATATTAAAAGAAGAACCTTTTTTGGATCTTCTTTATTAATTTATGATACTTATATCAGTATAATTACTAAAATCAAGTCTTTTAATTGTATCAACATATTTCTCATATGTTAAATTGTAAACATCTTCTAATGTATCAATATATGGATAATCATAAATAATTACATTAGTAATAAATGGATTAATCATTTTAAATATATTTTCATCTCTTAATATTAGTTTTAATATAAATTCTTTCTTTTTTAAATTAAATATTGTAGTATTAAATTTATTCATAGATTTAATAGTGTTAATAATTTTTTTAGATAAAATATCTCCATTTGTTGTGTAGTTACCAATAGTTATAAGAAAGTAGTTATCTACTTTTCTCATATCACAATTCATTATATCAGTGATGATATTTTTCTTAATTAATTCTTTATAGAGCGTTGAAGTTACTCCAAAAAATGTACTAAAAAAACATAATATATATGATTCAAGATCTAATATTTCTTTATTTGTAAATTTACTACAGTTAACTTTAAACGCAATTTCTCTATATTCTTTAGGAGTTGGAAACTTTAATACATCTTTTTTCTTTAATACAGAATCTACATAATTATTTTTAATTATTTCAACATGATGATTCTCTTTTTTTAGATTCATAAAATATTCTTTTATTATATTAATAACATTTTCTTTATTAAAATTACCTGCAATTACTATAATTTGATTATCTGGTTTATAACAAGCATTGTAAAGAGCCTCAACTTCATCTATAGTAGCATTTTCTATATCTTTAATATCTCCACCAACATCAATATAATTTTCTTCACCAAATACATCATTCATAACCATTTTATTTAAATGATAAAATTTATTATCCATTCTATTTCTTATTTCTTGAATAATAGGCTTTTTTAATTTATTAAGGTTTTCTTCATTAAACTTAACATTATTAACTGCATCAAGGATTGTTTTAATTCCAATGTCAATATTTTCAACTGCTTGAAAGTAGTATTCGGTATATATATCACTTGTTTCAGCGTTCGCGTCCATCTGCATTTTACCTAATTTTTTTATAAAATTTCCATTATTATTACATTCAACTATATAATGTTCTAATATGTGAGCAAGACCATCATTTAAATGATATTTAGTTCCATCAAGAATAAAGTTTTTTCTTTGGCCTCCACCTAAAGTTATATAAGTAAAAAATGTTTTATGTCTTCTTTCATCTTTATATAAAAATATTCTTAAACCATTATCTAAAGTAACTGTTTCTATATTATTCATGATCTTTCTCCTTCAAAAAATATATTGTATCTAATACTAATCTATTTACAAAATTGCTTATATCTTCAGAACTAATATTTTTATATTTTTCGTAGTATTCTTCAAGCGTGTCATCTATATTTAAAGTACTATAAATATAATCATCAAAAATAATATATTTATTATCTTTCTTTTCAATAACATCTAATCTTTGTCTTTCAATTAAATTATTTAATTCATCTTTAAATACTTCAGGATTTTTTAAACTATCAACTATTTCTATAATTTTATTTTTGGCTAGTTCCATATTATCTTTATTAATAAATGCTTTAATTTCTAATAATCCATAACGAGAATATGGTTTAACTTTTACTGAATAAACAATTTCTAAATCTTCTCTTAAGGTTTTACTAAGCAATCCTAAAGAAATAGATGTTAATATATCTCTTACATAATTTAAATAAATGTAGTCAAATTTATTTGCATCCTTAACTTTATATACAATAGATAAACATGAATTATTAAAAGAACTATCTTCTGTAACTTCTAAAATTTTATCTCTTGTATTCATAAAATGATCAAGTTTAATGTTAATTTCTTTATTTTTAAAATTCTTATATAAATATTTATTACATAATTTATTTATTTTATTTTCATCAACGTTACCCATTACAAATATGATAGGGGAATTATCGATAATAATCTTTTTATAATATTTATATAAATTACTAGGTGTTACTTTTTCAATTAAATCAGTATTTCTAGCAAGATTTAATGACAATATATTATCTTCATCAATGATTTCTTTAAGTCTTAAATTTTGATATGTTCCAATATTTTTTAATGAATCATCTATATCGAAAAGGATATTTTTCTTTTCCTTTTCTAGTTCAAAGGAAGTAAAACAATCATTTTCTATTAAAGGATTATAAATCATTTCACTAAATAAGCTAAATTGTTTTTCTAATAAATTTTCTTTAAGTGAATTAGTATCTGGAATTATCATATCAAATGTAAAGAATCCATTTAATCCAATTCTAGAGTATTCACAATGAGTATTTAAAATATATAATTTTTTATTAGCAAGTAAGAATTTATCTTCGGAAGGATACTTATTATTCATAAACTTTAACATGTTAGGAAGAATATTAATATATGCTAGGTATTCTTTTTTTATTTTTATAGGAAACATTACATGAATTTGGATTGTTCTAAAGTCTTTATTATTTAATATATATGGCTTTTTCTGGATATTTATTTTCAATTTTCTTCACCTCAAATAGATTATAACAAAGTTATTATTAAATTTATATTATAATTTTAATTTTGTTTTATTATAGATAGATTTGTAAATTATGGGGTGTTAATATTAACAACCCAAAATCGGGAAATATAGAATTTTTAGTGTAGCATTTAAATAATTATTGAGTTTAATCATTTATTGAAAAATGAAATGATGATATAATTAGTTTGTATGAATTCCAAATAGAAAAATTATGTTTGGAATATGTAAAAAATATATTTTAGAAAAGGTTGTGTGATGGGAATGATAATTAATTATTCTGATGAAAAAGTTATAAAAGAAAATAAATCTATATTTTTAGCTGGTCCAACTCCTAGAAATGAAAAGATAGAATCGTGGAGAACTACTGCTTGTAAAAAGTTAGAGGAATTTGGATTTGATGGTGTTGTTTATGTTCCTGAATATTCTTCGTGGAAACCTAAAACAGATTATGTTGATCAAGTAAATTGGGAAAGAGAAGCATTAACTGAATCAACAGTTATTATGTTTTGGATTCCTAGGACTTTACCTGATATGCCAGCATTTACAACAAATGTAGAATTTGGATATTGGTTACATAGTGGAAAAGTAATATATGGTAGACCAGATGATGCTACTAAAATAAAATATCTTGATTGGTTATATAAAGAAGATTATGATAAAAATCCTATAAATGATTTGAATGAGTTACTCATGGAATCTATTAAATTAGCGAATGAGATATATGATAAACAAAGCTATGAAATATTGCCATTAGATAAAAGAAGAATTTTAAATAAAGTAAAAAAATAATTTACTAACATAAATAATTAAGTGATGTATATTTATATTGTTATCAAATTATTTTGAATATATAAATGTAAATGGACAGTAAAATTAATCAATAATGAATTAAATATTTATGAAAGTGACAGTTAATTAGAATCTGTGAAAAATTAATGGAAATGAGACTATTAGTGGAAGAAAATAAATTAATTATGTATAAAAATAATGAAGGCAATATTATAGTAGATGCTATTTAGAAAGATGAAACTTTATGGTTATTACTAAAAGGAATGGCAAAAGTTTTTGATGTTGGCGTTCCAGCAATTTCTAAACATTTAAAAAATATATTTGAAGAACAGGAATTAGATAAAGATTTAGTTGTTTCCAAAATGGAAATAACTGCTGATGATGGAAAAAATTATAATATGACTATTTATAGTTTAATGATATCAATCGTATTAGCGTTTATAATTAGAGTAGCATTATAATTCTAAATAAGGTAAAATAAAAAAGAAAGAAGTGATTAAAGCTGATATGTATCAAAAAAGAAAAATAAGAGCAGAAAAGAAAAATAATGGTAGCCAAAGAAAATAATTATCAGTTGGAATTTTGTGGTAAAGAATGACTTATATAAACTCTCTTTAAAGCTCTTATTTCATAAGGCTTTTAATTAAATTTCTTTTTTACAATTTTTAATAAAAAATTAACAAAAATATAAGAAAAAACGGGTAAGAACTACTTAAAGAAACTTTGTTCTAAGAAGGTGAATATTTTGAAGATAGAAGATTTAAGAAAAGATTATGATGAATTACAAGTTAAATATGGTGCTAAGGAATTAGATTCTATATATAATGGTGGATGCGAAAATAATCCTAATATATGTTTTGTTTTTATGAATCCTACAGGGAAAAATATTGCTAGTGATAAATCTTGGAAAGGTAGAAAGTCTCCATGGTTAGGATCTAAAAATATATGGAAGTTGTTCTATAAAGTTGATTTATTAAGTGAAAAAACGTTTAACATAATTCAAAAAAAGAAACCAAAAGAATGGGATTATGAGTTTTGCAACTATGTTTACGAAGAAATTGAAAAAAACAAATTGTTTATTACTAATTTAGGTAAATGTACACAAATAGATGCAAGACCATTGCCTGATGAAGTGCTGAAAAAATATCTTGATTTATTATTCAAAGAAATAAACATAATTAAACCAAAAATAATTATTACTTTTGGAAACCAAGTTAGTTCTATTATTTTAAATAAAAAGATATCTGTATCTGAAAATAGAAAAAAATGTCACAAAATACAAATTAATAAAAACGAATATAAAGTTTATCCTGTTTATTATCCAGTAGGGAATGGCATATTTAATATTGATAAATCGATAGAAGATATAAAATGGATAATTGAAAATGAAATAAAAAAAGAAGAATATAATAATGAAAAAGAATCAAATAGCATAACTAATCAAAAATTAGTTATAGATAATTTTTTATATGAAACAAGAATGATAGAAAATGGAAGTGATTAAAGTGGATATGTATCAAAAAAGAAAAATAAGAGCAGAAAAGAAAAATAATGATAGTCAAGGAAAATGTTCATCAATTGGAATTTCGTGGTACCCTGGACATATGAAGAAAACCAAGGATGAAATTAAAAAAATAATGCCAGTTATAGATATCGTATTTGAAATAATTGATGCTAGAATACCTTTATCTTCTAAAATTAAAGATATAGATGATATTACAAGAAATAAAGATAAAATACTTATAATGTCTAAAGCTGATTTATGCGATATAAATGAAACTAATATATGGGTTAAATATTATGAAAATAAAGGTTATAATGTAGTATTAGTTAATTTAAGTGATAATAATGATTATAAAAAAGTTATTGATTTAATAAATAAAGTAGCTAAAAATATTAATTTAAAGAGAAAAGAAAAAGGTTTAAAAGAAAAAGAATTAAAAGCGTTAGTTATTGGTATACCTAATGTTGGTAAGAGTACTTTAATTAATAATTTAGCTGGTAAGAAGGTTGCTAAAACTGGTAATATGCCGGGAGTTACAAGAAATAATGTGTGGTTAAAAACTAAATATAAAGTATTAGTACTTGATACACCGGGAATATTATGGCCTAAATTTGATGATGAAAAAGTTGCTCTTAATTTATGTGTTTTTAGTGCAATTAAAGAAGATGTTATCCCATTATATGATGTTGCCAGTTATATATTAAAAGTATTAAGTGAAAGATATCCTAGTATATTAAGTGAGAGATTTAAAATTAATGAATTTAATGATGAAGCATTTGATTTAATTGCTAAAAATATTGGAGCTATCAAAAATGGAGAAGCAGATTATAATCGTACAGCAAAATATATTATAAATGAAGTTAAACAAGAAAAAATTAAAGGAATTACGTTTGATTATGAAAAATAATATGTTAAGTTATGAACAAGAATTATATAATAAAGGAATAAAATATATTGCTGGTGTAGATGAAGTAGGCCGTGGACCTTTAGTTGGACCGGTTGTTACTGCTGCAGTTATTTTACCAGTGGGATATTTTAATGGATTAATTAATGATTCTAAAAAGTTATCTGAAAAGAGAAGAAACGAATTATATGAAATTATAATGAAAGATGCATTAAGTGTTTCAATTGGAATCATGGATAATAAAGTAATAGATGATGTAAACATTTATGAAGCAACAAAACTTGCAATGTATCAAGCTATAAATAATTTAGATATTAAACCGGAATATGTACTTATTGATGCGATGAAGTTAAGTGATTTAGAAATGCCTAGTGAAAGTATTATTAAAGGTGATAGTAAGTCAGAATCAATAGCAGCAGCATCAATTGTTGCTAAGGTTACTAGAGATAGAATGATGTATGATTTAGATGAAAAATTTCCCGAATATGGATTTAAAAATCATAAAGGTTACCCAACTAAAGCTCACTTAGAAGCAATAAAAAAATATGGATTACTTGATAATTATAGGTTTACATTTGGGCCAGTCCGTGATTTAATATTAAATGGTGAGAAAAGTGAAAGAAAAATTAGGAAAACAAATTTTTAAAAATAGTGTGGGTTTCTTATCTTTGATTTTTTTTATTGAAATTATTTTAAGAATAAACCTTTCATATAAAATATTAGATTGGGATATTTTTAGAATATTTATATCTTCTTGTGGTTTTGGTATTGTTCTAGGTTTAATAAGTTCATTATTTAAAAAGACAGGAAGTAAGATATTTAAAACAATTATAAGTGTAGCACTTACTTTATATGCATGGATAGAAGTTAATTTATACAATTATTTAGGATTTTTTATGGGAACTGGTAATGCAGAACAAGGAACAAAAGTTGTAGATTATATTAAAGAATATATTGAGGCTGCCAATTGGAAAAGTTATTTGTTATTAATTCCTATAACTTTATATTTATTATATATTTGGTTTTTAGATAAAAAGATAAAAGAATATAAATTAAATAAGACTACTTATTTTGAATTTAAAATAGAAAGTAATAGAAATAAATTATTAACGGTTGCTGCATATGTTATTGTAGTTGTATTTATGTGTATAATGTATTATGGAACACTTACAGTTAAATTTATGCAAAATGATTTACAAACTATAAGTAATAAAAATTTAATTCTTACAAATGATAATCCAAATTTGAATGTAAGTCAGTTTGGAGTATATTCTTTTGGTTTCAGTGATATGATGATTAATACTTTTGATATTAATGTTGATATTAGTGGAGATGATGTTTTTAATATTAATCAAAGTAGTGTTGCAGCAAATGGGGAGCATGCTAGAAATATTGATGATAGTGCTTGGAAAGAATTAATAAATAATGAAAAGAATTCAACTTATAATAAATTAAATAATTATTTTATTAGTAGAGAGATTACTCCTAAAAATGATAAAACTGGTATTTATGAAGGAAAGAATTTAATAGTAATATTAATGGAATCTACTAACTATATTGCAATTGATAAAGATAGATATCCGACAATTTATAAGTTATGGAGTGAAGGAACATCATTTAGAAATAATTATAGTCCTAGAAACAGTTGTTCTACTGGTAATAATGAAATGACAGTTATGACTAGTTTGTATACTATTAATCAGACATGTACTGCTAATAGATATAAAAATAATGTTTATCCTGAATCAATATTTAATGTGTTTAAGAATTTAAATTATGTTACAACAAGTTATCATGATTATGCTGATCATTATTATTCTAGAAAAACTATCCATAAAAATATGGGAAGTGGACAATATTATAATGCATCTGATTTAAATATTAAGTGGAGTAGTTTATATGAAGAATGGCCTAGTGATACTGATTTAATTAAGACTAGTGTTCCTCATTTTATAAATGAAGATAAATTTATGGTATTTTTAACATCAGTTACTACTCATCAACCTTATGGTGTTGATAGTGAATATGGTAATAAGAATTTAGATAAATTAAATGATACAAATTATCCAATGACTGTTAAAAGATATATGTCTAAGATGTATGAACTTGATAAAGCATTAGAGCTTTTATTAGATGAACTAGAGAAAGCTGGAAAACTAGAGGATACTGTAATCGCATTATTTGGTGATCATTATCCTTATGGACTTAGTACAAGTTCTATATCTGATGTTGTTGGTTATGATGCTAGTGTTAATAATGAGATGGATAGAACTCCAATGATTATATATAATTATGGACAAGAACCAGAAATAGTTGAAGATTATACTTCATTAGTTGATTTATTACCAACTTTATTAAATATGTTTGTAATTAATTATGATCCAAGATTATATTTGGGTAACGATATATTTTCTGATTATGATCATAGAGCTTATTTTGCAGATGGCTCTTGGCAAGATGATGTAGGTTATTATAATGCATCTAAAGGCGTGTTTACACCTAAGGATGAAAGTAATACTTATACTAATCAAGAAATAATTGATATTAATAAACAAATAAGTTTAAAACAACAGATGAGTGCGCTTGCAATTAAAAATGATTATTTTAATTATTTATTTAAAAAAATAGAAGAATATAGTAATATTTCATATATAGCAAATAGTAGTAATAGAAATGAGGAATAAAATGAATTTAGTTATTGTAGAATCTCCAAGTAAGACTAAAACAATTGGTAATTATTTAGGTAGTAATTATAAAGTAGTTTCTAGTAAAGGACATATTAGAGATCTTGCAACAACAGGTAAATATGGTTTAGGAATAGATATAGAAAATAATTTTAAACCAAATTATACTGTAATTAAGGGTAAATCTAGTGTAATAAAAGAACTTAAAAGTGATGCTAAAAAAAGTGATATGGTCTATCTTGCAACCGATCCAGACCGTGAAGGAGAGGCAATAAGTTGGCATTTAAAAGATGCTTTAGGAATAGATGATAAAGATTATGAAAGAGTAGTTTTTAATGAAATTACGCATGATGCAGTTATAAACGCTTTTAAAACACCAAGAAAGATTGATGAAAATTTAGTTAAATCTCAAGAAACTAGAAGAATGTTAGATCGTATTATTGGTTTTAGATTATCTAAATTAATGCAATCAAAAACAGGAGGAAAATCAGCTGGACGTGTTCAATCAGTTGCTCTTAAGTTAATTGTTGATAGAGAAAGAGAAATAAATGCTTTTAATCCGGAAGAATATTGGACAATAAGTGCTATATTTTCTGAATTTAATGCTGATTTAGATAAATATAAAAATAAAAAAATAGAGATAGCTAATGAAGATGAAGCAAATAATGTTTTAAATTCACTAGGTAAAGATTTTAAAGTTACTAGTGTTGTTAAAAAAGAAAAAAATAGAAAAGGTGTTATGCCTTTTACAACTAGTACTTTACAACAAGCGTGTGCTAATAAACTTAATTTTGGAGCTTCTAAAACAATGCGTGTTGCCCAAAAACTTTATGAGTCAGTTGATTTAGGTAAAGAATCAGTTGGTTTGATAACTTACATGAGAACTGATTCAACAAGATTATCAAATATGTTTATAGATGAAGCTCATAAATTTATTGAAGAAAATTATGGCAAAAAATATATTGGTGCGGTTAAAAAATCTAAAGAAAAAGCAAATGTTCAAGATGCCCATGAAGCAATTAGACCAACATCACTTAAAAGAACACCAGAATCTGTTAAACAGTATTTAACAAATGATGAATATAAAGTTTATAGTATTATTTATGCTAGAGCTTTAGCTTCTTTAATGGCTGATGGAAAAGTTTTAGCAACAACTATTTTATTAGATAATAACAATTATGAGTTTAAAGCAACTGGACAAATTGAATGTTTTGATGGTTATTTAAAAGTATATCGTAAATATGTTGATGTAGATGATGTTGTGTTACCTGACATTGAAGAAGGTATTGTACTTAACGCGGATGAAGTTAAGAAAGAACAACACTTTACTAAACCACCAGCAAGATTTACAGAAAGTTCATTAATTAAAGAATTAGAAGCTTTAGGTATTGGTAGACCATCTACTTATGCTAAAATACTTGAGGTAATTAAAGAAAGAGCCTATGTTAGATTAGAAGATAAAAAGTTTGTACCTACAGAAGTTGGAATCGAAACAACTGATAAATTACAAGAATTTTTCTCAAGTATAATTAATGTAGATTATACAGCTAACATGGAAAATGATTTAGACTTAATTGCGGAAAATAAAGAAGATTATATTAAAGTATTAAAAGAATTTTATGGTGATTTTGAACCATTAGTTAAAAAAGCTTTTGATGAAATGGAGAAAAAAGCACCGGAAGTTACTGGTGAAAAATGTCCAAATTGTGGATCTGATTTAGTTATAAGAACTAGTAGATATGGTAAGTTTACAGCATGTTCTAATTATCCAACTTGTAAATATATTAAACAAGAAGAGAAAAAAATAGAAGAAGTTTGTGATTGCCCAAATTGCGATGGTAAAATTGTAGTTAAACGTTCAAAAAGAGGCAAAGTTTTTTATGGATGCAATAATTATCCTAAATGTAAGACCGCTTTATGGGATGAACCAACCGGTGAAAAATGCCCTGAATGTGGAAACTTATTAGTGTTTAAAGGTAAAGATAGAACTATAAAATGTAGTAGTTGTGATTATACAAAATAAAATTAAGTGCCATTTAATGGTACTTTTTTAGTTTAATAGAATATAATTCATAACATTAGCCATTATAATAATGGTGATGCAAATGATAGATGAATATGAAATATTAAATTATGTTTATAAAAACGCTAAAATGGGTAGTGATAGCACAAATACGTTATTAAAATCTTTAGAAAATAAAGATAATAAAATTACAGAAGTTGTAAGTGATATACTAAATAGTTACAATTCGTTTTTAAAACAATCGGAAAGTTTACTTAAATCAATGAACGAAAAAGGTAAAGGATTTAGTCCTTTTGCAAATATGTCAGCTGATATGGGCATAAAGATGCAAGTTCTAAAAGATAATAGTGATTCAGCTATTGCAGATATGCTTATTAATGGGCTTACAATGGGTGAAATTGAAATGACAAAGATGTTTTCTTGTTTTGATGAAAATGTTGATAGAGATATTAAAAAATTAATTAGAGATTTTAAAGATTTTCAAACTAACGCAATTGCTAAACTTAAAAAGTATTTATAATGACACCTTAATAGGTGTTTTTACTTTAATATTTTTTTAGTTTCTTTATAATTTAGTAATACAACAATTAGAATATCTACTATTTCGGAAATAATTAAGGCATATATTCCAATGTTACAAAAACATAAGATGGATAAAGTGATAAGTTTAAAAATTATTCCAATTGTGGTTGTTCGCATTACTATTTTAGTTTTATTAAAAGCCGTTAAAACGATAGATAGAGGTGCTTCTAAATAATAAAGAATAAAGAATGGACATAAGAATTTTATGTATGTATAACCAGCAGTCGTATTAAAAACAATACTTAATATTTCATCAGAAAAGAAGAATAAAAATATATTAGCACCGATTCCAAAGATTAGAGAAAATGTTAGGACTTTATAAAATATTCTTTTTACTTTTTTAATATTATTAATGTTTTTAGATAGTTCGGGAAGAAGAGCAGTTGCAACTGCGCCTAAAAGATATGTTGGTACAACTAATAAACCAATTACATAAGTATTATAAATAGCGTAATTACTGATGATATATTCATTAGAAAAGCCATTTAATAAAAGTAAATTAGTTAATATGATAGGTTCAAAGAAATAACCAATATTACCAATTATTCTGGATGATACTGATGGAATACCTATTTTTAAAACATCTTTAATTGTACCAATGTCAGGTTTTAGATCTTCTTTTTTGATAGTAAATCCTTTAGGTAAATATAATAAGAAGACAATAATGGATATTGTTTCAGATATTATTGATATTAGAATATAGCCTGTTACAGCAAAGATTATTCCGTGTTTAATAAGTTTAGGAAGAACAATTATTACTATAAATAGTTTAAAAAGTTGCTCAATTATATTAGAAATAGTGTGAGGCATCATTTGTTGTTTACCAAAGAAATATCCTCTTATAATTGAGGCAATAGATATAAATGGCAACACTAAAGAACAAGCAAGTAAGGGATAATATGCTTCTTTATTGTGCAGTAAATTATTTGATAAGAAGTTTGCAGATAACACTACAATCAAAATGAGAAATATATTTAAGATGATAGAGATTGGTATGATGGAAGAAGCAATATTTTTACCTGTTTTTTCACCTTTAGCTATAATTGATGATATAGCAAGCGGAAAACCTAATTGAGTAATTGTTATTAACAAACTATAAGTTGGCATAATAAGAGAGTATATTTCAATACCCGATCCGATATTACGTGTAAAGTAAATTCTAATTACAAAACTTAATAATTTAGTGATAATTCCACCTATTAATAATATTAATGTACTTTTTATAAATTTATTTTTCATATTTAAGTATATGATTTATTTATTATTTTAATTAAATTTGTTATAATGTTTGTGAATAAAGATGAGGTTAAAGATGGATGAATTTAAATTTAAGTCTTTAGAGGAATTGTATAAAAAATTAATACCTGCTTTTAATGTTAAAATAAATGATTTAAGAAGAAATAATATTAAAGGATTAGATAGAAAAGATATTTGGAATTATTTAAAAAGTAAGTATTGGATGAAAAGAGAACATTTAACTTTAGGAGAAATGGTTAATGATATTATTACAGTTTCTGATAAGGAATTAATAGATTATAAAATTAACAATAGATAGGATTTGATGAAAATGTTTGAAAATATAATTAATAAACTTAGTGAATGTGCTAGTAGTAGTGAACTTGATTTAGTAAATAAGGCATATAATATTGCTAAAGAAAATGCAAGTGATGATCATTATTTAAGAGTTGCTACGATTGTATCTGAATTAAATGCTGATAGTACAATGATTATAGCTGCTCTTTTACATGATGCATATGCGAAAGAAAATATTACTTATGATGAAATTAATGAAGAATTTGGTAGTAATATTGCTAATTTAGTTGCTAATTTAATTAAACTTAGAAGTATTAAATTAAATGATTATAATGAATCATCAAGTGTTTATTTAAGAAAAGTATTAGTTGGAATAAGTGATGATGTAAGAGTTATAATTATTAAACTTGCTGATAGATTAGATGAAATGCAGACTAAGGAGTATAGTGAAGAAGAAAAGAAACAAATTGCTAATGAAACTATGAATGTATTAATTCCAATTGCACATAGATTAGGTATTAATAGTATTAAATCTAAATTAGAAAATCTATGCTTAAGATATACTAAACCAGATGTTTATGATGAAATATCTGAAAAATTATCAGGAACAAGAAAAGAATTATCAGTTAGTCTTGAAGACATGCAAAATGAACTTATTGAGATTTTAACTGAGCATGGTATTAATTTTCATATTAAATCAAGAGTTAAAAGTGTTTATAGTATTTATAACAAATTATCTACAGGTAAAAAGTGGAGTGATATTTATGACATTTTAGCGCTTAGAATAATTTTAGATACTCCGGAAGATTGTTATTTAGTTGTTGGACTTATTCATGCTAAATATAGACCAATTCCTAAGAGATTTAAAGATTATATTGCGATGCCTAAGGAAAATATGTATCAGTCTTTACATACATCTGTTTTTGGGGTTGATGGCCATATATTTGAAATTCAACTTAGAACTAAGGAAATGGATGAAATTGCTGAGCATGGTATTGCGTCTCACTGGTCATATAAAGAACACTCAGATGGAACTGTTAAAAACTTAATGGAACAAAAGCTAGAAATATTTAGAAATACAATAGATTTAGCAACAAGTGATGCTAGTAACGAATTATTTGAACAAAATATGGAAATGGAGCTATTATCTAAACAAGTTTATGTTTTTACACCTAAAGGTGATGTAATGGAACTTCCCCTTGGTTCTACGCCAGTTGATTTTGCTTACCGAATTCACTCAGATATAGGAGATCATATGGTTGGGGCAATTGTTAATGACAATATTGTTCCACTAGATTATGAACTTAATGATAACGATATAATTAAAGTTAATACAAATGCGAGTGCTAAACCTAATATAGATTGGTTAAAATTTGTTAAAACAAGTCAAGCTAAGAATAAAATTAAAGCATATTTTAGTAAACAAGATCGTGAAAGATATATTGAAGAAGGTAAAACTTTAATTGAAAAAGAATTAAGAAAGAGAAAATTACCTTTAACTACTTTAAATGAAGAAGAAAATATTGACAAGATTTATAAAAACTTAAAGATTAATAATATGGATGATATGTATTTAAGTTTAGGTGCTTTAAGATATACTCCAACCTATATTGTTAACTTAATTACTGAAGAAAAACAATCAATGAATGATTTGATGTTTGAAAGAGTTAATAGTAATCAAGAAGTTAAAGAAAATTATAAGAATGATATTATTGTTGATGGAGTAGATAATATTAAAGTTAATGTAGCTAAGTGTTGCCATCCTGTACCTGGCGATGAAATAATTGGCTATATTACTAAGGGCGAGGGAATAATTGTTCATAAGAAAAATTGCCCAAATATGAAAAATATTGATACCAGATTAATAGATGTTACTTGGAACAATTCTAATAGTGATAAGTTATTTATAGCTAGAATAAGAGTTAATACTGATTCAATAAATAATCATATTTTAGATATTGTTACTAAAGCAAGTACAAGAGGAATAATAATTTCTAGTATAAATGAAATTAATGAAAAAGATGCAGTGTCATATGAAATAAGTGTTAAAGTTAAAAATAAGGAAGATTTATCATTACTTATTGAAGATTTAAGAATATTACCATTTGTTAAAGAGGTTATAAGATGAAAGTAGTTATTCAAAGATGTAAAAGTGGATCTTGCACGGTAGATGATAAAATAGTAAGTAAAATTGATAAAGGATTAGTAGTTTTAGCTGGATTTAATGTTAATGACACTATTGATGATATAAATTATATTGTTAAAAAGATTGTTAATTTAAGAATATTTGATGATGAAAATGGTATTATGAATAAAAGTGTTATTGATGTTAATGGAGAAATTTTATCAATAAGTCAGTTTACTTTGCAGGCTATAACAAAAGATGGTAATAGACCTAGTTATGTTAATGCGATGAAAGGTGAAGATGCTATTAAACTTTATGAAATATTTAATAGTAAATTAAATGAAAGTGTTAAAACTTATTCTGGGGTGTTTGGGGCTGATATGTTAATTAAAATTGATAATGATGGTCCAATAACAATTGTAATAGATAGTCAAAATAAGTAAAATAGAACAAGCTTTCGCTTGACGGGGGGGCATTAGGTATTATAATTTGATAAGAATAGGAGTTCAAAATATGAAAACTAAACTTATCAAATTTTTTAATTTAATAAAAAAAGACAAACAAGCAAAGATATTAACTGTAATGGGAATTATATTATTATTTATATTTACTTTAGGTTATTCATTATCGATGTTTACAGTAGGTCAAAATAAAAAGATAGCTAATATAAAGGTAAATGATTTATCATTTAATATAACAACAAATAGTGGAGAATCAGATGATAGAATATTACATTTACAAGCAGGTAAGATAGAACAATTTAATATAATATTAACTAATTTAAATAAAATAGATGCTAAATATGAATTTACTTATGAGTTATGTAATAATCAAAATTGTACAGAGACAAGTAAAAATATACCAAGTGATATAAGTGTATCTAAAGAAGATGAATTTAGTGAAGTAAGTGGAACTATAAATTTAAGTAAAACTAAGTCATTAACTATCTTAACAAATAATAAAAGTAATAATGATTATTATATAAAACTTAATTTAAATGCAGGATATAT
>CAKOIE010000008.1 GCA_934086395.1 uncultured Bacilli bacterium | reverse complement strand
AGTAAAACTAAGTCATTAACTATCTTAACAAATAATAAAAGTAATAATGATTATTATATAAAACTTAATTTAAATGCAGGATATATATGGAATGATTTAGAACTAGCAAATCAGATAAAATATATTAATTATTTAAATAAAGATATAGATATAGTAGCGTACGTAGATGGAGTAGAAGTAAAAGAATTACCTACAACTTGTTTTTACAGTGCTATATCAACTGCTTATAAAAATAATACTGAGTTAAAAGATAGCCCAGTAAGTTTTAACTGTAATTATGCAACTGGAAAATGGGATATTAATGTTTCAAATTTAGATAATATACCAAATAAGTTAGTAGTAAACTTTGAAAGTACTGGTATAAATGCAGTAGAATATGTAAGTAAAGTTCAAGAACTAGATAGTAGTAATATACACGGATTATTTATCGATCCAACCGTAGATAAAAATGTAAGATATACCGGATCAGAACCTAGAAATTATGTTGAGTTTGCAAACACAGGAGAACTTTGGAGAATAATTGGAATTTTTAACATAACAGATTCTAGTGGAGTAACAAGTAAAAAGATAAAACTAGTTAGAGACGAGTCATTAGGAAATTTTTCTTGGGATGCCACTGGAAATGATGATTGGGGATTTAATAATTGGACAGAAGCAGACTTAAAAAATGAATTAAATGGTGATTATTTAAATACAGGCCTAACTGCAAACAAGACAAATTGGTATAATTCATACTTTGAGTGGGATTCAAGTGCTAATAAACCAGTACTTAGCCAAACTGGGGTATTTGATTATACTAACGTTATAAAAAGTAATTATCAAAATATGATAAGCGAAAGTGTGTGGAATATAGGAGGAAATAGTTATACTGGTTCAAACCCATATACATTGAATTTATTAAGTCAATATAATAGAGAAAGAGGAACAATCACCTATCAAAATAGTCGCCCTACTGAATGGATTGGTAAGGTTGGACTAATATATGCAAGTGATTATGGATATGCATCAACACTTACAGAATGTCATGAAAACCTTAGAGCAGGTATAACATATGATACAGCAAATAAAAGTTATGATTATTCAAACGGAAAATGTAAGACAGATAACTGGTTAGCGAAATATAGTTGGACATTGTCGCCTTACTCTGGTAATTTGGCTAACGTGTTCAGTGTGAATGGGGCCGGTGTTGTCAATGTCGATGACGCGTATACGTCCATCGGCGTCTTTCCGGCCGTTTTCTTGAAATCTGATATCTTGATAGCTAGTGGTACTGGTGAAAAAAATAGTCCTTATAAATTAAGTTTATAAAAGATCACGTATAAAAGCATGTGAAAAAGGACTAAAAACACTTGTAATTAGGGGATAGTTTTGATATAATCAAGTTGCTTTTTGAAGAAAAGCTCCTATAATCCGCTATATTTATATATGATTATTAGTGAAATATATTATGAAAGGACGTGCTTTATGGATTTAATCGCTAAGATTAATAATAAACAAATTAAATCTAATACTCCTGAATTTAGAGTTGGAGATATCGTTAGAGTTGATTTGTGGATTAAAGAAGGTAAGAAAGAAAGAATTCAAGCATTTGAAGGAATTGTAACAAGTATTAAAGGTGGTAAGGTTTCTAAGAGATTTACTGTTAGAAAGAAATCAGGAAGTGTTGTTGTTAAGAGAATATTTGCTGTTAATTCACCATTAATTGATAAAATTACAGTTGTTAAAAAAGGAAAAGTTAGAAGATCTAAACTTCATTTCCTTGATGATATGCTTAAAGAATTTAAAGTTAAAGAAAGAAATTAGTCTTTCTTTTTTCTTTACTCTAATTTATAATATTTATAGAATAGAGAGTGTATATAATGAATATGTTAGATATTATAACTAAAAAGAAAAATAAAGAAATTTTAACTCATGAAGAATTATATTATGCTTTTAATGGTTATTTGAATAAAGAAATACCTGATTATCAAATGACTTCATTATTAATGGCAATTGTTATTAATGGACTTACTTTTGAAGAAACTTTTGATTTAACTAAAATATTTATTGATAGTGGGGAAAATTTTAAGTTTAATAAAAAAGTATGTGATAAGCATTCAACTGGTGGAATAGGTGATACTGTTACATTAGTTGCAATTCCCATACTTGGTGCACTAAATATTCCGGTAGTTAAAATGAGTGGTAGAGGTCTTGGAATAACTGGTGGTACAATAGATAAATTAGAATCTATTCCAGGATTTAATGTAAATTTAACTAAAGAAGATTATTATAATAATTTAGATAAAATAGGTATTGTTGTTGGGGCTCAAACTAATGATTTAGTGCCACTAGATAAAGTTATTTATGCTTTACGTGATGTCTCTGGAACAACCGAAAGTATTCCTCTTATTGCCTCAAGTATTATGAGTAAGAAAATTGCTTGTGGAGCTGATTATATATTAATTGATGTTAAATGGGGAAGTGGTGCTTTAGTTAAAACTAGAAAAGATGCTGAAGTATTATCAAATTACTTAATAGAGATTGGTAAGAGATTTAATAGACAAGTTAAGACAATTATTTCCGATATGAATGAACCATTGTCAACTTGTGTAGGTAATGCGTTAGAAGTAGAAGAAGCAATAAATGTTTTAAAAGGAGAAAAAAATAAATTAAGAGAAACTTCTTTAGAAGTAGCAGGAAATTTAGCAAGTATGTATTTAAATATTCCTTATGAAGAAGCGTATAAAAGTGCAAGTGAAGTATTAGATAATAATAAAGCATATAATATGTTTAAAGTTTGGATATCTAATCAAGGTGGAGATTTATCTAAGTTAAAGATAAGTGATAAAGTTATATTAATTAAATCTAATCAAGATGGTATAATTAATCATATTAATGCTTTAAAAGTTGGAGAGTTATCTGTTAAGTTAGGTGCTGGAAGAATAACTAAAGATTCTAAAATTGATTATGGTGTTGGTATTAAGTTATTAAAACAATTTGGTGATTTAGTTGTTAAGGGAGATATTATTGCTAAGTTATATGTTAATGACTTAAATATTAAATTAAATAAAGATGATATAAATTTTTATAGTGTGAAATAGGATTTAAGTAAGTCCTATTTTTTGTTTATATGTAAAAAAATAAATTTTAAAAATCAATTAAAAAGTATTTACGAAAATAAATATTATGCTATAATAAGTTACATATTCAGGAGGTGCAAAAATGGATAAAAACTTACCGATATTGTTACTTAAGAAGTTATCTATTTTACCAACTGCTGAGGTACGTTTGGAATTAAATAATGAGTTATCACAAAAAATTATAGAAGTTGCTCAAAATAAATATGATAAGAAGGTAGTTGTTATATTACCAAATGAAACTAAGGAGGAATCACTTGGGGTATCAGATTTACCAAATGTAGGTGTTCTTTGTTTAGTTAAATCATGTGTCGTGTTACCTAATAAGAATTATAGAGTAGTTTTAAAGGGATTAAATAGAGTTAAGATAAATGAATATTCTAATTATCGATATAATAAATCTATATTAATAGGTAATGTTAAAATGATTTATATTGATAATGGAGAATCTGTTGAATGTATTGCTTTAAAGAAAAAGTTAATTAGTTTATTAAAACAATATATTACTTCTTCTACTGAGGTTTCAAATAGTATCTTATCTAAAATAAATGATAAATTAAGTTTAGATGAATTAACGGATATAATAGTTAATTTTTTGAAATTTCCAATAGATAAGAAAATAGCTTATATGAATGAATTTAATGAAGTAGAAAGAGCTAAAATGCTTGTTAAAGATATAAGTGTAGAATTAGAAATACTTTCTTTAGATCATAAAATTGATAATGAGATAAGAAATGGATTAGAAAAAGAACAGAAAGAATTTATTATTAAAAATAAAATTGATAAATTAAATGAAGAATTAGGGGTAAAAAATAGTAAAGATAATGAAATAAGTGAATACTTAGATAAAATTAATTCATTAAATGTTAGTGAAGAGATTAGAAATAAATTATTAAATGAATTAAAAAAGTATGAATATACTCCTGTAAATAATCCAGAAATAAGTGTTATAAGATCATATTTAGATACTTTAATTAATTTACCATTTAATAAAGTGAGTGAAGAAGAAACTAGTTTAAAGAAAATAAGTGAATATTTAGATAATACCCATTATAAAATGGAAGGTATTAAAACTAGAATTAAAGAATATGCTTATTTTAAGAGTAAGAATCCTAATTTAGAAAATCCAATAATATGTTTAGTTGGATCTCCGGGAGTTGGTAAGAGTACAATTGCATCATCAATAGCAGGAGCATTAAAAAGAAAATTTTATAAAATAAGTGTTGGTGGAATGAATGATTCATCTGAACTTATTGGACATAGAAGAACATATTTAGGAGCATCTCCTGGTAAAATAATGGAAGCTATAATTAAGTGTAATACGAATAATCCGGTTATTTTAATAGATGAGGTAGATAAAATAGTTAAAGATTATAAGGGAGATCCTTCTAGTACTTTATTAGATATATTAGATAATAATTTAAATAAATCTTTTACTGATAATTATATAGAAGAACCTTTTGATTTATCTAATGTTTTGTTTATATTAACTGCTAATGATGTAAATAATATAAATCCGATATTAAAAGATAGATTAGAAATAATATATGTTGATAATTATACTTTTTTGGATAAAAAAGATATAGCTATTAAATATTTACTACCTAAAATATGTAAAAAATATGGGATTAAAAAGATAAATATTACGGAAGATGAAATAGTAAAGTTAATAAATAATTATACAACTCAACCTGGTATTAGAGAGTTAGAAAGATTATTAGATAAAATAGTAAGATATATGTTAATAAATGGAGTAAAAAAAGAACCTAATTTAAGTATTATTTTGGGACTTCCTATTAGAATAAATAAAGAAGATGAATTAATGGTTGGTCAATCTAATATAATTGGGGTAAGTCCATATAATGGAGCTATAGTTAAAGTGTCTTCAATACATAGTAAAGATATGATTCTAACTGGAAATATTGGTAACAATTTAAAGAATTCAATATTAATGGTATTAAGTTATTTAAAAGATAATAAATATATTAAAGAAGATGATTATTTTCATATTAATTTTAATGTTAATAAATATATATTAGATGGATATTCTGGTGGACTTGGAATAGCTGCATCTGTTATTTCATTAATAAATAATAAAAAGATAGATGGAAATATTTGTTTTATTGGTGCAATTGATTTGTATGGAAGGGTTTTAAGAGTTTCTAGATTAAGGGATAAGATAATAACTTGTTATAATAATAATTTAAATATTATTTATTTACCAATTCAAAATAAAATAGATGAAGAGTATATTCCAGAAGAAGTATTACAAAATGTTAAATTAAGATATATAAGTACATTTGAAGAAGTATATAATGAGTTATTTAAGTAATAATAGAGTAAAGTATAATAGTGAAAAATTTATACTATGTATATAATAATTTAAAAATTTATATTTCAAAAAATAAGAACATTTTTTCGCTTGACGGGGGCTTTTAGTAATATAATTTGATAAGAATAGGAGTTTAAAATATGAAAACTAAGCTTATCAAATTTTTTAATTTAATAAAAAAAGATAAACAAGTAAAGGTGTTAACTATAACTGGAATTATACTTTTATTTATATTTACTTTAGGTTATTCATTATCGATGTTTACAAGTAGTCAAAATAATAAGGTAGCTAATATAAAGGTAAATGATTTATCATTTAATATAACAACAAATAGTGGAACAAGTGATGATAGAATATTACATTTACAAGCAGGTAAAAAGAAATATTTAATGTTATTATTACTAATTTGAATAAAATAAACACTAAGTATGAACTTATTTATGATGTATGTAGTGATTCAAATTGTTCAAGTTTAATAGAATCATTACCTACTTGAGTTAAATTGGAGTTTATAAATGATAATTTAGATGAATTAAGTGGAATAATAAATAATAATGATAGTAAAAAAATAAGTTTGTTTACTAAAAATGATAGTAGTAATGATGTATATATTAAACTTAATTTAAATGCAGGATATATATGGAATGATTTAGAACTAGCAAATCAAATAAAGGAATATTCAAAAGTTACAAATATAGTTGCTTATGTTGATGGAATCGAAACTAATGATTATCCTTCTTCGTGTAATTATACAGCAACAGCAAAGGGGTATGTTGGAAATCAGGAAGTACCACTGGAAAATTTAAAGGTATCATGTAATAGTGCAACTAATAAATGGACTACAACTTATACGGGTTATGCTGACAAAATAGAGGTTAATTTCGCATATGGTACAGTACTATTGCCGGAAAGTTTTGCAAATGATTCATGGGCAACAATTGCTGCAAATACAACATCAGATTTATATAAGATAGGAGATACAAAACAATTATTAATTGATGGTAGAAATTATACAGTAAGAGTTGCAAATAAAACTACTCCTGAAGAGTGTGATAATTTAAATTTTTCACAAACAGCGTGTGGATTTGTAGTTGAATTTGTAGATGTTGTAGAAAATAATATTCGTATGAATTTTAGTAATGTTAAAAATACAGGTGGATGGCCAGCTAGTAATTTGAGAAAATATTCGAATGGTGATTTCTATAATAAATTACCTGAAGAATTAAGAAATGTAATTATTGATACTAAAGTAGTTTCAAGTTATGGAAGCATTGATAAAAATAAATTAAGAACAGATGGAAACTGGGACTCGACTGATAAGATATTTTTATTAAGTAGTCATGAAGTTTATGAAGATGGAACAAGTAATAAGATATCTGAAAAAGATACAGCCTATAATCAAACAAGACAATTGGATTATTATAGACTAAAAAATGTAACTACTAATAATTATTCTAATTCAGTAAAAAAATTTAATGGTCCTGCTGTCGCTTGGTGGCTTCGTAGTGCTAATTTACAATCTGATTATCAATTTTTTATTGTAACTTATACTGGTAGTTGGAATACATATGGTGGTGAGATAGGTTTTTCTCCTGCATTTCGTATTGGATAAAAATAATTATTACATTTGATAATATAATAATTATTAAATTAATTTTTTTAATGAACAGGCGAAAGTATAGAAAATGCATATACAATAGATTGATAAAATTAATTATTTATAATATTTTCTTTAAAAAAATAGAACAAAATAAAAAATTATGATAAAATTTGATTATAAAGCTTATTTTAAACTTTAATAAGAGAGGAGATAATATCATGATAGATATTAAATTAATTAGAGAAAATCGTGATTTAGTAAAAGAAAATATTAAAAAGAAATTTCAAGATGAAAAACTAGGGCTTGTTGATGAGGTTTTTGAACTTGATAAAGAGGTTAGAGAAGCAAAACTTAAAGGTGATAATTTAAGAAGTGAGAAAAATAATTTATCTAAAAGTATTGGTGCTCTTTTAAAAGATGGTAAAAAGGATGAGGCTGAAGAAGTTAAAAAGAAAATATCTGATATGGATGCTCAAATTAAAATATTAGAGATATCTGAAGAAAAGAAAAATAATCTTATTAGAGAAAAAATGATGGTTATTCCTAATATTATTGATGAATCAGTTCCTATTGGTAAAGACGATAGTGAAAATGTTGAGGTTGAAAGATTTGGTGAACCAGTTGTTCCAAACTATGAAATACCTTATCATGCTGATATTATTAATGCGGTAGGTGGTATGGATAAAGAATCAGCAGGAAGAACTAGTGGCGAAGGTTTTTATTACTTGTTAGGTGATATAGCAAGACTTCATGAAGCAATGATTGCTTATGCTAGAGATTATATGATAAATAAAGGATTTACTTATGCGATTCCTCCATTTATGATTCATGCTGATGTAGTAACTGGAGTTATGTCTTTTCCTGAAATGGAAGCAATGATGTATAAAATTGAAGGGGAAGATTTATATTTAATAGGTACATCTGAACATTCAATGATAGGTAGATTTAAAGGTCAAATGGTTAAAAAAGAGGAATTACCAATTAGAATGACAAGTTATTCACCATGCTTTAGAAAAGAAGGTGGATCTCATGGACTAGAAGAAAGAGGCTTATACCGTGTTCATCAATTTGAAAAACAAGAAATGATCGTGTTATGTGAACCAGAAAAATCTATGGAAGAATATAATAAGATGTGGAAATATACTGTTGAAGTATTTAGAAATATGGATGTTCCAGTAAGACAACTTGAATGTTGCTCTGGAGATTTAGCTGATCTAAAAGTTAAATCATGTGATATTGAAGCATGGAGTCCTAGACAAAAGAAATATTTTGAAGTAGGATCTTGTTCTAATTTAGGAGATGCACAAGCAAGAAGATTAGGTATTCGTGTTAAGGGAGATAATTGTAATTATTATTTACATACTCTTAATAATACAGTTTTAGCAACACCTCGTGGTCTAATCGCTGTAGTTGAAAATAATTATAATGAAGATGGAAGTATCAATGTTCCAAAGGTATTGCAACCGTATATGGGTGGATTAGAAAAAATTGTACCTAAAAATAAATAACAATAAAATATGTGGTTATGATATTGATATAGCCACTTTTTTGTTTTTAAATAAATTAAAGTTAATGGGGAGATAAATATGGAAAAATTATTATTTAGAAATGATTATAATTTGAAGTTTTTAGAATTTAATAATTTTGAATTAAATTTATTATTTAATGAGTTAAAAGAATTTTATTTAGTTTATCGTGATTCTTTAGATTTACCTTCTACCATTACTTTTGGAACTGAATTAGAGTATGATTTAATGTATAAGGGATTATGTGATAATTTTTTAGCTGCTAATAATTTAATTAATTGGATAAGTAAGAGAGATAAGTCATTAATATTTGGTGGTGAGATATGTTCTCCAATTTTAATTGATTGTGAAAAATCTTGGAGAGAATTAAAAAGTGTATGTGATTTTTTGACTAATAAACATGCTAATATGAGGCTAAATTCTGGAGGACATATACATATAGGTGCTCAGATTCTCGATAATAATATAGATGCTTGGAAATCATTCTTAAAACTTTATATGTGTTATGAACACATATTATTTAGATTTGGTTATGGTGATAAAGTTAATGGAAGAAGAAATATCGATATTTTTTCTAAAATGTGTGCTGAAAAATTATTTGATAATTTAAAGTTTATTGAGCAATCAAATACATTGGAAGATTTACATTATTCTCTTGAAGATAAACAAGGAAATAAGTATGCATTAAATTTTAATCATATTAGATTTAATGAAAATTATAATCATCGTTTTCATACTATTGAATTTAGATTTCCTAATGCGAGTAATAATGAAATTATTTGGCAAAATAATATAAATGTTTTTTCTAAGATGATTTTATCTAGTTTAAATGGGAAAATTGATAATGATTTATTAAATAATAAGTTAAAAGTAAATTTTAATGAACACAATGAATTAAAATACAATTTGATAATTTTAGAAGATGCTTTAGAGTTTGCAGATTTGGTATTTGATAATAATTTAGATAAAATGTATTTTTTAAGACAATATTTTAAAAATTTTGAATATTATGTTGGAAAATGTCATGGAGTTATTGCAAAAAATTTTACATTAAAAAAATAACGAAAAAACGCATATTTATTCTTAACTAGTATTAGTACTTTTGATAGACTAAGATTTTGGAACAACTAATTGTTTTGGTGGTTACTACTAAATTTCAAAATGAAAGATGGTGGTAGTTATGAGTAAAAAGATGTTATATTATATAATAATCAATTTATTTATAATAATTATTTTATTAATTATCTTACTTTTTAAAGTAATTAACTAATAAAAAACCAAAACTCAGGGGGTTTTGGTGGCAATTATTAAAAGGTAACCATCTAAACCTTCTAAAATTAGATGTTCCTTTTATATTTTATGTAAGTCTTGCTTACATATTTATAATATCAAATTTTTGATTTTTTTACAATATATCTTTTCACGAAAAAACGTGTATTTATTCTTGACTAGTTTTAGTACTTTTGATAGACTAAGATTTTGGAGCAACTAATTGTTTTGGTGGTTACTACTAAATTTCAAAATGAAAGATGGTGGTAGTTATGAGTAAAAAGATGTTATATTATATAATAATCAATTTATTTATAATAATTTTTTTATTAATTATCCTACTTTTTAAAGTAATTAACTAATAAAAAACCAAAACTCAGGGGGTTTTGGTGGTAATTACTAAAGGTAACCATCTAAAACTTCCAAATTAGATGTTCCTTTTTATTTTATGTAAGTCTTCCTTACATATTCATATTATCAAATTTAAAAAAATTTTACAATAAGTTTGAAAGATATATTGCTAAAATAAATAAAAAGTGATAAATTATTTAAGAAATCAGTGATAAAGGACATGATTATTAGTTAACAAATTATAGAGAGTAAGTGGGTGGTGGAAACTTATGGAGTTGTTAATAATTACTACCTTTTGAGAGATATAATAATATCCGAGTTATTCCCGTTAAGAATTAAAAAAAGATAAATCAAGGATGGTACCGTCTTTAAAAGACGCCTGTTACTATCCTTTTTTTGTTAAAGAAAGAAGGAAGAAAAATGATAAATATTAAAGAAAATGAAAATTTAAGTGTAATGAATCATTCATGTGCTCATTTACTTGCACAAGCAGTTAAACATTTATATCCAAATGCGAAATTTTGGGTTGGTCCAGTTGTAGAAAGTGGATTTTACTATGATATTGATTTAGGCGATGTAACATTAACTAATGAAGATTTACCAGCTATTGAAAAAGAAATGAAAAAAATAGCTAAAGATGGTAAAAGAATTGTTAGAGAAGAAATTACTAAACAAGAAGCTTTAGAAAAATTTAAAGATGATCCTTATAAAATAGATTTAATTAGTCGTATGGATGAAGATAATACTGTAATTAGTATGTATACGCAAGGAGATTTTACTGATCTTTGCCGCGGACCACATGTTGAAACCGTTAAATTACTTAAACATTTTAAATTACTTAAGGTAAGTGGAGCATATTGGAAAGGCGATTCTAAAAATAAAATGCTTCAAAGAATTTATGGAGTATGCTTTCCAACAGAAGAAGAACTTAATAGTTATATTCAAGAACTTAAGGATGCTGAAGAAAGAGACCATCGTAAAATAGGTAAAGATTTAGATTTATTTATGTCTGATGATTTAGTTGGTAGAGGACTTCCAATGTTTTTACCTAATGGATATATTATTTGGCAAGAACTTGAAAATTATATTAAAGAAAAAGAAAGAAAATTAGGATATTTACATGTGCTTACACCATGTGTTGGTAATGTAGAACTATATAAGACTAGTGGACACTGGGATCATTATAAAGAAAATATGTTTCCAGCTATGGAACTTGATGGTGAAGCATTCGTTTTAAGACCAATGAATTGTCCTCATCATATGATGATTTATTCTAATAAATTACATTCTTATAAAGATTTACCTATCCGTATTGGTGAAATTGCTCATGACTTTAGATATGAAGCAAGTGGAGCAGTTAAGGGTATAGAAAGAGGAAGACACTTCTGTCAAAATGATGCTCATCTTTTTGTAACACCTGACCAAATTAAATCTGAATTTAAAAGTGTTGTTGATTTAATATTTGATGTTTATAAAGACTTTGATATTAAAGACTATCGTTGTGTATTATCTTTAAGAGACCCTGAAGACAAAGAAAAATATCATCTAGATGATGAAATGTGGAATAAGGCTGAAAATGAACTTAGAGAAGTTTTAAATGAGTTAGGTATTAAATATACTGAAGAAATTGGAGAAGCTGCATTTTACGGACCTAAGTTAGATGTTAATGTTAAACCAGCAGTTGGAGCAGAATATACATTATCAACTTGCCAATTAGACTTCTGTTTACCAGCTAAATTTAATCTAAAATATATTGATGAAAATGGAGAAAGAAAAACACCTGTCGTATTACATCGTGCAATATTGGGCTCACTTGATCGTTTCATGGCTTACATTTTAGAAGAAACTAAAGGAGCACTTCCTGTTTGGCTTGCTCCAGTACAAGTTAATATTATACCGGTTAATAATGAATATCATTTAGAATACGCTAAAGAGATAGAAAAAATGCTTGAAAATGCAAACATACGTGTAAAGTTAGATGATCGTAATGAGAAATTAACATATAAAATGAGAGAAAGTCAAACTAAAAAAGTACCATATACAATAATTATTGGAGATAAAGAAAGAGATGCTAACACTGTAACAGTTAGACTTCATGGTACAACTGAAAATATTACTTTAGATAAAGATGAATTCTTAAGTAAAATAAAAGAAGTTATTCAAAATAAAAATATTAAGTATGATTTATAATGATTAAAATAAAAGAATATAACCCATAATATAGTTGGTGATGATATGGAATTATTAACAACTGTATTAAGAACATTATTCTTTTATTTTTTTGTTACTTTTGCTTACCGAATTATGGGAAAAAGAGAAGTTGGACAACTGGGAATTGTTGATTTAATTGTATCAATTTTAATAGCGGAATTAGTTGCAATTAGTATTGAAAATATTGATAAATCAATAATGCTTACTATTGCTCCAATAAGTTTATTAGTTGTTATTGAGGTAGTACTTGCTTACCTTTCAACTAAATCTAGAATGTTTAGACAAATATTTACTTCTAGGCCTTCTGTTATTATTAATCATGGTCAATTAAATTATAAAGAAATGGTTAAACAAAGATATAGTTTAGATGATTTATTACTTAGTTTAAGACAAGCATCTATTAAATCGATTGAAGATGTTGAATATGCTTTTTTAGAAAATAATGGGAAATTAAGTGTTTTTAAATATAATTTATTTAAGACTGATTCGGATTATCCTGCTCCAATAATTGTTGATGGTAAAATTCAAGATAATACTTTAAAAAATATTCGAAAAAATAAGATATGGATAAAATTATATTTAAGAAGACAGAATATAAATCAAGAAGATATTTTTTATGCATTTTATAAAAAAGGTAAGATTTATACCATCTTAAAGTCTAATGTAAATGGATTGTAAATTTTCATACTAATTTACATTTTATAAACATAATAAGACGTAAAGTGTTATATAATGATTTTAGGTGGTAAGAATGAAAGATTTTTTAGTAAATTTAATTAAATTAATATTAAGTGTGTTAGTAATAATGTTTACTGAAGAATATTTTTATAAATTATTAGATTTACTTAAGTTAAGTATTAATAGTAAAGCGTTAGTTTCATTAATTGTTTATATATTGATATTTATTATTATATATATTATTTATAAAGGAGAGATTAATGCAGCTTTTGCAAAGTATAAACATAAGTTAACAACAAATATATTTTATAGTGTTATTTCATTTATGGTTTTATTTATTGCAATGATGATTATAGATTATTTAGTGGCAGCTCTTGCTAAGGGATTTAATATAACATATGAAGGATTAAGTTTTGTAAATATATTTGATTATAAGTTTAGTTTTGAATTGATTGCAATTATTATTAAAGATATAATTATTGTTCCTTTTATTAAAGTTGTTATCTTTGTATTAGGGGTTAATAATATGTGTTCTAAGAAGACAGGGATGTTCTTTAGTGGATTATTGTATTCCTTATTTGCTGTTTATACTATGTGTCATTTTAATGCTTCAATAAGTTATGTATTAATTAATATGATTCCTTATTATTTATTATTTAATATGTTAAGTTTTATATATAAAAAGAATAATAATATAGCATATAGTATAGTATCTTATGGTTTATATGAGTTATTTACTAGTGTATTAATAAGAAGATTCTTGTGAGGTTACTATGAAAGAAAATGTTAAAAATATAATTAAATTAATAATAAGTTTTGTATTGTTTTTTAATTTAAGTTTAGTAATAGCCTATATATTTAAATTAGTAGGGATAAATTATAGTGATTTTAATTATGTTGATTATGCTTGTTTAAATACTTTTATAGAGTTAATTATGTTTGTAGTAGTACTTCTATTTTATAAAAAATATTTAAAAAAAGATTTAGTGTTATTTAAGTTAAATAAAAGAGATTATATAAAGAAAATTATTTCTTACTTTCTAATATTTTTGATTGTAAAGTATGGAGTAGCAATATTTTCAAGTTTACTTTTAGTTATGTTAGGATCTGATCTTGTTACAAGTGAAAATCAAGAGGCGGTAGTAGCTTTAGCTAAAACAATGCCATTTATGATGATGATATCTACTAGTTTACTTGCTCCTTTTGTTGAAGAGGGAATATTTAGATTAGGAATTAAAAAAGTAATTAATAATAAATATTTATTTATTTTAGTAAGTGGTTTAATTTTTGGATTTATGCATATATTTCCAACTGAACTACCATTATATGTAGCTTTAATAGAATCACTTAATTATGTTACTATGGGACTACTACTTGCATATATTTATAATGAGACAGATAATATTTATGTTGTAGTTATAATTCATGCTTTAAATAATTTACTTAGTATGTTAATGATACTTGCTACTATGTAAAAAAATATATATAATAATAAGAAAAAATGGAGTTAATTATGAAAGAAACATTAAAAGATTTATTTGGATTTATGTATTCACTTAGTATGGGAGATTATTTCTTCTTTATAGGTACATTTTTATTAATCGTTTTATTTATTTATATTATCTATTTACTTAAGAGTGAACCTGATGAATTACCTAAGAAAAAAGAAGATAAATTTGATATAAATAAAGTTACTAAGAATTTAGAAGATAATTATAAACCTGCAACACCTAATATTAAATTAACAAGTTATGAAGAAGAACAAGAAAATAATGCCATTATAAGTTATGATGAACTAGTTAAAACTAGAGAAATGAATGTAGTTACGTATGATGATAATTTTTCTAATACTGAATCTGATTTAGATATTAAAAAAATTGATTTAGAGGGTACTGGTAAAATAAAGATTGTTGATCCTAAGATTGAAGTTAAATTAATTGAATATGAAAAAGAAGAAGAGTTTTTAAGGGTATTAAAAGATTTACAAAGCAAACTAAGTTAATTTCTTTAATTTTAATTTATTATTAAATATAGCAAAAAGATGTTTGCTTTTTTTCTTGCTTTGTGGTAGAGTATATTTTACTAAGAAATAAGTTTATTTTTATATAAATTATGAGGTGATATGTTATGAAAAAAGAGGATTTGGAAAATATTTATAAAAAAGAAAAAATTAATGAAAATAATTTAAATAATATGATTAATAATTATTTAAGAGAGTTAAATAAATTAAAATTATCTAGTTTATCTTATCGTGTTAGAACTAATTTTATTATTAGTTTAATTATTTTGTTTGTGTTTTCTAAAAGTGCATTGTTTTATCAAATAGTAGAAAGTGTTGCTTTAAGTGAAATGGTTCTAACTATATTATTTGGAATGTTTTATGGTGTTTCTGATGTTATGTATCGTTTTATTGTTGGTAATAAATATGGAATTGATATGTTTAAAAAAATATCAGAAAAAAATCGAATTCATAAAGAACTTGAATATAGTATTAAATTAGAAAAAATAAAAAATGAAGATAGTGTTTCTAAAGATTCTTTAAATTTTTTAAATAAAAAAATTAAAGTTTGTCATAGTGGATTACCTTTGTTTAGTAAGAATTATTATTTAGATAAAGGAGAATTAGAAGATAAAGTAGATAAATTAAATAATAATGTGGTTAAAAGAAAAGAAAATTTAAATCAAAATATAGAAGAATTAACTTTAAAAAAAGCATCAAGAAATTATTCTTTAATATATATGATATTTAAATTTTTATTAAATGTTTGTATTAGTTCTGCAATAATTGTTATTTTACCATTATTATTAAATATAGCTGTTTCAGGCGTGTTTCAAGGTATTTTAAGTTTTTTATTATTTTCAGGATATTTAACAAGTAAGATTGTTACTTTTAATGATGCTAGAGAGGTTTTTGATGGATATAATATTAGTTTATTATCTTTAAAAAATTTGAATATAAATGAAAATGAGAAAAAGATAATTGAAGAAAGAGATGCTTTAAGTAAATGTGTTATTGATCAAATAGAGGCTAAGACTGTTCTTCAAACAAAATGTTTTATAGAAAGTAATCAATCTAGTAGTGTAAATGTAGGTAATACGGCTTTAATTCCAACTATAAATAGTCAAATTAAAGATAAACCGAAAGTTTTAGTAAAAAAGTAGAAAGATTGGGTTAGTAGTATGAAAATATATATTGAAACTTTAGGGTGTAAAGTAAATACTTATGAATCGGAAATTATTAAAGAGGAATTTTTAAGAAATGGTTATGAGGAAGTATACGATGCTAAAAAGGCAGATGTTATTGTTGTAAATACTTGTTCTGTAACTAATCAAAGTGATGCTAAAAGTAGGAAAGTAATAAGAGCAGTTAGAAAAGCCAATGAAGGAGCTATCCTTGTTGTTTGTGGATGTTCTAGTCAAAATCATCAAGATAGTTTAAAAGAGTTAGGTGCTAATATATTAATTGGTAATAAGGATAAATCTAAAATATATGATTATGTTAAAAATTATAATAATAAACAAATAATTAAGTATTATGATATGATTAATAGTGATTTTGAAAAGATGAGTTTAAATAATTATAGTGATAGGACAAGAGCGTTTGTTAAAATTCAAGATGGGTGTAATAATTATTGTTCTTATTGTATTATTCCTTATTTAAGAGGTACTATTAGAAATAAAGAATTAAATGATGCAATTGATGAAATAAATAATTTAGTTAATAATGGTTTTAAAGAAATAGTTTTAACAGGAATTCATACGGGAAGTTATCCGGATTTAGTTAAATTGATTAAAGAGATAAGTAAAAATGATAAATTAGAAAGGATAAGAATTAGTAGTATTGAAGCAACTGAAATAGATGATGATTTTTTAGAAGAACTGAAGAATAATAAAAAGATATGTAATCATATGCATATTCCTGTACAAGCAGCTTGTGATAATACATTAAAGAAAATGAATCGTAAATATGATATGGATAAGTTTATTAGTATTATTGATAAAATAAGAGAGGTAAGGCCAGATATTAATATTACTACTGATTTAATAGTTGGTTTTCCTACGGAAACTGAAGAAGACTTTTTAGAAAGTTATAATAACGCTAGTAAGATTAGATTTGGTAAAATTCATGTGTTTCCGTATTCTAAGAGAGATGGTACTGTTGCTGCTAAGATGAAGAGTGTATTAAGTGATAGTGAGAAAAAAGATAGAACTCATAAAATGATTGAACTTTCTAATAAATTAGAAAATGAATATTATAATAAATTTTTAGGTAAAATATTAAATGTTTTAGTAGAAGAAGTTTTTGATGAATATAGTGTTGGTCATACTGATAATTATATTAGAGTGATTATTAATTCTAGGTTAGAACATAATAAGGATTATAATATTAAGATTATTAAAATAGATGGTACTAATGTATATGGAAAAGTAGAATAAATAATTATGATATATTTTAATTGTTAATCACACTTCTAGTTAATAATAATATAATATAGTATGATGAAAGTTATAAATATAAAAGATTATAATAATGAAGGAGTGTTTATTAATTTAGATATATCGTTTAAACCATATGATAATTTACTTAATAATCATTATAAATATTTAAGTAAAGATAAAGAATATTATTTTTATTGTAAGGGTGGAGTTAAATCTAAAAAGGTAGCTAGTATTCTTTCAGCATATGGATATAATACAGTACTTGTTTTAAATTAAGGATTCATTATTGGATTCTTTTTTTTGTATAATTTTTAAATTTAGTAATTGTAATTTGGTTATTATCTTGATAGAATTAATGTAGGTGAGAAGGTATGGTGTATCAATGTGATGTTTGTGGATATAAACATCAAGGAAATTTACCAGATGGGTATCACTGCCCTCTGTGTTTATCGGAATTTAATCATTTGAACCCTATTGAGATTGAAATTAAAGATTTAAATAGGGTTGAGGTAGGACCCGATAATTTGGCTATTATGAGAGTGGAAGAAAAATGTATTAATTGTTCTGCATGTAAAATTACATGTCAGAAAATGAGTAATTTACTAGTTACTAATGATAATAACATTAAAAAAAATAATTTAAAAAAACTTTGTTTAGAATGTGGAAGTTGTATTTTAACTTGTCCTTCATCTGCCTTATCACCTAAATATGATTATCAAGAGGTCTTAGAATATATTAAAGATCCTAATTATACAGTTATTGCATTAACTAGTCCAGCGACAAGAGTTGGAATAGGAGATGCTTTTTTTAAAGAACTTGGTTCTTTTTTAGAAGGAAAAATGGTTGCTGCTTTAAAAGAACTTGGTTTTGATTATGTTTTTGATTTAACGTTTGGAGCTGATATAACTTCGGTAGAAGAAGCTCATGAGTTAAGAGAAAGATTAGAAAGTGGTAGAAAACCTATGTTTTCTAGTTGTTGTCCTTCATGGGTAAAATATTGTGAAATAGTTCATCCAGAATTAATAGATAATTTATCTACTTGTAAAAGTCCAATAGGTATGGCTAGTACGGTTATTAAAAAATTATTTGCTCCTAATGAGTATAAGAGTGATAAAAAAATAATAATTGTAGCAGTAACACCTTGTACTAGTAAGAAAAGGGAAATAGTTAATACTGATACTGATTTTGTTATTACAACAAGTGAACTTGCTTTAATGATTAGAGAAAATGGGGTTGATTTTAATAAATTAAAAGATGCCTCATTTGATAAAGTAAAGGGTTCTTTTTCAGGTACTACTTATGGCGCTGGTGGGGGAGTTACTAAATCAGTTATTAGATGTCTTTATTATGAGATGACTGGTAAAGATTTAAAAGATAAAGATTATTCAATAGAAGATAAAGAATATTATAAATTAATTAAAGTTAAAATTGATTCAAGAATAGTTAGATGTGTTATTGTTAGTACAATGTCTAATATGGAAAGATTATTAAGTGAAAATGTTGAATTTGATTTTGCAGAGATAATGTACTGTGATGGTGGGTGTATATCTGGTGGTGGACAAGTATTAATGCCAATTAAGGATAGAGAAATGATTAAGCAAAAGAGATATGAAAGTTTAAATAAAAAACATGGTGAAATAGAGTCTTATCCGTATAAAAATGAATTAATTGAAGATTTATATAATACATATTTAGATAAAATAGGAAGCACTGAAGCACATAAATATCTTCATTTAAAACATCAAGATTTATCTTATTTAATTAAAGAATAAGTTGATATTTAAATAATAATTATGTAGAATAAGTTTATGGAAATCAAAGAGTTTAAAAAATTAAAAGGAAATGTTTATGAGTTAAAGTTTAAAAATGGTGAAGAAATTAAACTTTATGATGATGTTATATTAAAATATAATTTATTAGTTAGTAAGTGTTTTAATGATAAATTATATGAAGAAATAATTAAGTATAATAAAAGTTTAGAAGGTTATTATTTAAGTTTAAAATATTTAAATAGTAAGCTAAGATGTGAAAAAGAGATTAGAGATTATTTAAAGAAGAAAGAATTTTCTTTAGAAATAATTGATAAAACAATTGATAGATTAAATAAATATAATTATTTAAATAGAGATTTATATGTTAAAAGTTATGTTAATGATAAATTTAATTTTACATTAAATGGACCTGTTAAAATTAAGAGAGAACTTTTGATGCTAGGCTTTGATGATGAAGAAATTGATAAATATTTAAATTTTGATTTTAATGATAAAATAAAGAAAATTATAGATAAAAAGGTTAAGAGTAATAAAAAATATAATGAATATAGTTTAAAAATTAATATAAGTAATTATTTGATTAATTTAGGTTATGAAAAAGAGATGTTTAAAGATTATCTAAGTAATATTAAAATAGATAATAGTTTAGTTATAAAAAAAGATATAGATAAGATAAGAAATAAATATCAAAAGAAATATAGTGATAAAGAGTTATATTATTTTATTAAAAATAAATTATATCAAAAGGGTTATAGAGAAGATGAAATAGGTGAGGTTTTAAATGAAAATATTTTATGATAGATTAGGTAAAGAAGAGAAAAAAGAACTAAAAAAAAGTATTAAAGGATCTAAATTTGGTTCTTTATATAAAAAGATTAATTATTATTTAGTGCTATGTTATGGATGTTTCTTTTTAATTATAGTTGATATTTACTTTAGATTTTATTTTAGTGGTAAAACTCTTGATTACATAGTAGATGCAATTATTATGCTGGCTGTATTTATGTTTTATTATAAATTACTTAAGGTAAAAGAAACATCTTTAAATAAATATGCATTAGAAGAAAAGAAAAAGAAAAAATAAAAAAATTATCTATATTTTCAAGATAATTTTTTTATTTTGATTACTTATTTTGAACTACTATTTGATTTAGCTTTTAATAAAGCATTTGAAACATATGTTGAATATAGTTTATTAATTTCATCATCTTGAATATTCATTCCATATGATTTTCTAAGTTCAACTAATGCATTGATACTTAATGCTGAATCACTTGATTTTAGTTCAGTAGCTAAAGTATTAATAATTTCATCTTTTTTATCTTCTAAAGATGGTTTTTCTTTTTCATCAGTTTTAAGAATGATATGATAACCATATTTAGTTTTTACTGGTGTAGTAGTATATTTTCCTTTTTTTAGTGCAAATGCAGCTTTTTCAAATTCTTCTAACATATCACCAGTATTGAAATAGCCTAAATCTCCACCTTTATCTTTGTTTGAAGTATCATTAGAATACTCTTTAGCAAGATCATCAAATGATTCTCCATTTTTAAGTTTTTTGATAATATCTTTTGCTTTATTAAGTGCTTCTTTGTCAGCAGCAGTTTTTTCATCATCAGTCATACTATCAGTAACTTCTGGAGTAATTAGGATATGTTTACATGAAATATCACCATAAACATTTTCATCATAATACTTTTGAATTTGTTTGTCAGTTATACTTTCTTTAGCATAATCATTAACTGCTTCAGTACGATAATAATTTAATCTAATGATATCTTTGAATTTATCAATATCTGTAATACCATAATAATTATAAATTTCTTCTTTTAATTTAGATTCATCAAATTTACCATTTTCATCTTTGTAATTAGTTTTGATTAAATTATATTGTTCATCAACGTATTTATTAGCATCACTTTCTTTGTCTGGATACTTATCTAATAAAATTTTAGTATCAATCATATCAAGTAAACTAGATAATGCAGTATTTTTAATTTTACTATATAAATCACCAGCACTAATTCCTAAGTTTTCATTAGTAAATGATACTAATGCTTCATCTTTGTTAGGTAAAGTAGTAACCTTACCACAACCACTAGTTAAGCCAAGTACAACTAAACAAATTAATAATTTCTTTTTCATTTTCCCTCCTAAAGACTATTATAACAACCAATTTCCTAAAATACAAGAACACTACTTAGGTTTTTTGAATACAATAAAATGAGAGATGAAAAGGAGGGAGATTATGAACGGTTGTTGTAATAATAACGGTGTAAGTGGTGCTGCATTTATACTTGTATTGTTTATTTTATTAGTAATTATAGTTGGTGCTGCAGTAATCTAGGGTAAGGAGGCGTTAAAATGCTAGGTAAAAAAGGTTGCAAGAATAATAGTGTTAGTGATGCTTTTATTGTTTTAGTTTTATTTATATTACTTGCAATTATTCTTGGCTCAGTTCTAGTATATTAAATATAAGAGGGTAACCTCTTTTTTTAATTAAATTTTTGTGATAGAATTTATGATAGAATAAGGGTTGATAGGCATGTTTGGTAAAATAACCGAAATTATAGATAATTATGTATATGTAGAAAATAGTACTCATGAATTAAAAAATAATATATTAAATGTTCATGTTGTGTTTGAAGAAGTAAATAGAAAAGTTGTTGGAGAAGTATTGTCTGTAAATAAAGATATAATTAAAATATTTTTAATAGGAGAGATAAGAAATAATGTATTTTATCCAGGTATTATGAGAAAACCTGCTTTTCAATGTATTCCTAGAATTGTTTATAAACAAGAATTAGAATTATTAATTGGAAAACAAGATGATAGTGATAAAGCTAGTGTTCATTTAGGAAAGTCAGTTATATATGAAAATTTTAATGTGAATATTAATTTAAATGATTTTTTTTCTAATCATTTTGCAATATTAGGTAATAGTGGTAGTGGTAAGTCTTGTGGAGTTGCTCGTATTTTACAAAATATATTTCAAGATAATAAAGCAGGGGTGCCAGAAAATGCTCATATAGTTTTATTTGATGTTTTTGGAGAATATAATGAAGCATTTAAAAACGCTAATAATATACCTAATTTAGGATATAAATCATATAGTATGGATGATGGTTATGATAGTATTAATATACCTGCTTATTTTTTAGATATAGATGATTTAGCTCTTTTATTGAATGTAAAATCTTCTAGTCAATTACCAATACTTGAAAAGACTTTAAAACTTGTATATATCTTTAATAGTTTAGATGATAAAGTACAAGAATATAAAACGGAAATTATTGCTCAAAGTTTATTAGATATATTATCTAGTGGTAGAAATCCAAATCAAATAAGAGATCAAATAATAGCAATTTTAACAAGATATAATACAAAGGATTTAAATCTAGAAACACCAATAGTTCAACCAGGATATACAAGAACTTTTAGACAATGTATGAATATAGATACAAGTGGGAAAATGGCAGCACTAGATTTAATTATTAATTATTTAGAACAATATAATCAGTTAGATTTATCAAATATTAGTATAAATCATAATATAAAGTATGGTTTAGAAGATATTTATTATGCTCTTGATTTTGCATTAATTAGTGAAGGTGCTTTAAAGAGTGAAAGAATATATGATGAATTAAATGGATTGAAAGTAAGATTACAACAAATACTTAATTCAGATAATAGAAAATTCTTTGATGAAGGAAAAGAAAAAATTACTAAAAAAGAATTTGTAGAAAGATTATTTTATGGAGAAAAACATTATCAAATTATTAATTTTAATTTAAATAATGTAGAAGAAAGATTCATTAAGGTATTAACTAAAATATATACTAGAATATTTTTTAATTATGTAACTAATTTAAAGGAGAGAGCTTCTTTTCCTATTCATGTTATTTTAGAAGAAGCTCATAGATATGTTCAAATTGATAGTGATGTTGATGTTTTAGGATATAATATTTTTGATCGTATCGCTAAGGAAGGAAGAAAATATGGTATTTTGTTAGGATTTATTACGCAAAGACCTTGTGAGTTATCAATAACATGTTTATCTCAGTGTTCTAATTTTATTACGTTTAAAATATTTCATCCAAGTGATATAAATATAATTAGTAGTATTTCTAGTAATGTAAGTGTTGAGACTATTGAAAAAATTAAAAATTTATTACCAGGAACTGCTATTGTGTTTGGTTCTTCATTTAAAGTACCATTATTAGTTAAATTAGAACTTCCTAATCCAATGCCTAAATCTACAAGTGTAGATATAGTTAATAAGTGGTATTAATTCCAATTATTGGAAACAAATTAGTTCAACTTGCATAAAAATATATGTATGGTATAATAGTTTTTATGAAAAAGAAAATTAATGGAGATTTAATAATAAGTTTTTGTTTTTGCTTACTTATAATATTAAGTGGAGTAATGATAAAAGTAAATGATAAAAATAAAGAATTTGAGGTTATCGCTAATGTAGATGAAAATATAACTACTACTGAAGAGGTATCAACAACTACAACAAGAAAAGTTGTATGGGATGATTTAACAGTAGATGAACTTACTTTAAAGTTAAATAAGAATTTATATAGTGATTTAGAAGGAATGGGAGAACATTTTGCTAGGTATACAGAAGAAACAGGATTAGATCCTTATTTAGCAGTTGCTATAGTAAATTTAGAAACAGGATGTAAGTGGGGATGTTCTACTCTTGCTAGAAGTTGTAATAATATTGGAGGGATAAAGGGAAGTCCTTCTTGTAATGGTGGAGCATATAAAAGATTTGATAGCTTAGAAGAGGGGATAAAATCTTATTTAGATTTAGTTTATTATAATTATTATAGTGTTGGTTTAGATACAGCGGAAAAGATGAATCCAAAGTATGCTGAAAGTACTTCTTGGGCTTTTAAAGTAAATAATTATTATAATGATATAAAAAATACAATTATAGAAGATAGTTAAGTCTATCTTTTTTTGTGTAAAGTTTCTTTAAATAAATAGTATTTTGTTTTATAATCATATTATGAATATATTTGAGTTTGTAAATACAATAGTAGAAAATGTTATGAATGATTTAGGTGCATTTGCTCCTATTTTAGCATGCTTTCTTATTGTGATAGAAAGTATATTTCCAATACTTCCTTTATCATTATTTATTACAGTAAATGCTTATTATATGGGATATGTACCGGGATTTATAGTAAGTTATGTTCTTACTTGTGTGGGATGTTATATATCGTATTTATTTTGTTCAAATAAATTAAAGAAACACTATTATAATATGTTAGATAAAAGTGAACATAAAAAGTTAAAAAGAATTACTAAACAAATTCAAAAGTTAAAGTTAGAAGAATTAGCTTTAATAGTAGCAATGCCATTTACACCAGCGTTTTTAGTAAATATTGCAGCTGGACTTGCGGGAATTGATAAGAAAAAATATATAATAAGTATTATTATTGGAAAGATATCTTTAGTGGTATTTTGGGAGTTTATTGGTACAAGTTTAATAGAAAGCATAAATAATCCGGTAACATTAATAGAGATTGGTTTATTTATGTTAGTTGCATTTATAATAAGTAAAATAGTAAGTAAGAAATTTAGAATGGAGTAGATTAAGATGTTAGAATATATTATTATTGGTTTATTAGTGATTGTTATTATTTTATTAATTATTTCTTTATTGAGAAAAAATAATAATAATGAAATGATAGAAAGATTAGGTAAGTTTGAAACTAATTTTACTAAGTCTTTAGGTGATTTTAAATATGAATTTAGTAAAGATATTGATAGAGATTTTAAAGAAACTAATATGGTTATAGAACAAAGACTTAATTATATTAATGATAAAGTTAATGAAAGATTAGATGTTAATTTTGAAAAGACTAATAAGACTTTTAGTACAGTTTTAGAAAGAATTGGGAAGATAGATGAAGCACAAAAGAAGATAGATAATTTAAGTCAAGATATTATTAGTTTACAGTCTGTTTTAACTGATAAAAAGACAAGAGGTATATTTGGGGAAACTAATTTAAATTATATTTTATCTAGTGTGTTTGGTGATGTTAAGAAGGTATATAATACGCAAGTTACTATGAAAAATGGATATATTGCTGATGCTGTTATTTATGCTCCTAGTCCTTTAGGAACTATTTGTATAGATTCAAAATTTCCTTTAGAACATTATGAGATAATGACTGATAGAAATTTACCTAAGACTGAGAGAGATGCGGCACTAAAAGCGTTTAAGGCAGATGTTAAAAAACATATTGACGCTATTAGAACTAAGTATATTATTTCGGGAGAAACAGCACCAGAAGCTATATTATTTTTACCAGCTGAAGCAATATTTGCGGAGATTAATGCATATCATCCTGATTTATTAGAATATTCTTATAAATCTAATGTTTGGATAGCAGGACCAACTACTTTGATGAGTACATTAACTATTATTAATATGGTTGTTATGAATATGGAAAGAGATAAATATGCTAAAGTTATTCATGAAGAATTAACTAAGTTAGGTGTTGAATTTAGTAGATATCGTGAAAGATGGGATAAGTTATCAAGAAGTATTAATACTGTTAGTAAAGATGTTGAAGATATTCATACAACAACTGAGAAAATAACTAAAAGATTTGATTCAATTAATAATGTAAATTTACTTGATCATAAGGAATAAAAACAAACATTTTTTCGCTTGACGGGGGGTTTAGTAATATAATTTCACTATAGGTTAGGTGAAATTTTTTATTATGAAGAAAAAAATATTGATTATAACAATGGTTGTTGGATTATTATTAACGTTAGTTATTGGAGTAACGGCGGCTTATTTAGCTCCTGTTATAAATGGAAATGAACAAGTATCTACTATAGTTTTTAATAGTGGTAGTGTAGATTTAACATATGAAAATGGTAGTAGTCAAATAAATGCAACTTCTGTTTTACCTGGGTGGACATTAAAAAAAGAATTTAGTTTAACTGGAAGAAATAATACAGGAAAAGATTATAGTGATTTAATGAGTTATGGTATTAAACTTGTAGTAGAAAAAAATACATTTAGTGATGGAGCAATAAATTATGAGATTGAGGGAAACAATCCTTCAAATAATGGAACAATTGCATATGTTATGCCTAATACATTAAAAAGTGGTAAAAGTATTGTAAGTTTAGGATATGGTACTTTTGATAAAGATGGAGATTATATAAATGGAGTAACACATAGTTATACATTAACTATATCTTTTCCTAATAAAATATATACAAGTCAAAATGAAGATATGGGAAAACAATTATCGGCTTATATAACAATAGAAAAACCAACTGAACTTGTTAATTTAACAATAGTTGATGATAAACATAATATAAATAAAAGTTTTAAATATGAGAAGAATAAGGAATATGAATTACCTGTTCAAACATCACAAAATGGATCTTTTTTTACAGGTTGGAGTGTAAAAAGTGGGAATGGAAAGATAATAGATAATAAACTAACTATTAATGATTTAACTACAATAAACGCAAATTATAGTAGTTCTAGTGTTTATAATTATGAATTTATTAAACCAACTAGTGAAAATAGTAATCCACATTATACATTTATTACACCAGTAGATGGGATTTATAAAATAGCTTTATGGGGTGCAAGTGGTGGTGGATCAAATGGTGGACTTGGAGGTTATACTGAAGGAAATATATATTTAAAAAAGGGTACGTATTTACATGTATTTGTAGGGGAACACTCTACATATGAAAGTGGTTCTTGCTATGAAAATAATCCAAATAGTTCTTTTAATGGAAATAAAATTGGTTCTTGTTCTGGCGGAGGCGGAGCAACTGATGTTAGATTATTAACTGGTAATGAATGGGATGATTTTAATAGTTTAAAATCTAGAATCATGGTTGCAGGAGCAGGTGGAGGCTATTATTTTAGTTATGATGGATCGGGCGGATCCGCTGGAGGACTAACTGCATATGGTGGCTCTGGCAACAACAAATCATCAAGTGGTGGGTCTCAAACAAAATATTATTTTGGATTTGCAGATCGTGATACTACTTCTGGTGGAAGTGGCTATTATGGTGGTGCAGGAGGTTGGGCTACAAACTCTGGTGGAGGATCATCATTCATTTCAGGGCATAATGGATGTGACGCTATTAAAGAGGAAAGTACAGATAGTAATTTAATTCATACTGGACAAAGTATTCATTATAGTGGTTTACAATTTACTGATACTGTAATGATAGATGGTAATGGTTATAATTGGACAAATGTAAAAGGTGAACTAAAACAAATGCCTAAACCAGGTGGTGGATATTATGAAACTGGTAAAGGACATAATGGTAATGGTTATGCTAGAATTAGTTTAGTTTCATCTAATTATATAAGTTAAAAAATTGTATAAATTAATCTGCTAAAAGTTATATATAACAAATTAAAAATTTATAATTCAAAAAATAAGAACAATTTTTCGCTTGACGGGGGGGTGTTTAGTAATATAATTTCACTATAGGTTAGGTGAAATAAAAATGAATAAGGTTAAGAATGAAAGAGTAAAAGTATATGTAATGATTGGAACATTATTAATATTATTAATGATGTTTTCAGGAATAACATATGCTTTTTTTACATCAACAAACAATAATGGAAGTACATCAATAGTAGAAGTAACAGGAGGAAAGATGACCATTAGTTATTCTGATGGATCAAGTGATTTGTTAACTAGTAAAAATATTATACCTAGTAATGACATTATAGTTAATAAAACATTTACATTAACAGGAACAAATACGACAAATGGTTTAGATATGCCATATAAAGTAGGACTAGATTATGTATCAGAGTTTAGTGATGGAATGATCCATTATTATATAAAAAGAACGAGTGCAAATGATAATGTATCAAGTAACCTAGTCGGAACAGCAAATCAAACAATACCAGGTAACACCTCAGAAACAGGATATACTCATGGAACTTTAAAAAAGGGAAATAGATACCTAGAACTAGCAACAGGAGAGTTTAAAACAAATACAACAAATCAAACAATTACATTCAATTTAAAACTACAATTTCCTGATAATGGCTTAAACCAAGATAGTGAAAAAGGAAAAAATTTCACTGGAAAGATAGTTGTAAATTATAAAAAATCAGCAACAGATACATTAATAGCGTTATATGATAAAGAAGAAAAAACAAATGAAGTATCAACAAGTGGATTATTTATTGATAACACAAGTGATGTAAACTTAAGATACACAGGTGCTAATCCAAATAACTATGTTGAGTTTGCTAATCCAGGAGAACTATGGAGAATAATTGGGGTATTTAATATAAAAGATTCAACTGGTAAATTGGAAAGAAAATTTAAGTTAGTTAGAGATGAACCATTAGGTAATTATTCATGGGATGCTAAATTTAATTCTGAGAGAAATGGGTATGTTGGAATAAACGATTGGACACAAGCAGACCTAATGAAGGAATTAAATGGAGATTATTTAGATATAACATTAACTTCTAATAAAACAGATTGGTTTAACTCGTATTGGGATTATGATAATGATAAAATTATATATAGTCAAACAGGGGTTTTTGACTATACAAAAGTTATAAAGTCTAATTATCAAAACATGATAAGTGAAAGCGTATGGAATATAGGAGGAAGATATTATTCTGATTCTACAACTATAAGTTTACTTGAACAATATAATAAAGAAAGAGGAACAGAAACATATGAAAGTAGTAGACCAACTACGTGGATAGGTAAAGTAGCTCTAATGTATCCTAGTGATTACGGTTATGCTTCATTAAATAATGAATGTAAAAATACATTAAAAGAATGTGGAACAGATAATTGGCTTAATAAATCAGATTGGATGAGAACATTAACCCCGGATTCAAGATACCCGCATTATGTTATGCTTATATTAAAAGGCGGAACAATTAGAAGTGATGATGCATATTACTCTTATTTATCTACTTATCCCTCTCTTTATTTAAAATCAATTATAAAAATAACAGGAGGAACTGGAGAAAAAGGAAGTCCGTATACATTAAGTTTGTAAGGAACTCAATCAACTAATTGTGTCTCAATAAATTAGTTGATTGAATGATATTTTATTTTTTTAATTAATTAAACGATAACTGTTAATATATTATTATTTAAAATAATTTTCTAAAAGTTTGCATTAATTTAAAAAAATCAAAATACAAAATAGAACAAGTTTTCACTTGACGGGGGGGCTTTTAGTAATATAATTTCACTATAGGTTAGGTGAAAGAAAATGAATAAAGTTAAGAATGAAAGAGTAAAGGTATATGTAATGATTGGAACATTATTAATATTATTAATGATGTTTTCAGGAATAACATATGCTTTTTTCACATCAACAAACAATAATGGAAGTACATCAATAGTAGAAGTAACAGGAGGTAAGATGACCATAAGTTATACTGATGGAACAAGTGATATATTAACAAGTAAAGATATTGTGCCAAGTAATAATATTATAGCTAATAAAACATTTACATTAACAGGAACAAATACGACAAGTGGTTTAGAAATGCCATATGAAGTAGGACTAGATTATATATCAGGCTTTAGTGATGGAATGATTCACTATTATATAAAAAGAACAAGTGAAAATGATAATGTAACAAGTAGCCTAGTTGGAACAGCAAATCAAACAATACCAGGTAATGCCTCAGAAACAGGATATACTCATGGAACTTTAAAAAAGGGAAATAGATACCTTGAACTAGTAACAGGAGAGTTTAAAACAAACACAACAAATCAAACAATTACATTTAATTTAAAACTACAATTTCCTGATAACAATGAAAATCAAGATAGTGAAAAAGGAAAAAGTTTTACTGGAAAGATAGTTGTTAACTATGAAGGATCATTTAGTACTGATTCATGGGAAAGAATAGCTAATATTGTTAAAGATGGTTATTTAACAACATATGCAGTTGGTTCTGAAAAAGAGGTAATGATTGATAATCAAGTACATAAAGTTAGAGTTGCAAATAATACAACACCTGAAGAATGCAGTAAACAGGGATTTTCAAAGACAGCTTGTGGATTTGTTTTAGAATTTGTGGATATCGTAGAATTAAAGGAGATGAATCTTACAGCAACTAATACAGGTGGATGGGAAAAATCGGAAATAAGAACTTATTTAAATAATTCTTTTTTTACTAAATTGCCCACGGGTTTACAAAATAGCATTATTTCAACAAATGTTATTTCAGGCTATGGTTCAAGTGATAGTACAAATTTTAGTACTGAAGATAAAATATATTTATTAAGTGGACATGAAGTATATGAATCAGTTAGTGATAGTTCATTATCAAAAGTAGATACAGCCTATAATCAAACAAGACAATTAGACTATTATAAAAGCAAAGGAGTAACTACTAGCAATTACTTAAATGCTATAAAATATTATAAAGAGTCGAATTATCCTTGGTGGCTTCGTGAGGCTGATTACAGCAATAACGTTAGTTTCCTTAATGTCTCTGCTGGAGGCAATTGGTATAATCATAGTGCTGGTATTGCTCGTGGGATAGCTCCAGCTTTCCGAATTGGATAAAACTTAAGCTAAATGTTAAAATCATAATAAGAATAAAATTAAAATAGTAAAAGTAAAATGAGCCCGTTCAACTAACTGTGTCTTTGTATAAATAAATTTTGATAATGTTGAATATAAATTTTTTTATATAATAATAATTTGCTAAAAGTTATATATAATAAATTAAAAATTTATAATTCAAAAGTAGAACAATTTTTCGCTTGACGGGGGGGCTTTTAGTAATATAATTTCACTATAGGTTAGGTGAAATAAAAATGAATAAGGTTAAGAATGAAAGAGTAAAGGTATATGTAATGATTGGAACATTATTAATATTATTAATGATGTTTTCAGGAATAACATATGCTTTTTTTACATCAACAAATAATAATGGAAGTACATCAATAGTAGAAGTGACAGGAGGTAAGATGACTATTAGTTATACTGATGGAACAAGTGATATATTAACAAGTAAAAATATTGTGCCTAGTAATGACATTATAGTTAATAAAACATTTACATTAACAGGAACAAATACAACAAGTGGTTTAGCAATGCCATATAAGGTAGGACTAGATTATGTATCAGAGTTTAGTGATGGAATGATCCATTATTATCTAAAAAGAACGAATGCAAATAGTAATATAACAAGTAATTTAGTTGGAATATCTAATCAAACAATACCAGGTAACACCTCAGAAACAGGATATACTCATGGAACTTTAAAAAAAGGAAATAGATATCTAGAACTAGCAACAGGAGAGTTTAAAACAAATACAACAAATCAAACAATTACATTTAATTTAAAACTACAATTTCCAGATAATAATGAAAATCAAGATAGTGAAAAAGGAAAGAGTTTAACTGGAAAGATAGTTGTTAATTATGAAGAATCAGCAACAGATACCCTAATGGCGTTATATGATAAAGAAACAAAAATAAATGAAGTATCAACAAGCGGATTATTTATAGATAATACAAGTGATGTAAACTTAAGATATACGGGAGCTAATCCAAATAATTATGTTGAGTTTGCTAACACCGGAGAACTATGGAGAATAATAGGCGTATTTAATGTAAAAGATTCAACAGGTAAATTAGAAAGAAAAATTAAATTAGTTAGGGATGAATCATTAGGAACATATTCATGGGATGTCACTGGAAATGACAATTTTGGATTTAATGATTGGACAGAAGCAGACTTAAAAAATGAATTAAATGGTGATTATTTAGATACAACATTAACTGCAAATAAGAATGATTGGTATAATTCATACTGGGATTCAAGTACTAACAAACCAGTACTTCGTCAAACTGGTGTGTTTGATTATATAAAAGTTATAAAAATTGAATATCAAAATATGATAAGTAAAAGTGTGTGGAATATAGGAGGAAATAGTTATAGCAATCCAAGTTCTGCACCATATGGATTACCTCTATTAGATCAATATAATAAAGAAAGAGGAACAATAGCATATCAAAATAGTCGCCCTACCACATGGACAGGTAAGATTGGACTAATTTATGCCAGTGATTATGGATATGCTTCAACAAATAGTGAATGTAGAGAAAATTTAAGAGCTGGAGTAGTATATGATTCAACAAAAGAACAAAATGATTATACTAATACAAAATGTAAATTAGACAATTGGTTACAAAAGTCTAGTTGGTATTGGACATTGTCGCCTTCCTCTGTTGACTCGGCTCATGTGTTCCATGTGCTTGGGGCCGGTGCTGTTGGCTTTCACGGCGTGTGTGAATCTTACTCAGTGCTTCCGGCAGTTTTCTTGAAATCCGATATTTTGATAACTAGTGGAACTGGTGAAAAAACAAATCCCTATAAAATAGTTTAATTCTATTTATCTTCTTAAATTAAAATGCTATACTTAACATTAGTGAGGATAGATTAGTATGAAAGATAAAAAAATTATAATATCATCAATTATTTTTATTTTATTATTTACAGTTACTTTTTCGATTCTTTTTTTAACTTATAAAGTATCTGATCTAATACTGTGTTTAAAAATGATAAATATAAGTTACTATATAATAATAATTTTAGGAATATTTTTATATTTCTTCTTGGAAGGATTATATTTTAAAGTGATGTTTAATTCAATGAATGAAAAAATATCATTAATAAGATGTTTCCATTATGCTTTAGTTGAATTTTTCTTTAGTGGTATAACACCTGGTTCTACTGGTGGTCAACCTCTTCAACTTTATTACATGAATCAAGATAAATTATCAAATAAAAAGAGTATGATTTCATTAATCCTTAATACAATATTATTTAAATTATTTTTAATTGTTGGAGGAATATTAATTTTAATATTTAAACCTAATTATGTTTTTACTAATGGTTCTTTAGTTAAAGTTTTATTCTTTCTTGGATTTATTTATGATATTTTTATAGTAGTTATTTGTTTACTTTTAATGTATAATCAAAAAATAATTAGTAAAATACTTACAATTATTTATAAAATATATAATAAATTTACAAATAAAAATATAGATTATAATACTAAAATAGATGAAATTACAAAATCATATGTAGATGAAGCAATTTATTTAAAAGAAAATGTTGGTACATTATTTTTAACAACTATCTTGGTATTTATTCAAAGAACAATATTGTTTTCGATAATATATTTTATTTATAGAAGTTTAAATACAAATATAGTTCTTAATTATTTTGATATTTTATTACTTCAATTATTTGTTCAAATATCTTTAGAATTATGTATACTTCCTGGTCAAACAGGAATAAGTGAATATATTACCAGTATACTATATTTAACTATCTTTGATACATTAGCGATTCATGGAATGATTTTAAATCGTTTATTTATCTTTTACTTACCATTGTTAATCTCTTTTGTATTAATTTTAATAAATGTAAAAGTTTTATATAAATCAAAAGATAGATAATACTAGAGAAGAGTACAAAGATAATTAATATAAACTTTAGAAATATTATAAATAGTTAGTCTAGTAAATAAAGAAATACTAAAATTAAAAGATAACTGGTATTTCTTTTTCTATTACAAAGTTTGAATAAGACTTGTTTTTTTCTAATAACCACTTGAAAAAATATCAAAACGTGATAGAATATTGGAGAAATTTATATTTTTTGCAAAAAAAATAAAAGAAATAGAGGGGATATGGGGAATAATATATGTAGGGTGATTTTATGGCCGGAATACCAAATGATGTAATTGCTGAAATTAGAAAAAAAGCGGATATAGTTGAAATTATAGGTTCTTATATAAATTTGGCACCACAGGGAAAAAATTATTTTGGAATTTGTCCTTTTCACAATGACCACTCCCCAAGTTTAAGCGTATCAAGAGAAAAACAAATTTATAAATGCTTTACCTGTTTAGCCAGTGGTAATGTGTTCACATTCGTTCAAAATTATGAAAATATTTCATTTGTTGAGGCTGTAAAAAAAGTTGCTGATAAAATCGGATATCAATTAGATATTAAGGATAAAATAGTTAATAAAAATAGTAAATACTATGAACTTATGGATTTATCTAATAAAATATTTGTTAATAATTTAAATAGTAATCTAGGAATAAAAGCTAAAAATTATTTAATTAATGATCGTCATTTAAGTGAAGAAATTATTAAAGAATTTAATATAGGTTTAGCGCTTTCAGATAACAATTTAAATAAAATATTAACTAATAAAGGATATAGTAATAAAGAAATAATTGACATGTCATTAGCAAGTAGTAATGAATATGGTTTATTAGATCTATTTAGAAGTCGAATCACATTTCCAATATGTAATAGTGAGGGAAAAGTAATTGCTTATTCAGCTCGTATTTATCAAAATGAAGATACAAGTAAATATATTAATAGTAGAGAAAGTGTTATTTTTAAAAAAGGTTATACATTTTATAATTATGACAAATGTAGATTAGAAGCGTTAAAAACTAAATCAGTGATTTTAGTAGAAGGACAAATGGATGCTATAAGAGTATATTCATCGGGAATTAAAAATGTTATTGCATCAATGGGAACTGCCTTAACTAGTAATCATATTAGTTTATTAAAAAAACTAAATGCCAAAGTAATACTTATGATGGATAATGATAATGCTGGTGAAAAAAGTACTATATTAAATGGTGAAGAACTAGTTAAAAATAATATCGAAGTAAGTGTTGTAAGATTAACAGGTGAAAAAGATCCTGATAGTTATATATTAAAATATGGAGTAGATGCCTTTAAAGATGCCTTAAAAGGAGAAATATCGTTCTTTGATTTTAAATTAAGATATCTAAAAAAAGATAAAAACTTAAATAAAGCTGATGAATTAGCTGAATATATTAATAAAATAATAGATGAACTTAATAAATCAAATGATGAAATTTTAAAAACAATTACAATTAATAAAATATCTGAAGAATATCATATTGATAAAAAAATATTAGAGGGAAAATTAATTAAAACAATACCAGTTATAAAACAAACAGAGTTTAAAAGAGTAAAACCTAAATTAAATCAATATCATCAAGCCGCTGAAGCAATTCTTTATTTAATGATGAATGATCCTAAGTTTATAAGAAAATATAAGATAGAACTAAATTACTTTCCTGAAGAAAAATATAAACTTATCGCTAATGACATTCTAGCTTATAAAGAAATAAATGGTGAATTTGAGATTGCTGATTTTATGACATACATTAAAGATTTAGACTATAAAGAAGATATTTATCGTATTTTAAATGATTATCAAGATAAAATATTACCTGAAGAATTTGATAACTTTATTAATATTATAAATAAATGGATAAAAGAAAATAAAATAGAAAAATTAAAAGAACAATTGAAAATAGAAACTAATATAAAAAAACAAGAAGAACTTAATGATTTAATAATTAAAATAAAAAAAGGAAGTGAAGATTAATGGCAAAAGCTGTTAAAGAAATTAAAACATTTGAAGAAAGAAAATTAGAGTTAATTGAAAAGGGTAAAAAAGAAGGATTTATTACTTTTGAAGAACTTGCTAGTAGTTTAAAGGGATTAGATATTGATAGTGATGCTTTAGATGAACTTTATAATTCTTTTTTAGAAAATGGTATTACAGTTTTATCTAGTGAAGAAGAATCATCATCTTCTAGTGAAGCAGGTCCTGGTAAAATAAAAGAAGAAGAAGTAGAGATATTAACTGATGAAGATTTAACTAAAGATATTAATATTAATGATCCTGTTAGAATGTATTTAAAAGAAATAGGTAAAATAAGTTTGTTATCTCCTGAAGAAGAAATGGATTTATCTATAAGAGTTGCTAATGGTGATCAAGAAGCCGCTCGTTTACTTGCTGAGTCAAATTTACGTTTAGTTGTATCAATTGCTAAAAGATATGTAGGACGTGGATTATTATTCTTAGACTTAATTCAAGAAGGTAATATTGGTTTAATGAAGGCAGTTGAAAAATTTGATTATGATAAAGGATATAAATTTTCAACATATGCAACTTGGTGGATTAGACAAGCAATAACAAGAGCACTAGCTGATCAAGCAAGAACAATCAGAGTTCCAGTTCATATGGTAGAAACAATTAATAAGATGGCTCGCATTCAAAGACAATTAACTTTAGAACTTAATAGAGAACCAAGTGAAGAAGAAATAGCTAAAAAAATGGGTGTTGGTGTTGAAAAGGTAAGAGAAGTAATTAAAATTAGTCAAGATCCAGTAAGTTTAGAAACTCCAATTGGTGAAGAAGAAGATTCACATTTAGGTGACTTTGTTCCTGATGAAAGAAATATGTCACCAGAAGATTTTACAACAAATGAAATCCTTAAAGAAGAAATTAAATCAGTATTAGAAACATTACAACCTAGAGAACAACAGGTATTAGAACTTCGTTTTGGTTTAATTGATGGAACAAGTTATACCTTAGAAGAAGTAGGTAAGAAATTTAACGTAACAAGAGAAAGAATTAGACAAATAGAAGCAAAAGCTTTAAGAAAATTAAGACATCCATCTCGTGCTAAAAAATTAAAAGATTTCTTGGTGGATTAATGAAATTGTCTAAAAGACTAAAATCACTTGCTGCCTTAGTAAGTTCTGATGATATAGTTGCTGATATTGGCTGTGATCATGCCTATTTAGATATTTATTTAGTTCAAAATAATATAGTGCCACTTACACTTGCTTGTGATATAAATGAAAAAGCTTTAAATAATGGTATTAAAAATATTAAAAAATATGGTTTAGAAGACAAAATTACAACTAGACTTAGTGATGGTATTGAATTTTTAAATGAAGATATAAATACCCTTATCATCAGTGGTATGGGAACATCTACTATTATTAAAATACTTAGTAATAAAAATATAAATCAAATTAATAAATTAATTATAGAATCAAATAATAATCACTTTCTATTAAGAACATATTTAACTAATCATGGATTCTATATTAGCCATGAGGGCACTATATATGATAATGGTAAATACTATATTAATATTGTATTTTTAAGAGGTAGTAAAAAATATTCTGCTAAAGAACTAAAATATGGTCCCTTATTAATAAAAGGTAATAAAGATTATTATGAATATCTATATAATAAAAATAAACAAATATATGAAAATATTCCTAAATATAAAATAATTGAAAGAATTAAATTATTAAAAGATATAAAATATTTTAAAAGATTAAAAAAGTAGAAATAAATATAATGTTTTTTCTTTTTTTTTATGATATATTTTAAGAGTAGGTGTTATGGTGAAAAAGAAATTATCTTTATACATTACTGGTATTTTAGTACTAGGAATATGTTCATATTTTATTATATCTAATTATAAAAATTATCGTAAAATAGAATTAGTAAACGTTAAAGTAGATAATTATGATGATATAAATAAAACAGTTAGTGTGTTATTAGAAAGAAAAATTAATACATTTAATAATGAATTTTATTGTCATGCTGATGGAAATAAGAATAAATATAAAATTAAGGGTGAAAATAATAAGTGCTTAATAGTACTTGATCTAAATGATACTTATATATTATATTTAACCAATGATAAAGAAGATAAAAGTAACATAATTAATTTAAATGATATATTTAATGGTGTATTATCTTTTAAATTTTTAAATGAAACTATTTATATGATACTAGAAGAAGAAAAAGAAATAACTTATTTTGAAGTTCTTTTAGATAAAAAAGTAGATTATAACTTTAAGAGTAGTAATACTGATATTATAGAAATAAAAGATAATAAAATAATTGCTAAAAATGTTGGTAATGCTTATATTTATTCTGATAAGGTTAAGGATAAATTAAATGTTGAGGTTACTAATTTAATAACTAAACCATATGCAACCAAAGATAAAAAGAAATTACTTACATGTAATGCGTATAGCGAAGAAGATGCAAGTACGTTAGATAAAATCCTTGAATACAAAATAAATGAAGCAGGTTATCAAACTCGTGGTGGAGCAGTAGCTGCAGCTAGATTTTTAACTTTAGAGTTTAACTATCGCATTCCTTATTTTTATGAAAATGGAAGAGTCCCTCTAAGTGAAACAAATAAATCAAATGTTAATACGCATATTGCCGATGGAGAAGGAAGATATTATAAAAAAGGATTATATCTATCAGATAGTAAAAAAGAAAGTATTATTGCTTCTTGGAAAGGTCCTTCAATTTGGGGTTGTGGGCTAACTAATTTGGAAGATGAACCACGTTTTGGATATATTGTTGGTAAAAAGATGCCTAATGGTTTAGATTGTTCGGGATTTGTTACCTGGAGTTTAAAAAATGCGGGGTTTGATCCTGGTGATGTTGGAGCGGGAGAAAGCCCTAATATAGATAATCAATGTACTGATTTAGGTGAATTTAGATATCTAGCTAATGAAATTGATAATGTTAAAGTAGGAGACCTTCTTAATTGGTGGGGACATATTGCTATGTTAATTGGAATTGATGGGGATAACTACTATGTTGCTGAAAGTTTATCATATATTGGTGGTGTAAGAGCTATGATATATACTAAAAAAGAATTATTAAATACATTTGAATATGTAGTTTTAATGGATAAATTTTATAAAAAAGATGGTAATTATCAAAATTTTTGGTAAAATATATATAGAATAAATTAGGAAGTGAAATTTATGAAAAATTATAATTATAATAAAAAATTAATATTTTTATTTGTTGGTTTAATTTTAACAATAATAATGTTAGGAATTGGAATAGCATATGCATATTTTGCTGCTTCCTATAATAATTTAGAATCATCTAGTACAATCAAAATAGAATCAGGGACTATTGCTGTTACATACACAAATGGAACAAATAATATTAATGCATTAAATGTAGAACCTGGTTGGAGTGCAAGTAAATATTTTACAATTGCATCAATTAATCAAACAAATAAAACATATAATTATTCGATCAACTTGTATGTTGATAATAATAATTTTGATTTAACAAATGAGGCAGGAAATAGTTATTTAACTTATGCTTTAGCTAAGTGTTCAGCTTCAGGAAGTGGTTGTACAACAAGTTTGTCTAGTGGTGTAGTTAATCGTAGAATTTATGAAATAGCTATGTATAGTGAAGCAATATCATCATCAACAGCTGGAACTAAATACTATTCATTAACAATAAGTTATCCAAACGATGTAAATAATATTCAATCTCAATATGGAACAGATGGCAATTTACTTACGTTTGCTGGACATATTACAGTATCATCTAATGATAAATTATCACAGTAAAAGTGTAAATAGACGTATCTAATTACGTTTTTTTTAATTTATTTTAATAGAATATGATATTATTAATGTAAGAGGTGTGAGATGAAACAAGAAAAAATAACCCCAAATAATAATAAACATTTAAAACATAAATTATTTTATAAAATATTATCGTTTTTACTAGTACTTACTACTGTCTTTTTATGTAGTACCCTAATATATTTAAATATGCTACCGATAACTTATTTAATAAGTATCTTTGTTGGTATAATAGGTCTAGGATTATTTCTAATTTATAAATTAAATCATAGGTCATTAGTAATAACTAAATTATTTACATCATTTTTAAGTATCTTAATGATTATAGTAGAAGTATTTATTTCGATATATTTAATATTTTCTTTAGATTTTATTAATAATATATTTGATAATAATAAGTATTCAGAGATATATGGTGTTTATATAGTTAAAGATAAATATAAAAAGATTGATGCTTTAAATAATAAAACAATTGGTATTTATAATAAAGATGAATATATAGATAATGCTTTAGATAGTTTAAGTAATAAAATTAAATATAAAACAAATAAATATGATTATATAGATGATGCTATTGCTGATATATATGATGATAAAATTGATGCTTTAGTTATAAATGAATCATTAGTAGAATTATATAAAGAGGAAAAAGAATTTAATTTATATAGATTATCAGAAATTAAATTAAATATTAAAAAAGATGGTGCCTATAAGGAAGTTAATGTTAAAAAAGAAGCTTTTACTGTCTATTTAAGCGGGATTGATACAAGTGGTAAAGTTGTATCTTCTGCAAGAAGTGATGTTAATATTTTAGCTGTAGTAAATCCTAAAAAAGGAAAGGTTTTAATTGTTAGTACTCCAAGAGATTACTATGTTACCTTAGCTAGTAAAAATGCGAAAGATAAACTAACTCATGCTGGAATATATGGTATTGATGAAAGTGCTTTAACTTTAGGAAAGTTATATGATGTAGATGTAAACTATTATGCTAGAATTAACTTTACCTCATTTGTAAGTTTAATTGATACTTTAGGAGGAATTAATGTCAATGTTGAAAAACCAGATTATCGTTATAATTTAGATATTGATTGTGGCTCGGGATATGTTTGTGAACAAGACTCTAAACGTGAATTTGGTGATAAATTAGTTAAATTTAAATATGGAAATCAAGTTTTAAATGGAGAACAAGCTTTAGCTTATGCTAGAAATCGTCATCAATATGCGGCAGGCGATAACGCAAGGCAAGTTCATCAAGGACAAGTTTTAGAAGGTATCACTGAAAAATTAATGTCAAAAAGTATATTAACTAAATATAATCAGATTTTAAAGTCTCTATCAAGTGGAATTAAAACAAATATGGATAAAGACTCAATTTCTAAATTAGTAACTAAACAATTAAAAGATAATACATCTTGGAGTATTGAATCAGTAGTAGCAACAGGTACTGATTCATATAATTATGCATATTCAACAGGCAAAACGAAAGTGTATGTTATGGAACCAGATGAAGAATCAATTAATAGTATTAAAGCTAAAATAAAAGATGTTATTTCAAATGAATAGCATCTTTTTAAATTACTTTATCAATAAGGCCATATTTTATAGCTTCCTTAGGATTTAAATAATAATCTTTTTCTGTATCTTTATTAATTTTTTTGACTGATTTACCAGTTATATCCGCAAGCATCATATTTATTTTCTTTTTCATCTTTAATATTCGCTCAGCTTGTACTTGAACATCTGATGCTTTGCCTTCTGCGCCACCTAAGACTTGATGAATCATAATTTCTGAATTTGGAAGTGAGCATCTTTTATTCTTAGTTCCGGCAGCTAAAATAACTGCTGCCATGGATGCACATAAACCAACCGCTAGAGTAGATACATCACTTTTAATTAAGTTCATAGTATCAATAATAGATAATCCACTAGTAACTGAGCCTCCTGGTGAATTAATATAAAGACTTATATCTTCATGGTTTAAAGAATCTAAATATAATAGTTCACTAACTATTAAACTAGATACATCATCATTAATTTCTCCATTTAAAAAAATAATTCGATTATTAAGTAATTTTGAATAAATATCATAAATTCTTTCTCCATTATAATTCTTTTCAATAATATTTGGTATTAGCATAAATTTTTCTCCTAATAATATCTTAATAATTTTTAATAATTATATACCTAAAAATAATATCTTATTTTGGCTAATTGAAATATATATGATTTTATGGTATATTAGTCAAATAAATTTATATATTTGAGGTGTATTATGAATAAATATTATCATTTTACAAGTTATAATAATTTAGAAAATATAAGTAAAAATGGTTTAATTCCCCAAAATGGAGCTAGATGTCAAAGTATAGGTGATAAAAAGTGTGCTATATTTTTTTCATCTGGAATTAATAACGCTATATTATTATATACAAATCTTTTATATTATTATAATACTCATACTGGTGAAGTTGGAAAAGAATTAATAGATTATTATGAAAAGAGAATAAAAATTCTTTGTAATAATATAAGTAAAGTTAAGCCTAATATAAAAAAATTAAAAGAAATAGAATCATTGATTGATATGGTAAAAGCAACTAAAAATATTATGCAGTATGAAAGTTTTGATGAATATTTAGGGGATGGAGTTTATTTAATGTTTAAGGATATTCCTAACGTTATTGATTTATATCCTGAAGATAGCTATACATATGATGTAATTCCACCAGAAAAAATAAATGTTTTAGTACTTGTAAATAAATGTACTGGTGAAATAATTGATGATAGAGAAAAAATATTAAATTACTTTTTAAGTATCGTTCCAATATATCGTTTTACTAGAAATATTTATAATACTCTTAGTTTAGAAACAGTTAAAAAATTATATATTAAAAGACAAGACTTAATGTTAATTTATAATCCTTATAATTTTAAATATCAAGAAATTAAATTATCAGAATATTTAGATTATAAAAAAGGTAAAATAAAAGAATTAAAATAATATAGAATTATAAGTATATTCAAATATGCATGATAAATTTATCCTTTACAATATAAGTAAATAAGTGTTAAAATATAGTTGTTATAGATTTAAGTGGGCTTTATATCCCACTTTTATTAATATTTAGGAGGCATATGAAAGAAAAGTTAGATATTATTAAAAAAGAGATTACAGAGCCAATGAATAAGATGGATATTATTGTTGATTCAGTTGATTTTGTTAATGAGAATAATTACTACTTCTTAAAAATAGTGTTAGATAAGGTTAATGGAATTGATTTGGATACAATAGTTGAAGCAACAAACATTATAAATCCGATAATTGATAAGTTGGATTTAATAGAAGAAGAATATGTACTTGATATATCAAGTAAAGAAAGAGGATAGTTATGGACGGAAAAGAATTTATTAAAGCCTTAAAAAATATGGCAAAAGATTTAGTTATTGATGAAGATTATATTTTTGCAAGTATGGAACAAGCATTAATTACAGCTTATAAAAAGAATTTTCATTCTAAAAGTAATGTTAAAGTAGAAATTAATAAAGATACTGGTGATATTAAAGTTTATACATATTATGTAGTAGTAGACGATTATATTGATGGACCAGAAATTGTTGATGAAGAGGGAAATATTACTTATGGAGAACCGGAAATTCCAGAGGATGCTCAAATGCTTTTAGAAGATGCTAAGAAAATTGATCCAGATGTACAAGTTGGAGAAACAATTAAACAAGAAGTTACTCCTAAAGATTTTGGAAGGGTTGCAGTTTCTACGGCTAAACAAGTGTTAACTCAAAAAATAAGAGAAGCAGAACGTACTTCAATTGTTAATGAATATATTGGAAAACAAGATGAAATAATGGTTGGTATGCTTGCGATGGAAGATAATAAAAACTATTATGTTGATTTAGGACGTGCTAGAGGAGTGTTACCAAAAAGTGAAATGATTCCTGGTGAAACAGTTAAGATGGGTTCTTCAATAAGAGTTTATTTAACAAAAGTAGAAGAAAGTACTAAAGGACCACTTATCCTTTGTTCAAGAAAAAATACTAATTTTGTTAAAAGATTATTTGAGGTGGAAATACCTGAACTTGCAGATGGAACTTTAGTTTTATATAATGTTGCTAGAGAAGCTGGTGTTAGAAGTAAAGTTGCTGTTTATAGTACCGTTAATAATATTGATGCTATTGGAACATGTATTGGTGAAAAAGGAACACGTATTGCTAATATCTTAAAAGAATTAAATGGTGAAAAAGTAGATTTAATTAAATATGATGAAGATGATGCAACATTTATTGCTAATGCACTTAGTCCTGCTAAAGATGTGATCGTAAACATTATAGATAATACTAAAAATAGAGAAGCACTTGCAATTGTAAATAATGAAAACTTATCTCTTGCTATTGGTAAGAAAGGTATAAATATTAAACTTGCTAGTAGATTAACAAAATATCGTATAAACGTTAAGACATTAGACCAAGTTAATGCTGAGGGAAATGAAAACTAAGAAAGTACCAATGCGTATGTGCGTTCTTACTCATGAAAAATTACCTAAGAAGGAACTACTTAGAATTGTTATAAGTGATAATAAGATAGTTGGAGATTTAACTGGTAAATTAAATGGTAAAGGATGTTATTTAAAAAAAGATAAAGAAATTATTGAAGAAGCAAGAAAGAAAAAAGTTTTAAACCATATTTTTAATATGGATGTAAGTGATGATGTATACGAGAATTTAAAAGAATTAGTATAAGAAAGGAATGATACTTATATGACAATAAAAGAATATGCTAGTGAAATGGGATTTACAGTTCAAGAAGTACTTAACAAATGTCGTGATTTAGGATATAAAGCAACTGATGGAAACTTTATGTTAGATGACGATGCAATTATTATGCTTGATAACTCAATGAATTTAATTAGTACTGATAGTGATGCTTCATTTGAAGAAATAGATGCTTTAGATGATGCGGTTGATGAATTACTTGGAGATAATCACGAGTATAGTGAAAAAAATCAAAAATTAAAGAAAAAGAATAATAAAGTTAATAAAGATAATTTAGAATATTTAAATAAAAAGAAAGATATGTATAAAAATAAATCTAAATTAGGAAGTAATAAAAAAGATGAGAATATTATTCTTTATAAAGAAGGAGATACAGTTGCAGATATTGCTGCTAAATTAGGTAAGAGTAATAATGAAATAATTATGAAATTAATGAGTTTAGGAACAATGCTTAATTTAAATCAAAGTATTGATTTTGAAACAGCTGAAATTTTAGCTCTTGACTATGGAATGACATTAAAAAGAGAAGAAACAAGAGATATTACTAACTTTGAAGAATATGAAATTATTGATAATCCGGATGATTTAATTAATAGACCTCCTGTAATAACTGTTATGGGACATGTTGACCATGGTAAAACAACTCTTTTAGACTACATTAGATCAAGTAATGTTGCTGAAGGAGAAGCCGGTGGTATAACTCAAGCAATTGGTGCTTATCAAATTGATTATAATGGAAGTAAAATAACATTTATTGATACTCCAGGACATGCTGCGTTTACTGAAATGAGAGCAAGAGGAGCAAGTATTACTGATATCGTAATTATTGTTGTTGCTGCTGATGACGGGGTTATGCCTCAAACTAAAGAAGCAGTAGATCATGCTTTATCTGCAAACGTTCCTATTGTTGTTGCTGTTAATAAGATGGATAAACCAGATGCTAACCCAGAAAGAATTATGGAAGAAATGGCTGCTTTAAATATTACTCCGGAAGCTTGGGGTGGAACTGTTCCTTTTGTAAATATTTCTGCTAAAACTGGTATGGGAGTTGATAAATTACTTGAAACAGTTATCGCTATTGCTGAGGTAAGTGAACTTAAGGCTAATCCAAATAGATATGCAATTGGTACAGTTATTGAATCAAGAATAGATAAAAATATGGGAGGAGTAGCAAGTTTACTTATCCAAAATGGTACTTTAAGATTAGGAGATCCAATTGTTGTAGGTACTACTCATGGTCGTATTAGAACTCTTCGTAATGACAAGGGTGAAAATATTTTAACTGCTGGTCCAAGTACTCCTGTTGAAATAACTGGTCTTGCAAGCAATCCTTCAGCTGGTGATAAATTCATGGCCTTTGAATCTGAAAAACAAGCAAGAGAAATTGCTGAAGCAAGAGAAATTGCTTTTAAAAATAAAAATAATAAAAAAGAAGTAATTAGTTTTGATGATTTATTTAATAAGATTAAATCAGGTGTTAAAGAAATTAATGTTGTTCTAAAATGCGATGTAAGAGGTTCTGAAGAAGCAGTTAAAAATTCTTTGGAAAAAATTGATGTTGAAGGCGTTAAAATTAAAGTAATTAGAAGTGGAATAGGAACAATTACTGAAAGTGATATAGTTCTTGCGAATGCATCTAATGCGATTGTTATTGGATTTAACGTAGTTCCATCTGCTATTACTAAAGAAGTTGCTAAGAGATATGATGTTGAAATTAGATTATATCAAATTATCTATAAATTAGTTGAAGAAATGGAATCAGCTATGAAAGGTATGCTAGAA
>CAKOIE010000007.1 GCA_934086395.1 uncultured Bacilli bacterium | reverse complement strand
ATAATTAATATTTGTAAAAAATATCATTGGCTTTTCATTTTTAATTTAAAACCAGATAGATTAAGAGATATAAATAACACTTTTGAAGAAAATATCAAATTGTTAAATGAAACAAACAAAGCCAATTATTTTTTATCTTCTAACATAGAATTCAATAATAATCTTATTAATGTTTTTAAATATAATGAAATTAAAAAAAGTAAAACTACTATATTTAGGTATATAAGTAATATAAAAATGGATAACGATAATATTGAGATGGTCGTTCAACTTGGTAGAAAAAGGTGGAAAATTGAAAATGAAGGTTTTTACACACAAAAACATAGAACTTTTGATATAACTCATTTAAACAGTAGAAACGATAATTCAATGAAATGTCATTATTACTTTATTCAATTTGCACATGCTATTAGACAATTATTAGAATTAGGTAATCTTTTAACAAAGTCATTAAAACTCAAAATAAAAGAAGTAAGTGCCAATCTATTAAAATCACTTACTTCAACCATCTCAGATCTTAATAATTTAGAAATTAATTTTCAATTAAGATTTGATGATTAAATTATACTATAATTGTTCTTTGAAATCCACATTTTTTAAAAATTTTTCTAACCTTTACAGGTTCTTTTTGTCGTGATAAAAAAATTACTATTTTGAGAAGAAAAAAATTAGATAAAATTATTTTTATGCATTTTATCTAATTTTGAATAATTAAAATTATTTACTCTTATTTACTGTTATTTATATTAAAACAAGTTTTATTTTTTCTCCTTGTTTCTTTTTTTGGATATGATTGTTTCTGCTTCTGTGGGTGAAATCCCTACTAATAATCCGAATACTAATGCTATTAAAATATTTTCAAATATAATATAACTTATTAAAAATCCTATTATAAATCCAAATAATATGGATATTTTATTTTTTTTCTTCTTTTTTTGTTGTTTAGGTTTAAGAACATTATCTCCAATGATGACGCTATTATATATACCGTTTGCAACTAATTCTGTATATGATTTTAGTAAATATTTATCATATTTATTTTTTATATTATCATCTATTTCGTTTGTAAATATTCTTTCGGTATTAATTAAGCTATTATTTTCTTCTTTAAAAATATATATTCCTTTTATTTTTTTATTTTTTGTTATTCCATATATAATATAATTATTTTTTTCTAAATTATTTTGAACTTTTTCCTGAATTTTGCTATCTATTTTTTTTATTTCATCAAATAATTCAGACTTTTTTGCTTTTATTTTACCAATTTCTTCTATATTATATCCTTCAATTAAACCAAAATTAATTTCTATTTTAATAATATCATTTTTATTTTTGTTTGCTTGTTTTTTCACAATAATCCTCATTCCTATTTAAATATTATTATTTATTGTATTTTTTTGTCAAATTACTGATATACAAATTATTGTAAATATACAAAAAGTTTACATTTTATAAATTGATATGTCATAAAAAATATGGTAAAGTTTAGATAGTAGGTGTTGATATGAATATATTAGAAAAATTTAGTAATTTATTATCAAGCAATAATAGTGTTAAAACTGAAATAATTAATAATATATGTAATAAATATAGTATGGAATTTCCTTTTAGTATGGATGTTTTTATTAAAATTGATAGATTAGATATTAGTAATATATTAAAAGAGTATGATCAGGATAATTACAATGAATTATTAGATGCTTTTAATATGAATATGACTGTTATTAAAATGTATAATAGTAATCCATCTAGTATGTTTTTTAAAGAAAAATATGAACAAGCAATTCTTTATATAAATAATTTAGTTATTAATATTAATGCTTATTTTTCTAAGATAAATAGTGATATATCTAATGAGATAAAAGATAAATATAATAAAATTATAACTAAAGATGGAATAAATGATACAATTGCTAATTTAGATGAGTTAGATTCTTTATTAGATTCTTTAAATATTACTTTATATGAAAAAGGAAAGATTAAACAGGAAGTTGGTAAGTCAAATGTAAGACTGGCAATTACTAATAAAAAGATAAGTGAAGAAGATAAAAAGTTATTTGAAAAGATAGAGAAAATTATTAAAGATGAATCTAACTTAATAAATGGTGTTTCAAAAGATATGATAGAGGATTATATAAATGGTAATTTGGAAGAAGATAATCCTGATTTAAGAATGGTTACATTAATTACAGGAATGTATAGTGAAATGAATAAAGCTAAAAATAATTTAGGAAATAGTTCATTATATAACTATAGTATTAAACTTATAAATGAATATATTAATGCTTATGAAAAGTTAAAAGAAGAATAAAAGGTAAATTAAATAGAAAGGGGAATATGTATGAGTGAGAAAGAATTTGTTATTTCGTTATGTAATAAATATATAGAAGATTTAGATAATAATGATAATAATAAAAATGTGTCTTATTTTAAGGATGTATTACATCAAATTAATGAAAATTCTTCTTATATGTATGATTTTATAATAGGTATTAGTGAAAATTTAATTTTGGAATTATTTAAAGATGATGATGAAGATAAAAAAGATTTTATGTTAGGGTTTAATGATTTAAAGAGTAAGATTATGTCTTTTAATGGTGATAATTCTAGTATTAAGTTAACTGATGATGAAAACAAAATAATAGATAGATTTAAAGAGTTAATAGTTAGATATGTAAATTCAAATAGTAGTGATTCTGATACTGTTAAAGATTTTATTTTAAGATTAAATAATAATTCTTGTTTGTTAGAAAGTGATTATGACTTGGTTGAAAAATTAATATATTTGTATGAAAAAGATAGTACAGATGCATTATTTGAAGAGGCTATGGATTATTTAAATAGATATAATATTTCTTTAATTAGGAAGTTTAGTAAGAAAGCAAAGACTCCGGTTAAATATACTAAAGTTGGGGAATCTAATGCAAAAATTATGGAAGATATTGCAGATAAAGTTAATGAAATTAAAGTAGATAATAAAGCAAATCCATTTGAAAATATGGTTAGTTTTGAATATGTTCCTAAAGAAAAATCTAGAGTTAATCGTAAGAAAAAAGTTGATAAGTTAAAAGAAGATAAAGTTGTAGATTTTAATAGTTTATTTAGTAAATATAATTTTAATTATGAAGAATTACATACTAATTATAAAAATAAATTAAATAGTTGTGATATAGAAAAACTTGAATCGTTTTTAAAATATTTAAATGATAATACTAAATTGAGTAGAATTAATAATAATGGACGTATTTTAGGACTTCTTTTAACAGAATCAAGTAAAGAAATTTTTGAAATTGTTAATAATGTTTTGATAAATGACTATAGTTTTAACAAGGAAGATTTAGATGATATATTAAAAAGGTATACTGCTATATATTTAGATGGTGGATTAGATAATTTTAAGAAAAATGCTGAACTATTAACATCATGTGGTGTAAATGAAATAAATAAAGCGGTTATAAATAATGTTATGTTTTTTAATAATAATTCCGATGATAATTATAAAAATTATGTAATTCTTAAGGAAATGGGAATTAACGCTGATGCTATTTTAAAAGATGCTTTAAATGTATTTAGTACTGATTTTGATTTATTATGTAAAAATATAAAAGTGCTTGATTCATATGGCTTTGATTTAAGAGATGAAGAAGATTTTAAAAGTTTTAGTGTATTACTAATTTTGGATTTAGCTAAAGCAATAGATATGTTTATAGAAATGGGATATAGTGAGTATATTCATGATAAACCAGAATTAACACTTAGAAATATTAAATCTTTGATTATTAAAAGAATCTTGTTTGCTTATAAGAATGGTTTAGATATGTGGGATAATTATAGTGAAAATTGTCCTTATAAAAAGAATGATAAGTATGAAGAAATGATTAAGAATAAGGATGTTCTTGACGAAAAAGAAATAGATTTATTAATTAAAGAGTATCCTATTTTGTCTTTACTTGATTCTGGTATGCGTATTACGACTTTTAATGATCCTTATTTTGGAAGTATTAGAAGAAAAACAGAGTTTGTTTTTGATAATAAGATTGTTTCTAGAATTAAAACGTATAGTATATTTAAATGTTTAACAACAAATAGAGTAAATGAGAAGGAAGCTTTACTTTATGCTTTATCATATAATATGGATTTAAATATGGCTGAATATGAAAGCTTAAAAAAAGTTGTTTATAGAGATAATGAGGTTAGTACATTATGATAGATTATTTAGAAGAATATGTTACTTTAGAAGAATTAAAAGTTGTAAAATATAATTTTAGTAGTCAAGATAAGAATAATTTTAATTATTATGAGCAAAATATTAGAGAAGTGCTAGATTATTTGAAGAGTATTGGAGTTGTTAATTTCAAGGATATTTTGTTATATAGAAAAGATATTTGTTTAAAGAATTTAGATATTCTTAAAGATGAGGTTAATAAGATAAATAAAAATTTAATGGTTTATTTATTTAATAATGATATTTCTAATTTAATTAATTTAAATATTTAAAAATATTTTAGCACTTTCACTTGACAAGTGCTAATTAGAGTGGTATAACTATAATTGTGAAAGGAAGAGTGATTAGATTATGAATATAATCCCAAGAGGTTTTTTCTTCGATGATGATTTAGATGATTTCTTTAAACCAGTTGTAAGAAAAAATGATGTAAAATGTGATATCTATGAGGAGGATGGTATGTACCATGTGGAAATGGATGTACCGGGATACAATAAGAAAGATATTAAATTAGAAGTTAAAGATGGTTATTTAACTGTTAGTGCTTCTAAGGAGAAAGAAGAAAAAGAAACTAAGAAAAATTATATTAGAAAAGAAAGAACATTCGGTTCATTTAGTAGATCTTTTGCTTTAGGTGATATTGATGTTGATAAAATAGATGCTAAATTTGAAAATGGTATCTTAAATATTACTATTCCTAAAGAAGAAAAAGTTGAAACTAAGAAAACTATTGAAATTAAATAATTATGAAAGCGCTCGAAAGAGTGCTTTTTTGATGGATTATTTATAAATGTTGATAAAGATTTGGTATTAATAATAATGAATGATTAGGTTGTATGTTAATATAGTTAATTATTAGAAAATGTATGAAAATAGATGTAAATAAATGTATTTATTTATTGATAAGATATTGATTATAAATGATTTTTTTTGTTAAAATTAAGGTAGTAATAAAGGAGTTTGTGATGAAAGAAGATTTGAATTTATTAGAAAATAATAATGATTTTAAAGAAATTATTAATAAAAAAGGGAGTAATGTTGGTAAGCTTATAGTAGTTATCGTTTTATCTTTGTTGATGATTGGACTTGGTGTTGGTGGTTATATTTTTTACAAATTTAATAATTCACCTAAAGTTTTATTTGTTAAAACACTTAGTAAATATACTTTATTAAAGAATGATAGTAATGATTTAATTAATTTTTTATCTAAACTTAAAGATGGTTATACAATTTCGATTAATAATAATGTTAAAATAAAAAGTGATAAAGAAGAAATTATGAATGCATTAGTTAATATTAAATTAACTAACAATTTTGAAAAGAAATTAGCAAATTTAGATATAAATTTTGATGATAATAATGGAAGCTTTATTAATTTTAATTCTTTAATGGAAGAAAATAGAACATATTTAAAACTTAATGATATTTTTGATAAATATTATTACTTGGATGAAGATAATTCTTCAATGTTTGAGGATAGTGAAATTGTTGATGATAGTAAGTTACTAGAGGTTATTTCTAATTCTTTTAGTAGTTATTTTACTGATGATAAATTTTCAAAAGAAAATGTAGATGACAATGTTAAAATAACTATTGGTTTAAGTGATAAAGATTTTTATGATTTAATTAATTTGATTGTTAATGATTTAAAAAATAGTAAAGTATTAGAGGCTTATGCTAGTAAAGAACTTACTATTGAAGATATTTATAAGGGATTGGATGATTTTATTAGTGAACTTAAAAATGAATTAAATTTAGAAAGTAAGGATATTACATATAGCTATAGTATTTATGAAAAAAATAATAAATTAATTAAGCAAGAACTTGGTATTAGAGATGTTTTAGTAGCAATTGAAGGTGATACTAAGGGAAATATTTATGTCTATAATGAGGGAAAGATAGTTTTAACTGGAAATTATAATAAAAATTATCTTAAGTTATCCTATGAAGAAGATGGTGTAAATCTTAATTTAAGTATAGATTATAAAAATAATACTTCAGCTAGTGAACTTGATTCTAACTATAATATTGTACTAAGAATAAATGAATTAACTATAAGCGATTATGTTAAGTTAAATATTAATGATAATAAAGAAATATTAGAAATTGATAAAGAAAATTCAAAAAAGATTGACGATATAACTGCTGAGGAAGAAGAACAAATTTATAATAAGTTATTTGAAATTCCTCTTATTTCTTCTTATATGAATATGTATGATAATATGATTAAATCAAGGGATTTAAATTATAGTTTAAGTGCAGAGATGTAGTTAAGTTTTAAAATTTTTATAAGTTTTAGTTGTATCTACAGTTATGGTTGTGATATATTAATGGTGTTATATTTTTAACATTATTAATGGCCTGTTGGTGAAATGGTTAACACATAGCCCTCTCAAGGCTACATTTATGGGTTCGAACCCCATACAGGTCACCATATTTGAAATTTATGCCCATTTTATGGGCTTTTTTAATACAAAAATATCCTTTAAACACACTATTAAACACACTTTTTTTGAAAACAATGGTAATTTTGTTATAAAAAAAGTACCCTTTTAAAGATACTTAAGTTTTATTTGTGCTTATTTATGTTTAAATGATCTAAATGATTTATTTCATCTTCGGATATAGGTCTTTGTTCATGATATGCAAAATGATTTGATTCTGCCATGATAAGATTATTAATATCAGTAATTAATTTCCATAATTCTTCTTCTTTTTGCTTATCTTCTTTATTTAATGCTTCTTTGTATTCTAAAGCAAGTTTGTTTCTTATGTCCATATATTTTTTTATTAGTTCTATTCTATATTCTTTTTCATTCATTTGTTTTTTCTCCTTTAAACATATTTTACTATTTTTATAAGTAATAATCACTTAAAATATAAATGTTTTTACATTAAATTTACGCTTGTTATGCCTTGATTATAGTATTTTTGTGTAATATAATTAACTTGTTTATTAAGGAGGAATTGTATTATGGATTATGAAAAACTTGCTGAATTATTATATCCTGATGTTAATTTAACTATTGAAGATTTAGAAAAAAGATATCCTAAAAGAAATTTAGAAGAAAAAGCTGAAGTATGTAGATTTGCACCTAGTCCAACTGGTAGAATGCATATGGGAAATTTATTTGCTTCATTTGTACCAGAGAGATTTGCTCATCAAACTAATGGTGTATTTATTTTAAGAATTGAAGATACTGATGATAAGAGAGCTATTGATGATGGTGTTAATTTAATTATAAGTGATTTAAAAGAATATAATTATAGAGTTGATGAAGGACCTATTAATGGTGGAGAGTATGGACCTTATATTCAAAGTCAAAGAAAAGAAATATATCATACAGTTGCTAAGTATTTAGTTTCTATTGGAAGGGCTTATCCTTGTTTTTGTTCAGAGGATGATTTAAGTCATATGAGAGAAGAACAAGAAGCTTGTAAAGATAGAATTGGTTATTATGGAAAATATGCTAAGTGTCGTAATTTAAGTTATGATGAAGTAAAAGAACATATAGATAATGGTGATAAATGGGTGCTTAGGTTAAAATCTATGGGTGATTTTAATAAAAAATTTACTTTTAAAGATTTGATTAAAGGTACTATTGAATTACCTGAAAATGATTTAGATCAAGTATTAATTAAGTCTGATGGAGTTCCACCTTATGCTTTTGCTCATGTTTGTGATGACCATTTTATGAGAGTTACAACAGTTACAAGAGATGATTCTTATATTTCATCAGTACCTTATCATTTAGAATTATGGAAGGCTTGTGGCTTTGATGCTCCTAAGTTTGCACACTTGTTACCACTTAATAAAAAAGATGGCGATACTGTTAGAAAACTAAGTAAGAGAAAAGATCCTGAAGCTGCTGTTGCCTTTTATCATGAAAGAGGAATTCCAGTTGAAGCAGTTAAATTATATTTTGCAACTTTGTTAAATTCTAATTTTGATGGATGGTTTATGCAAAATCAAGATAAGAATTATAATGATTTTATGTTTACATTTAATAAGATGTGTACAAGTGGTGGATCATTATTTGATATAGAAAAATTAATTAATATATCTAAAAATTATTTAAGTAGATTAAGTGCTAAAGAGGTATTTGATAATTTAGATAATTGGTCTAAAGAGTTTGATAAAGATTTTAATGAATTAATTAATAAATATAGAGAATATACAATTAATGTTTTGAATATTGAAAGAGAGCAAAAGAAACCAAGAAAGGATTTTGCTTGTTATAGTGAAATAAAAGATAATATTTGGTATATGTATGATGAATTATTTGATTCAAATATGGTTAAGTTTGAAGTTAAAAACGTAGATGAAATTGGTGATATTTTAAACTCTTATGCTAATAAATATTATGATGAAAATGATTCTAAAGAAGAATGGTTTAATAAAATTAAATTATTATGTGATGAATTTGGTTATATAACTGATATGAAAGCATATAAAGAAAATCCTGATGCATATAAAGGAAGTATAGCTGATATTTCAAATATTATAAGAGTAGCGTTAACTACTAAAACAACAACTCCTGATTTATATGAAATAATGAAATTATTAGGTAAAGATAGAGTTATGAAAAGATTAAACAATCTAAAATAGGTTGTTTTTCTTTTGATTTTACAGTGAACAATTTTTGGGATTTATGCAAAATTGTTCAGTCAAGTGAACAAAAATGTTTACTTTTGTAAAATTGTTCACTATAATGTAATTAGGTGATGCATTTATGATAACTCGTAATCATTATATTGAACAAATTAAAGGATTTTATGATTCTGATTTAATTAAAATAATTGTAGGAATAAGAAGAAGTGGTAAGTCTATAATTTTAGAACAAATTATGGACGACATTAAAAGTATGACAGATAATATTATATATTTGAACTTTGAAGATGAAGCAATAACTACAAATATTTATAATGCAGAAACACTAATTAAATATGTTAATGATAATCGTAAAGAAGGAAAATGTTATATATTTTTAGATGAAATACAATTAATTGATAATTGGAATAATGCAGTTAAAAGTTTAAGATTACATAATAATTCTGTATTTATAACTGGATCTAATTCTAAATTGTTATCTAAAGAATATACTGATGCATTTAGTGGTAGATATGTTTCATTTAGAATTCATCCTTTTGTATATAAAGAAATACTAGAATATTCAAAAGAACTTGGAATTGAAGTAAGTCCTACTGATTATTTAATATGGGGTGGTTTTCCAAAAAGGTTTGAATTTAAAGAAAAAGATATGATTAGGTATTTAAACGATTTAAATGAAAGTATAATTGTTAAGGACTTAATATTGAGATTTAAAATTCAAAATGAAGAATTATTTAAAAGAATTGTTAATTATACTTTAATATCTAATTCTAGGATTTTTTCTGCAAGAAGTATAGAAGGATATTTAAAAAATGAACATATAGATGCTTCTATAAATACGATTATTAAATATTTAGGATATTTAGAGGAAGCTTGTGTTATAAATCGAATTAAACCTTATTCTTCTAAGACTAAGAGTGAATTATCATATTATTTTAAAGTTTATAATGAAGATGTTTCTTTTAACTCAATTAGATGTTTGAATAATAGATATGATTTAACTCATAATTTAGAAAATATTGTTTATAATGAATTAATTTATATGGACTATGAACTTAAGGTACTTAAAAAAGATGATGATGATAAAGAAATAGATTTTATTGCTTATAAAGATGGAAAAAAATATTATATTCAAGTTGCTTATAGTGTTGCTGATGATAAGGCTTATGAAAGAGAATTTGGAGCCTTTGAAAAATTAGATAATAGTAGCAAAAAGATACTAATTACTAATGATGATATAGATTATTCGACTAGTTTGGTTATACATATTAAATTTAAAGATTTTCTTTTACTTAATTCGTTAGATTAATGTTAATTAGAGTGAACAATTTTTGAGATATTAGATGAATTGTTCACTTTATATTTTTTGTGAAATTTTTGTTTGTTCGATAGACACAAAATTTAATATTTGTTAAAATTGATGTTAGTGAAAATACTGGAGGTATAATGATGGATGATTTACTAAAAAATTTAAATGATGAACAAATAGAGGCTGTTAAACATAATGAAGGTCCCTGCTTAGTACTTGCTGGGGCAGGATCTGGTAAGACAAAAGTTTTAACTAATCGTATTGCTTATTTAATAGAAAATGGAGTAAGAGATTATAATATTTTAGCTATTACATTTACAAATAAAGCTGCTAAAGAAATGAGAGATAGGGTATATAACTTAGTTGGAGATGTTTCTTCTTTTATTGGAACTTTTCACTCATTAGGATTAAGAATTATTAGAGAAAACTGTGGATATTTAAATTTACCATCTAATTTTAGTATTATTGATAGTGATGATGTGTTGACAGTTATTAAGAAGATTCTTAAAGATATGAATTTAGATACAAAACAGTATAGTCCTTCTTATATTAGAAATAGAATATCTTTTATTAAGAATCAAATGCTTAGTGAAATGGAACTTGATAAGTTTTTTAATACGCCTATAGATAAAATAGTTGTTGATGTATATTATAAGTATAACGAAAGACTTATTGCTAGTGCGGCAGTTGATTTTGATGATTTATTATTAATGCCTGTTAGGTTATTTGAACATAATAAAGAGATACTTGAACATTATCAAGAAAGATATAAATACATATTAATTGATGAGTATCAGGATACAAATCCGGTTCAGTATAAGTTGTCTAAATTACTTGCAAGTAAATATAAAAATATATTTGTTGTAGGTGATATGAATCAAAGTATTTATGCATTTAGACAAGCAGATTATCATAACATAGTTAATTTTGAAAAAGATTATGCTAATGCGAAAACAATTAAGTTAGAACATAATTATAGAAGTACAAATAATATTTTAAATGCGGCTAATGATGTAATAAGTCATAATAAAGAAAGAAAGGATTTAAGGTTATATTCTGATAAAGGGGATGGACCTAAAATTACTTATTTAAGAAGTTATGATGAAAAGCATGAAATATCTTTAGTTATAGATGAAATTAATAAATTATATTTAGATGGTTATGAACCTAAAGATGTAGCTATACTATATAGAACTAATGCTCAATCAAGAGCTATTGAAGAGGTATTTGCTTCTAAAGGTATTCCTTATAAAATTTATGGAAGTTATTATTTCTATAATAGAAAAGAGATTAAAGATTTAATATCTTATTTAAAATTAATTTATAATGATAAAGATGAAATTAGTTTAAGAAGAATTATTAATGTGCCCAAAAGAGGTATTGGAGATAGTGCTATTAAAGATATTGAACTTAGAGCTAATTTAAATCAGTGTAGTATGTATGATGCACTTGAAAGTAAGAAAGAATTAGAATTTAAAGATATAATTGAATCTATTAAGAAAACTAGTGAGAGTTTATCATTAACTGAATTAATTGATGAAGTTCTTGATAAATCAGGAATGAAGAAAGAACTAGAAAGTAGTCATTTAATTGAAGATGAAACTAGATTAGAAAACTTAATGGAATTTAAAAGTATTACTGCTTCATATGAAGAGAGAACTGGTTCTGTTAATTTAGGAGACTTTTTAGAAGAAATATCTTTAGTTTCTGATCAAGCTAATCATACAGAAGATGGTAATGTAGTTACTTTAATGACTTTACATAGTGCGAAGGGGCTTGAATTTCCAGTTGTGTTTATGGTTGGAATGGAAGAAGGAATTTTTCCTCATAATATGTCTATTATGGAAGATAATATTGAAGAAGAAAGAAGACTTTGTTATGTAGGAATAACTAGAGCAAAGGAAAAACTTTATTTAACAAACGCGAAGAGAAGAATGCTTTATGGTAAAGATCAAATGAATGTACCTTCTAGATTTATTGCAGAAATTAAAGATGATTTACTGGAAAAGAATGAAATAAATAAAGAAGAAAAGATTATTAGAAAGGGTGAAATGTATTCTAAAGATAATAGTGATATTGTTAAGGGTAGTATTATTGATCACACTGAATATGGACTTGGGGCTGTAATTGATGTTAGTGGTAGTTTAATAACTGTAGCATTTAAGTGTGGTGTTAAAAAATTAATGAAGAATCATAAAAGTATTACGAAAGTTAGCTAAATTTGTAGTTAACTTTTTTATTATTTTTTATAATAATTTGTTATAATATTTATGAGGTTAATTATGAAAGAAAGATATGATGAATTAATTAAATTAATAGAAAAAGCTAATTATGATTATTATACTTTAGATAATCCGACAGTTACGGATAGAGAGTATGATAACTGGATGAGTGAACTTTTGGATATTGAAGAAAGACATCCGGAAATTAAAAGAAAAGATTCTCCTAGTGAAAAGATTGGTGGAGAAGTAATTAGTGAGTTTAAAAAGGTTGAACATAAAATTGGAATGTTTTCTATTTCTGATGTTTTTAATGAATCTGAAATAGTTGCGTTTGATGAAAGAATTAGAAAGGAATTTCCTAATCCAAGTTATGTTTGTGAACTTAAAATAGATGGACTTGCGGTATCACTTCAATATGAAAAGGGAATACTTAAAAGGGCTGCTACACGTGGAAATGGATTAGTTGGTGAAGATATTACTCATAATGTGAAGACAATTGGAACTATTCCTTTAAGACTAAATAAGCCAGTTGATATTGAAGTTCGTGGGGAAATATATATGCCACTTAAGGCATTTAATGAACTTAACGAGAAAAGATTAGAAAATGGGGAACCTATTTTTCAAAATCCAAGAAATGCGGCAGCGGGATCAATTAGACAACTTGATAGTAGTGTTGCTAAATCAAGAAAGTTAGATGCATTTTTATATCATGTTCCAGCAACTGATAAGAAGACTCATTATGAAGCTTTAATGGAATTAAAAGAGCTAGGTTTTATTGTTAATCCGCATATTAGATTGGTTAAAAATATAGATGAAATATTAGATTATATTAACGAATGGACTGCAAGAAGAGGAGAACTTCCTTATGATATTGACGGAATTGTTATAAAGGTAAACGATATTCATATGCAGAGAGAACTTGGCTTTACAGCTAAATATCCAAGATGGGTAATTGCTTATAAGTTTCCAGCAGAAGATGTTAAGACAAGATTAACTGATATTGTATGTACAGTTGGTAGAACTGGTCAAATTACACCAAATGCGGTTTTTGATCCAGTTAAGGTTATGGGTTCTACAATAAGAAGAGCAACTTTACATAATGGCGATTATATAAATTCTAAAAATTTAAAAATTGGTGATAATATATTTGTTCATAAAGCGGGGGATGTTATTCCTGAAGTTGTTGGACCATGTATAGAAGATAGAACTGGTAATGAGGGAGAATTTGTAATGCCTGATAAATGTCCAATTTGTGGTGCTAGTTTAGTTTTAACTGAATCTGGTATTGATTTGAAATGTCCAAATGATTTATGTCCGGCTAGAAATATTGAATCTTTAATTCATTTTTGTGATAGAAAAGCGATGAATATTGAAGGCTTGGGTGAAAGAATTATAGAGGACTTTTATAACATGAAATTTATAACTAGTATAATTGATATTTATAATATTAAAGATCGTAAAGAAGAATTAATTGAACTTGAAGGATTTGGTGATAAAAGTGTTAATAAGCTTTTAGATAATATTGAAAAGTCAAAAGAAAATTCTTTAGAAAAACTATTATTTGCAATCGGTATTAGTGGTATTGGTGAAAAAAATGCGAAGATACTTGCTAAGAAATTTATGAATATAGATAATTTAATGAACGCTAGTTTAGAGGATTTAACTAATATTTCTGATGTTGGACCAATACTTGCAAACAGTATTTATAATTTTTTTAAGGATGCAGATAATATTAAACTTATTAATGATTTAAAAAAAATTGGAATGAATATGAATTATTTAGGTGCTCAAATTAAAGAAAATGAAGAATTATTAAATAAGAGAATTGTAGTAACTGGTACTTTAAAGAAATATACAAGAGATGAAATTCAAAATTTAATTGAGTTAAATGGTGGTTTATGGTCAACTTCAGTAACTAAAAAAACATATGCAGTTATTGTTGGAGAGAATCCTGGTTCTAAATATGATAAAGCTAAGGAATTAAATATTCCAATTTGGACTGAAGAAGATTTTGATAAAGTTATAAATTCTTAGCAAATTATGTAAACTAGAAATATATAATAAGATATAGTATAATGATTTCGAGGTGTTATATGAATAATATAAAAAAGTTTTATAAAAATAACCGTATTTATTGTATTTTAATGGGAATAAGTATATTTTGTCTTGCTATTATAGCTGTACTTTGTATAATTTATTTTGTTAATCAAACTAAAAATGATAAGTATGGAGATAGACTAAATGGAATTGAATCAGTTCAAATTACTGAGGATAAGACAAATGAGATGGTTAATTCTATTAAAGAAAATGAATTAGTAGATAACGCTAGTGTTAGTGTAAAAGGAAAAATAATTTATATAACTGTTTCATTAAAAGATGGAAAAGTTACAGATGCTCAATCTATTGCAGTTAAATCATTATCTTCTTTAAGTGAAGATGAAAAAGCATTTTACGATATTAATTTTGCTTTTACTAAAAATGATGATGAAACTTTCCCTATTATGGGATATAAAAAGAGCGATGCTACTATAATTTCTTGGTCTAGAGTTAATGGTGAAGAGTAATGAAAAAGGCTAAAAAAATTATAATTATTATTGTATCTCTTTTATTAATAGTAGGTGTTGGATGTTTTATATATTTTAATTATTTGTATGATTCTAATAAGTTAAATATTAAAGAAAAAGAGTGGATAAATAATAATGCAAATAAGGTTGTATCATTTGGAATACCTGCTAATATAAATAATTTTAGTAAAAATGGTAGTGGAGTTTTTTATGATTTTACTAGTGATTTAGAAAGCGAATATAAGTTAAATATAAATGATAATACTTATAATACTTTTGATAATAGTTTAGGCTTTTATATAACAAATAAAGAATCTGCTAATGATTTATTGTTTTATAAGGATTTTTATGTTTTAGTAAGTAAAGATGATAAAGTTATTACTAATATTAATAATATTAGATCTGAGAAGATAGGGACGTTAAATGATTATTCTACTGTATTAACAAGTAATACCGATTTTGTTGGAACTATAAGTCTTGCTAATAATAAAGATTCTTTGTTAAGTGATTTTAATGCATCTAATTATAGTTATATATTTATACCTTTAAATGAATATATAGATGAAATTATAAGTAATAATTATAAAGTTGTTTATCAATTTGAAAATATTCCAATTTATTATTATTTACATTTAGGTGCAGATAAAACTTTTAATAGTGTTATTACTAAATTTTATAATGAATGGGGAAATAAATTAGAAGAAAATTATTATAGTCATTTGTTTAATATATATAAGAATGAACTTTCATTAACTGATTTAGATATTGATTCCTTTACAAAAAATGTTTATAACTTTGGATTTGTAAACAAAACTCCATTTATTGCTGGTAATGGGAATAAAGTTGGAGGTATATTGGCAGAGTATTTAGAAGAATTTAGTAAATTAACTGATAGTGAATTTAATTTTATATCATATAAAACTGCTACTGATTTGGATAAGGGTTATAATAATGGAAAATTAGATTTAATATTTAATGATAGTAGTAATAATGATGGAGTTATTAAGACAAATATTAATGAAAAATTCTATATTATTGGTAGTGATAAGGAAGAACTTCTTTATGCGAATTTAAATTTAATTAATGATAAAACTATATGTGTTATTGATAATAGTAATTTAGCTAGTTATTTAGGTAATTATACTAATTTAAAATTAGAGAAAGTTAAAAATGAAAGTAAATTATCTAGATGTGCAAATAAGAATAAATTAGTTGCTGTTGATGCTATCACTTATGATTATTTTAATAATAGTAAAGTTAAAAATTATCATATAGTTTATAGTGGCTATAATAGTGTTAATTATAGTTTTAAATATAAGAATAGTGATGATGCTTTTTCTAAAGTATTTAGTTCATATATTAATACATTAGGTTTTAATAAAATGGAAATTAGAGGTATTACTTCATATAAAAGTGTTAGTGGAACTGTTAGTATTATTACAATGCTTGCTAAGTATATATTAATACTTAGTGGTGTTGGTATATTAGTTGTAGGTGTTATGATTTATTCTAAGAAAAAAGTTAAATTAAATACTAAAATTAAAAAGGATGAAAAATTAAAATTTGTAGATATGTTGACATCTTTAAAAAATAGGAATTATTTAAATGAGAGAATTGAGATATGGAATCAAAACACTATTTATCCTCAGGCTATAATTGTTATTGATTTAAATAATATTAAATATTTAAATGATACTTTTGGTCATGAAGAGGGAGATAAACAGATAATGGCAGCTGCTAATGTTTTACATCAAAATCAATTAGATAATACTGAAATTATGAGAACTGATGGTAATGAATTTATGATTTATTTAGTTGGTTATAATGAGAAACAAGTTGTTAATTATATTAAAAAATTAGTTAAAGAATTTAATAATTTACCTTATGAATATGGAGCAGCAATTGGTTTTAGTATGATTGTTGATGATTTGAAATTAATAGATGATGCTATTAATGAGGCTTCACTTCTTATGAGAGAAAATAAAGAAATTGAGTATAGTGAAAATGAAAAACAAAGTTAAGAATGGATTTAATAATACTTTAACTAGATTTAAGCATTATATTATGAATGTAATTAGAATATTAGAAAAGCCAGAGATGGCCGTATTACCGGGACAACTGGCTTTTTCTATAATATTATCTATTGTTCCTATTATTACACTTATAGGCTATGGAGCATCTTATTTTAATATTTCAATGGATACTATAATTAATATGGTTAAAAGTAATTTTTCTGAAAATATAGTTAAGATGATTGTTCCTATAATTAGTGGTGATAGTATTGATTTAAATTTAATTATTATGTTGTGCTCAATGTTATATTTTGCATCAAATGGTCCCAATTCAATAATTTTTGTTACGAATAGTATTTATGGATTTGAACAAACAAGTTGGATTAAAAGAAGAATTAAAGCAATGGTTATGACTTTCTTAGTTATTGTACTTTATTTATTTATTCTTCTTGTACCAGTTTTTGGTAGTAAGATTATTGATGCAATAGATTATTTTAATATAAAGTCAGTATTAACTAGTTTACTTGAAATTATGCAAGGACCTATTTCATGGGTGATAATCTTTATTTTTATTAAAGTTATATTTACTATTGCACCTAATAAGAGTATTGATCCTGTTAGAATTAATGTTGGATCTATATTTACTTCACTTGGTTTTATTGCTGTAACTCATTTCTATAGTTATTATGTTAGTCATTTTGCTAAGTATGATATCTTTTATGCAGGATTATCTAATGTTATGGTTTTACTTTTATGGGTTTATTTTTTAAGTAATATATTAGTTATTGGCATATCACTTACGACAGAAGTTAAAGATGAAGATTTACCAAAAAGTGGAAAGTTAAATTTTTAAATTTAAGGCATAATAAGAATGTGCACACGAATATTACTTAGTGCACGATTAAATATTTTATGATATCAATCTAGTATTGTTGTACTAACGATATTGTAAAGTAATATTTGAGATGTACATTTAAATGTGCATCTTTTTTGATAGTTATCAACCAAAATTAACACTTTATATATCAAAAGTGGTCGATAACTTGCATTTTTAATAAAATAATAGAATTTATTTAAATTATATGATAGTATTGATATTGAAGGTGGGATAATAATGAAAAGTAAAAAATTAAAATCTATTAATTATGAAAGTAATGATACTAAGGAAATAAAAAGTTTAATTATTATTACTGTGGTAGTTGTTGTTATTGCTGTTGGATTATTTTTCTTAACTAATTATTTAAATAATAAGAAGACAAGTAGTAATACGAAAATAGATTATGATACTTGTATAGTTGGTAATATGTTTAATAGACCTTATAATGAATATTATGTATTTTTATATAGTAGTACTGATAAAAATGCTTCTACATATAAAGGTTTAATTACATCATATAAAGATAAAGATGATGCATTAAAAATATATTATGTTGATATGAATGATAAGTTTAATGCAGCTTATTTAAGTGAAGCAAGTAACAAGAAACCAACTGATGTTAATGAGGTTAAAATTAAAGAATCAGCATTAATATTAATTAAAGATGGTAAAGTAGAAAAATATTATGAATCTTTAGAAGATTATAAAAATACTTTAAAATAGAACTTAGTGTAAAAACTTAAGTTTTTTTTATTTGTTTTTCATAAAAATGTGATATTATGTTATTGTATAGGATATGATAATATGAAAGAATATTTAAAGAAAACAAAATTTGAATTATGGGAAGTAATGGCAATTACATTATTTTCATCTTTAGTTATGAGCTTTTGTACTGGTTATTTGGTTTATAAGAGTTCTTGCTCACAGATTTCGACTGGTAACGGGGATGATAATTTAGCTGAGTTATATAAAGCATATGATGAGATAAAATCTAATTATTATAGTACTGTAGATTTAGGTGCTTTAGTTGATGCTGGTATTAAAGGAATGTTTAGTTATTTAGGAGATCCTTATACTACTTATTTAGATAAAGATCAAACTGATAATTTAAATAATTCTTTAAGTGGAAGTTATCAAGGAATTGGTGTTAAAATAAGTGTTAATAATGAAGAAAATAAAATGATTATTTCGGAGGTTTATGATAATACACCAGCAAAAAGTGCTGGACTTGCTGTAGGAGATATTATTGTAAAAGTTAATGATAATGTTGTTGCAGATATGGAATCTAGTGAAGTAACTAAATTAATTAAAAGTAGTGATGAAGTGAAGTTAGTTATTAATAGAGATGGTAATGATTTAGATTTTACTCTTAATACTGCTAAATTAAATAATCCTTCAGTTGAAGATAAAATTATTGATGGAGATAATGGCAATAAGATAGGTTATTTAAAAATAAGTAAATTTAATGAAACTGCGTATGAACAATTTTATGAGAAATTAAATAAGATTGAAGTGGCTGGTATTAATAGTTTAATAATTGATTTAAGAGATAATACTGGAGGATATTTATCAGCAGCTACTAAAATAAGTGAGATGTTTTTACAAAAAGGAAAGGTTATTTATTCTTTAAATGAACAGTCTTCTACTAAAACAACTTATGATGAAACTGATGATGAAAGAAATTATAAGGTTTATATTTTAGTTAATGGTAATTCGGCTTCTGCTTCTGAGATACTTGCTGCTGCTTTAAAAGATAGTTATGGTGCTAAATTAGTTGGTACAACAACTTATGGTAAAGGTAAAGTACAAAAAACAAGTAAATTATCAGATGGAACTATGTATAAATATACAAGCGCTAAATGGTTAACTCCGAATGGTGAATGTATTGATGGGGTTGGATTAAAACCGGATATTGAGATATCAAATGGAGATGAATTATTAAAAGATTTAGTGTTTGAAAAAGCATTGGAAGAAATTCAAAAGTAAATTTAATATTTATGGAGAGAAGAAAGAATGGAGAATAATCAATTAATTCCTTTATTAATATTAGATAAATATCTAAGTAAAAAATATTTACCTGGTATTAAGTTAGTAAATGATTTTATTAAATATACTGCTTCATATTTTAACACTAACAAAGATTGTATAACTTTGGATTATACAAGTTCTGATTATGAACATAATAATCTTAGAAGATTATCTGTTAAAGTAGAATTAATGAATGATAATTATTATACTTATGATTTCTATGAAGATATGGCTGTTCATATTAGATATTTCGTTAAATGTTTTGTGACTTGGAGGGAGGAACGAAGCAATTTTAAATCATCATTTTTTATAAAATTGCCAAAAGTAAATGAATTTTTTCATTCATTTTGGAAGAGAGATAGTATTCATGGTTATCATTGGTACAACAATTATAATATTAATCATTTCAAATTATTTTTATACGTTAATCCTTTTTCACAAATTGAATATAAATTATATGATTGTAATGATGACAATAATGATATATTTTTATATTCTAAACATATTGATGCTGATGGAGAAGTTCAATCGTTTGGTAAGGTAGATGGAGATGGTAATAAATTATCAGAAGAGGATATTTGCAAAATTTTATTATCTTTAAAAGTTGATATTTCAAAATATCGTAATAATTTGCAAGAAGAAATAAGGCAATTTTATTTATCTTCGATTGGACAATTAGAAAATGATGAAGAGGCCAAACTAAAGGAATTTAGAGAATTGCAAATAAATCGGATTATGTTAGCATATCAAAAGTTTAAAGAAATAGCTGAACTATTGAATGATACAAAAATGGATTTAAAATTCGACAGAGTTAAAATTAGTGATTTAAAAAATATAATTTTTAAAAATGATGGTAATCCAACAGAAAACGGATATATTGAATTTGATGATTTTTTTAAAAATAATATGTTACTTAGAATGCTTGATTTAAGTCAATTAGATTTAACTAATGTTAATATAACTAATATGGATTTTTCTGGTACTAATATACATATTGATCCACAAATTATTTATAATAAAGATATGACTAATGTAAATGCTTTTGGTGTTGAATTTTCAATTTTAGATAGTTTTGATGGAGTAATACTTGATGGTGCAAAAATTAATGATTGGAATGCGATGATTTATTTAGAAAAATTAAAAAGTTATAATAGTAGTACTATTATAAGAAAAGACGTATTATTTAATGGTAAGACAATATGATATTATAATAATGAAGTGTTTATAAATAAAATAAATAGAACGCAATATTCGTGTTCTTTTTTTGTGATTAATATAAAATTTTATTCATTAGAATATTTTAAAATAAAAACTTAAGTGATATAATAACAAACAAGAGCAAGGGTGGTTATAGATGAATACATTAACTTTTAAGAATTATGATTTAAAATTAGAATTAGTGCCATTTACAAATATAATTGGTGGTATAGCTTCTGGTAAGACTTATTTATTAAAGACACTTATAAATCAAAGCGATAGTAGTGATGTTTATATAGATGATAAAAATATTAATGAATATGATATAAATTTTTTAAGAAAGAATGTTGCTGCGGTACTTAATAATTTTATATTTAACACTAATAGAGTAAAAAGTGAACTTGAATATTATCAGAAATGTTTAGGATATGATGATAAAGTAATTAGTAGTAGTATAAAAAAATTTGTTACATTTTTTAAATTGGATAATATTATAGATAAAGAAATTGGAGAAATTAGTAGAAGTGAAAAGGCTTTTATTAAAATATTATCTTTGTTAATTATTAATCCGAGAGTTATTGGAATTGATGATATGCTTACTTATTTAGATAATAAAGATAAATTAAAAATTGTTAAATATAGTAAGGAAAATAAGATTTCGATTTTAAATGTTACAAGTAATAGTGAAGAACTTTTATTAGGAACTAAAATAGTTGTACTTGATAATTTTCATGCTGTTATGTATGAAGATACTTTAGAAGTTTTAGCTAATGATAAAGTATTAAGTAAGATTGGAATGAATATGCCTTTTATTGCAGAATTATCAAATAATTTAAATTATTATGATTTATTAAAAGAAAAATATTTTGATATTAATTCTTTAATAGGTGAATTATGGAAGTAATGTTTAGTAATAATCCTAATAATGGTTTTTTTGATATTAAACAATTTGTTGGATTTTATGGAGAAATAAGTGATTTAGAAATATTGATTGATAATTTAGATAAAAAAGTTATAAATAGAAAGTATAAAGTAAAGAAATATTTAAGTTATAATAAAGATTATTTTGATATTTTAGATTTAGATAAAGATTTTTTAAATAAAAAGATAGATGATTTATCTATGTGTGAATATAAATTAATGTTATTACTTATGGTAATAGAGGAAGAGCCTAAGTTAATAGTTCTTAATTATTTTGATGTTGGATTTAATGGTAAATTTAAAAGAAAAATTATAAAGTTAATTAAACTTATTAGGGCTTCTTTAGGGATAAATTTTGTTGTTATTAGTAATGATGTAATTTTTGTAAATAAAATTGTTAAACATGTAGTTGTATGTAATAAGAAAATTATTAAGTTTCAAGGAAAGGTACTTGATGCTATTAGGGAAGGATATATAGAGGAACCACCTATTTATGATTTTATTAAACTGGCTAATGATAAGGGTGCTAATTTGGAATATACATTGGATAGTAAAGATTTATTAAAAGATATATATAGGAGTGTATTTTAATGAAGTATTTTGCTAGTGTTAGTTATGATGGTTCTAAATTTTATGGATTTCAAAAATTAAATGATTATGATACTGTTCAGAAGGAATTAGAAAGAGCACTAGGTATTATAAATAAAAGTTATGTTGCTGTAAAAGGTGCCGGAAGAACTGATAGAGGTGTTCATGCATATAGTCAAGGTGTTAGTTTTGAACTTAATGGATGTATTCCTTCATCAAAGTTAAAGAATGTTATTAATAGAGTTTTAAATGATTATGTTCATATAAATTATGTGAAAGAAGTAAGTGATGATTTTCATCCTAGATTTGATGCTAAAATGAAGAAATATGAATATGTTATTAATTTAGGTGAGTTTGATCCGATAATTAATGATTATATTTATAATTATAATAATAAATTAGATATAAGAAGGATGCGAAGAGCTAGTAAAGCATTTATTGGTTTTCATTCGTTTAAGGCTTTTACATCTGGTGCAAGAGATAATTACAATAGTGTTATTTATAATATTAAATTTAAAAAGAAGGGTGATTTTTTAACTATTACGTTTGTTGGGAAGAGTTTTTATAGATATATGGTTAGAAATATGGTTGGTGCTTTGATACAAGCTGGTAATAATAAACTTGATAAGGATGACATAAAGATGATGTTGGATAAGGAGAAAGTAAATTGTAAGTATAATACGGCACCTGCTTGTGGGTTATATTTAGTTGATGTTTACTATTAAATTAAGATATGAATGAATTGGATTTGATGGATAGTAGTATAAATGATTATCAGTTGGTTACAGAACTTAGTAAAATTGTTAGAAGTTATAAAAATAAAAATAAACCGGTTGATAAAGATTTTGTTTATAAAGTTGCAAATGTGTGTTTAATTAATAATGAAGTAGATTTAAAAAATGGTTTGATAATTGTTGGTAACTCTAAAGAAATTGAAAATGATTATGAATCTTGTTATGGTGATGATATGATTACATATTCACAATTGTCTTTGAGAAATTTTTATAAACGGATAGATAATTTTGGAAGTGCATATAATTTTGGCAATCATAATATGCTTTCTTATTATTCTGTAATATGCACTTTAATTCATGAAATGTCTCATGCTAGACAGGATTATATTGCAAACAATTATCCTTATTCATTTGCTGGAATGATTTATTCCTATTGTAGTAATGTTTTTGAAAGTGAGCCACTTTTTTATGAGATATACTATGATTGTTTTCCAGACGAAAGAAATGCATTTTTAAGAGGAAATTATATTGCTAATATGGTAATTAAGCATGTTTATGGCGATAAATTATCACTTTTTTTCAAGGAATTATTTTTTGAAGAATTACTTATTAATTATGACTATGATATGTATCCATTAAAGAGATTTGGTGATGCTTGTAAACAGTTTGGATATGACTATTTTGATAGATTAATTCCTAATGTTGAACTAACTCATGAAAATTTTTTTGAACGTGTTTGGTGTGGTTATAAAATAACAGAAGATGAATATAATCACTTGATTGATTTATGTATTAGTATATCTTATCCTAATAATGATGTGGTAAAAGAATATTTAAAAAAATCTTCGATAAAAAGATTAATTTTAGATTATAAGAAGAAATAAAATTATATTTTATAATATTGAAGAAGATTTATTAGAATAATTATTTCGTTTGTTAGATTTATTATTTCTGATATTATTTTTTAAATAGGTTTATAATATAAATAGACAATAAATTAATATTTTGATATTATTTAGGTGTGATGTAGAATGAATATATTAATTAATGGATATAATATTTATTTAATTTTATTAGTAACTTTTATATGTTGTGTTTTATTAGTGCCTCTTGCTAAAGTTGTTGCAAGACATATTGGAGCAATAGATATGCCTAATGAGAGAAAGGTACATAAAAAACCAATGCCTAGATTGGGTGGATTAGCAATATATTTAACATTTTTAATTGGTTATATGTTATTTGCACCTATTAATGAACAGATGATTTCAATTCTTATTGGAGGATTTATAATTATTATTCTTGGAATATGTGATGATATTAAACCAATTAGAGCAAGGTATAAATTTTTAGTTCAGATAGTAGCTTCTTCTATTGTTGTATTTTATGGTAATATTTATTTACCTAATATAAGTGCACTTGGATTATCTTTAACTTTTGGAAAATGGGGTTATCCTTTAGCCATATTCTTTATTTTAGCTATTATTAACGCGATTAATTTAATAGATGGGTTAGATGGATTAGCAACAGGAACTAGTGCAATATTTTTTGTTACTATAACTATAATTGCAGTTCTGCTAGATAGGATTTATGGTTTAGATGTTATTTTATGTGTAATTATGCTTGGCGCTTGTTTAGGCTTTTTAATGTATAATAAACCACCTGCTTCAATATTTTTAGGAGATACTGGTAGTACGTTTTTAGGTTTTATTATTGCAATAATAGCACTTTTAGGTTATAAAACGGCTACATTTACTAGTTTAATTATTCCAATATTCATATTACTTTTACCAATACTTGATACAGTGTTTGCAATGATTAGAAGATACTTAAAAGGAGAAAATATAGGTGAGCCTGATAAAGAACATTTACATCATCAATTACTTAAGCTTAATAATAGTACTACTAAAACAGTATTAATTATGTATGGTATTGATATACTTTGTTCTATAATAAGTGTTTTATATGCTTTAGGTTATAATTTAATTGCAATTGTTTTATATTTATTATTAATGTCATTTATATTGTTTTTGATTTATAAAACTGATATATTATTTAAACATAAGTAGTTAGCTATTTATGTTTTTTTGATTATTTGATAAAATTTTTTTAGAAAGAGATTTTATATGAAGAATAGTAATTGTAAATTATTAGGTTATAATGTTTGTATATTAAACAAAAATGACATTGTAGATAAAATAAATAAGAGTAAGAATAGAAATATTATATTTAATTTAAATCCGATTATTATGGTAAATTTTAATAATAATATAGAATATAAAGAATTTATAAATAATGAAAAATATAATATTCCTGATGGATATGGAACAGTTCTAGGTATGAGAATTAATGGCAATAAAGGAGTTAATCAGTTAACTGGAGTAGATATGTTTGATGAACTTCTATGTAATGCGTGTAAATATGGTAAGAAAGTTTATTTATATGGTGCTAAAAAAGAAGTTATTGAAAAAACAGTTAAAGTATTAAAAGAAAAGTATATTAAATTAAATATATGTGGTTATATGAGTGGGTATAGTAAAGAAAAAGATGTATTAAATGATATAAAAAAATGTAAACCAGATTATTTATTTGTTGGTATAGGATCACCTAAACAAGAAGAATTTATTATTAGAAATGAAAAGTTGTTTAGAAATATAAGTGTTATTATGCCAGTTGGTGGTACGTTTGATGTTGTATCGGGTTTAAAGAAGAGAGCACCGATTATGTATCAAAAACTACATTTAGAGTGGTTATATAGAATGATTAAAGAGCCTAAAAGAATTAAAGATAATGTTAAGATATTAAAATATTTATATTTGGTAATATTTAGAAATGGAGGTAAAGATGAAAAATAAAACATTGTATGTAGTAATACCATGTTATAACGAAGAAGAAGTATTAAGGGAAACTAGTAAGAGATTAAACGTTAAATTAAATGAGCTAATTAAAGATAAAACTATTTCTAAAGATAGTAAAGTATTATTTGTTAATGATGGATCTAAGGATAAAACTTGGGATATTATATGTGAATTAAACAAAGAAAATAAATTATTTAGTGGAATTAATTTATCAAGAAATAGAGGACACCAAAATGCGTTGGTAGCAGGACTTATGACTGCTAAAGAATATGCTGATGTGGTAATATCTATGGATGCTGACTTACAAGATGATATTAATGCAATTGATGAAATGATTAAAGATTATTATGATGGATCAGAAGTTGTTTATGGAGTTAGATCATCAAGGTCAAAGGATACTTTCTTTAAAAAGTTTACAGCTGAAGCATTTTATAAGTTTATGAAATTTATGGGAGCTGATGTTGTATTTAATCATGCTGATTATAGATTAACAAGTAAAAGGGTTTTAGATAATTTTGCAAATTATAAAGAAGTTAATTTATTTTTAAGAGGAATGTTTCCTTTAATTGGATTTAAATCTAGTATAGTATATTATGAAAGAGCTGAAAGATTTGCAGGTGAGTCTAAATATCCATTAAAGAAAATGCTTAATTTTGCATGGGATGGAATAACTTCTTTTAGTGTTAAACCAATAAGAATGATTCTTGATTTAGGTATATTTATTTGTATGATAAGTTTTGTAGTACTTATTTATTGTTTAATTAGAAAGATTAGTGGTGCTACTGTGGAAGGATGGACATTTATTGCTTGTTCTTTATGGATATTAGGTGGCATTCAAATGTTTTCACTTGGAATAATTGGAGAATATGTTGGTAAGGTTTATAGTGAAACTAAAGCAAGACCTAGATATATTATTCAAGATAATTTATTAGAAAAGAAGGAAAAATAATATAAAATGCATGGTAATTCCATGTTTTTTTAAATTTCGTTTGATTTAAAATAGTAATATTAAAAAAATATTGTTATAATGTATATGGTGATTAGATATAATGATAAAAAATATAGTTTATAATGTTAAAAAATATAGATTTTTGCTTTCTCAATTAATTTCACGTGATTTTAAGATTAAGTATAAAAGAAGTGTGTTGGGTGTTTTATGGAGTATATTATATCCCTTACTTATGATGAGCGTTATGGCTTTAATATTTTCAAATATATTTAAATATAATATGGAAGGCGTCAATTACTTGGTATATTTAATGAGTGGTTTAATTATATTTAACTATTTTAGTGAAGCAACTAATAATTCATTAACATCAATTGTTGGTAATTTTTCATTAATTAACAAAGTTTATATTCCTAAGTATATTTTTCCTTTAGCAAAATGTTTATTTGCGGGTGTCAATTTTTTATTTACACTTATACCATTCTTTTTGATAATTTTACTTTCAGGAAACGCTGCTGATGGTACCAAATGCGTATTAAATATATGGTATCTTTATATACCATATGTACTTTTGTGCACTTTAATGTTTACTATAGGCGTATGTTATTTATTGTCTACTATTACAGTTTTTTTGAGAGATGTTATATATATATGGGGAATTTTACTTACAATAATTAATTATTTTACACCAATTTTTTATTCTATAAAAATTTTACCAGAATATTTACAAAATATTTTTAAATTTAATCCTCTATACTTGTATATAAATTCGATTAGAGAAATTGTTTTATTTGGAAATGCACCAACTTTTGTGAATTTTATAGTGTTATTTTTAAGTGGATTTATTACAATGATTATTGGAATGTTTATTTTTAGAAAAAAACAAGATAAATTTGTTTATTATATGTAGGAGGAATATTTTATGATAACACTTAATAATGTTTCAATGAAATTTAATTTGGGCGTTGAAAAAGATAATTCAATAAAAATGATGTTTATTAAATTCTTGACTCCTAAAAAAAAGAAAAAGAAAAAAGAATATTTTTGGGCTCTAAAAGATATAAATTTTACAATTGAAAAAGGCGATGTAGTTGGAATAATTGGATCTAATGGAGCTGGTAAAAGTACTTTATTAAAAGTTGTAAGTGGGGTTTATAAACCAACTACTGGTATGGTTAGTGTAGATGGTAAAATATCACCAATGATTGAACTTGGCGCAGGTTTTGATTTTGAACTTACTGCAAGAGAGAATATATTTTTAAATGGGGCTATACTTGGCTATTCTAAGGAGTTTATTTTAGATAAATTTGATGCAATTGTTGAATTTTCAGAATTAAAAGATTTTTTGGATGTGCCTATAAAGAATTTTTCTTCTGGTATGGTTGCAAAATTAGCCTTTTCTATATCTACTATTGTTGAACCGGAAATATTAATAGTTGATGAAATTTTATCAGTAGGAGATATAAAATTTCAAGAAAAAAGTAAAAACAAGATGTTGTCTATGATAAAAGGAGGTACTACTGTTCTATATGTATCTCATTCCATAGATAGTATTAAAGAATTATGTAACAAAGTTATTTGGTTAGATCATGGAAAGATTGTTAAAATGGGAAATGCAAAAGAAATTTGTAATGAATATTATAAAAAATTAATGAATAAGTAAAGGAAGTGATTTTATGATTATAACAAGAACACCTTTTAGAGTGAGTTTATGTGGTGGTGGAAGTGATATTAAATCGTTTTATGAAAAACATGGTGGATGTGTTTTGAGCACAACAATTAATAAGTATATGTATATTACTAGTCATCCATCCTTTGATAAAAAAACAACTGTATTGAAATATTCAAAAACAGAAACTGTACACGATATAAATGATATTGAACATAATATATTTAGAGAATGTTTAAAAAAAGAAGGCTTGGAAGGATTAGAAATAACTTCGATAGCTGATGTACCATCTGGAACAGGGCTTGGCTCATCTAGTTCGTTTACTGTTGGATTACTTAAAAATTTAAAATGTTATAAAAGAGAATATATTTCTAAAGATGAGGTTGCAGCTGCAGCTTGTGATATGGAAAATAATATTGTTCACACGACAAATGGAAAACAAGATCAATATGCTGCAGCATTTGGTGGACTAAATTTTTATAAATTTAACAAAGATGGTTCTGTTGATGTTGAACCTGTCTTAATGGATCACGAAGCATTTAAACAACTAGAGAAAAATTTAATAATGCTATATGTAGGTGGAGAACATAAAGCTTCTACGATTTTAGAAGAACAATCTAAAAATATAGTTAGTGCATCAGATAAAGAAGAAGGTCAAAAGAGGATAATGGAAATGACCTATGACTTAAAATATGAATTAGAACATAACAATATTGATGCGGTAGGTAAAATCTTAGATGAAAACTGGAAAATTAAAAGAACATTAGCTTCTGGAATTAGTAATCCTCAATTTGATGAGTGGTATGAAAGAGGTATCAAAGCTGGAGCAACAGGTGGTAAACTTTTGGGAGCTGGTGGAAGCGGATTCTTCTTATTCTATGTTCCAGAAGAAAAACAAGAAAAGTTTAGAAAAGAAATGAGCGATTTACCTGAGATGGATTTTAAATTTGACCATCAAGGTACAACTGTTATATTTGTAAATTAGGAGGTAAAAATGAAAGCATTAGTAACAGGTGGAGCCGGATTTATCGGAACTCACTTAGTAAGAAATTTATTAGAGAGAGGTCTTGAAGTTGTAGTGGTTGATAACTTCACACTAGGCAAACAAGAAAATGTAGACTGCTTCAAAGATAATAAAAACTATAAATTTTATAACATTAATATTGAAGAAACAGAAAATTTTTGTGAACAATTAAAAAATGAAGATATTGATATTGTGTATCATTTAGCAGCAAATTCTGATATTCAAAAAGGTGGAAAAAATCCAAGTGTTGACTATAATGACACTTTTATGACAACTTATACTGTATTAGAATATATGAGAAGAGAAAATATAAAAAATTTATTTTTCTCTTCAACTTCTGCAATCTATGGAGATAAAAAAGAATTATTGACAGAAGTAACTGGTGATTTACATCCAATCTCATATTATGGTGGAGCTAAATATGCATCAGAGGGATTTATCTCTTCTTATAGCTTTATGAATGATTTTAATACAGTAATTTTTAGATTTCCTAATGTTATTGGGCCAAATCTAACTCATGGCGTTATCTTCGATTTTGTAAAAAAATTACAAAAAAATCCAAATGAATTAGAAATCTTAGGTGATGGAACTCAAACTAAACCATATTTATATGTATTAGACTTGGTTGACGCTATTGTTAGATTTACTCTTGATATTGAAATGAAAAAAGGTGTAGAAATTTATAATGCTGGAGTAGAAACTGCTACTAGTGTTACTACAATAGCAAATATTGTTTGTGAAGAACTAGGTTATGAAAATGTTGAATATAAGTATACAGGTGGTAACGTTGGATGGAAAGGTGATGTTCCAAAATTCCAATATGATCTAACTAAAATACATAATGCTGGATGGCAAGCTCTTCATACTTCAGATGAATCTGTAAGAGATACAGTTAAATATATAAAGGAACATTATTAATATGAAAGCAGTTATTCAGGCGGGAGGAAAAGGAACAAGAGTTTCTGAAATAACAGGTGATATAATTCCTAAACCTATGTTAGAAATATCTGGATATCCAATTTTGTATCATCAAGTGATGAATTTAAAGAAAAGTGGAATAACAGATATTACTGTTATTATTGGTCATCTTGGAAATGTTATTAAAGATTATTTTGAAGATGGAAAGAAATTTGGATTAAATATATCCTATGTCGAAGAAGATCCACAAAAGCCACTGGGAACAGCTGGTTCACTATATTTTCTTAAAGATAAAATAAACGAAAATTTTATATTTTTATTAGCGGATGTTTTCATTGATATTGATTTTGAAAAAATGGAACAATATCATGTAGCAAATAATGCAGATGTAACACTTCTAACTCACCCTAATGGTCATCCATTTGATAGTGATTTAGTTGTTGAAGAGAACGGTATAGTAAGGTCATTTGATTATAAATCTAATGATAGAACAACATACAATTATTGCAATTTAGTTAATGCTGGAATTATGATTTTTTCACCAACAATTTTTAAATATTTACCAGAATTAAAAAAATGTAATTACGAGAAAGATATAATAGTACCATTAATTAGCGAAGGAAAAGTTTTATCATATAAATCAAGTGAATATGCTAAAGATATGGGAACACCTGATAGATATCGAAGAGTACAAGAAGATTATTCAAGTGGAATTTGTAATGCTAAAAACTTAGCAAATAAACAAAAAGCAATATTTTTAGACAGAGATGGAACAATAAATGAATATGTTGGTTTCCTAAGAAAAGAAGAAGACTTCAGACTAATACCTGGAGTTTCAGAAGCTATTAAAAAAATTAATAACAGTGGTTATCTTGCTATCGTAGTAACAAATCAACCAGTAATTGCTAGAGGTGAGGTAACTGAAGTAGAATTGGGTGAAATTCATAAAAAGATGGAAACACTTCTTGGATTAGATGGAGCATACGTTGATGATATATACTACTGCCCACATCATCCTGATAAAGGATTTGAGGGAGAAATTCCTGAATTAAAAATTGAATGTGATTGCAGAAAACCAAGGACAGGAATGATAGAAAAAGCAGCAAAAGATCATAATATAGATTTATCAAACTCAATAATGATTGGTGATTCAACATTGGATATTAAAATGGCTGAAAATGCAGGTATGAAAAGTATATTGTTGAAAACTGGTCAAGGTGGCAATGATAGAAAGTATGATGTCTTACCTACGTTAGTTGCTGAAGATTTAAATGATGCTGTTGACAAATTCTTGGAATTAAAAATAACGAAAAAATTAATAAAGGAAAGAAGGAAATAAAAATGGATTTTAAAAAAGCAATTAGAGAATACTATGAAAGAGAAATAGCTGTTATTAATGCATTAAATCTTGATGAAATTAATGATGCTATGAATGTTATTTTGGATACTTATAATAGAAAAGGTACTATTTATATATGTGGAAATGGAGGTTCAGCTTCAACCGCAAGTCATTTTCAAAATGATTTTAATAAGGGAATAAGCGAATATGTTGATAATAAATTTAGATTTTGTTGTTTAAATGATAATGTGGCAACAATCATGGCTATTGCTAATGATATTGGATATGAAGAAGTATTTAGATTTCAATTAAGAAATAAAATTACTCCAAATGATTTATTTATTGGAATTAGTGGTTCAGGTAATTCAAAGAATGTTGTTAATGCAGCAGAATATGCCAAAGAATGTGGCGCTAAGGTTGTTGGTATTACTGGGTACAAAGGTGGAAAATTAAAAGAGCTTGCTGATTATAAAATGCATGTCGATGAATGTGATATGCAAATTGATGAAGATATTCACATGACATTTGATCATATGATGATGAAAATTTTTTATAATTATTTAACAAAACATGTTATTACCGGCGATAACATTAACGATAAACATTAATATCTGGAGGCTTTTTATGAAAAAGGAAGTGCTTTTAACTTATGGTATAACAAGTAATTATGTTGATAAATTAGCTAATGTCTTAGTAGGATTAAAAAGACACAGCAAAAAATTTTGGGATGATATTGTTGTTTTTCATGATGGGATATCACCTGAAATTCAAAAAAACATAAATAAAATATTACCATGCAATTTTGTGTTATTAAAAGACAATAGTTTTATAAAAGAGATAAATAGTGAAGCAATGCAGCTTTATAGTGTAGCTGCATTTTATCGATATGAGTGTTTTAATTATTTAAAATCATATAAGACAGTAATTTGGTCAGACGTTGATGTATTATATCAGAAAGATTTATCTGGTATTTTAAAATATATTAAAGAAAAGGATATAGCCGCAGTTACGGCTTTAGATGAGTATAAAGTGATTAACAATTTATACGAATTTTGTCCTGATTATGATATGTTTGTTCCAATGCATAACTCGGGATTGTTGTTATTCTCTGATAGTTTGTTAAAATATGGTAATTTAGCTGACTATTGTTACAAAAAGACAATTCAGTATGCTAAAATATTAAGGTGGCCAGATCAAGCAATAATAAATTTTATGATACAGGATTTTAATTTAAAAGTTGGTGAAATACCAATTGATATTTATCATCTACATCCATCATTTATTAAGAAATCTGATAAAGCATGTATAGTTCATGCTCACGGAACAAGGAAATTTTGGAATGACGAAGAGTATAATATAGTCTATAAAGAATGGAATGAAAATGAAAGAACTTGGGCGATATTATCTAATAAACCATTAGTGTCAGTAGTAATGTCTGTTTATGATAGAATAGAATTTGTAGATAGCGCCATTGAAAGTATTCTAAATCAAACATATCAAAACTTTGAACTAATTATAGTAGTCGAATATAGTGATTCACAAGCTGAATTTAAAAAGGTATTTTCAAAATATAAAGATGATAGAATACGATTTATATATAACTCGGCAAAATTAGGCTTTTCAAAATCATTAAATGTTGGCATTGAGAATTCTAAAGGACAATTCATCGCTAGAATGGATGATGATGATATTTCAAACTTTAATAGATTAGAGTTAGAAATAGAGTTCTTGATAAAAAATCCGGATTATGGTTTAGTCTGTTCTAATGCCAAAAATTTTATGTTTTCTGATAATACATGGTTTACATGTGCGATTGATAATGAGCAAATAAAGTCAGATCTTCTTGTTGGATGTCCAATTTGCCATCCGAGTGTTATGATGAGAAAAAATATTTTGGAAAAATACAAAGTTAAGTATGATAGCAACTTTTTTTCAGAAGATTATGAAATGTGGTCTCAATTAATAAAATTTACAAAATTTTATAGATTAAACGACATTTTATTGTATTACAGAGTAAGTAATAAAAGTTTAACAAGTGCATCCCAAAATAATGAGGAAAAAATTGCTGCTTCAACGATTGCAACAATTAAACATCAATTAAAAGATAATTTGAATTTAGATTTTGGAAACAATGAAATTTTACTTATTCAAGTTAGACGGGATATTACACAAGATACTCCGTGTAAAAGTTCTGTTTTAGAATATAAAAAATCAGTAATTAATAAAATATTAAAAGCCAATGAAGAGAAGAAATATTATATTGATATGTGTCTAAAAAAGACTTTAGGTGTTTACGACAAATTTGATAAAGAAAACAATAGTATATTAATAAGAGTAAAAAACATTATTAAAAAGGTTTTTTATCCTTTTTACTATATTCTAAAAAGGTCATACAATAAACTTAATTACCAATCAAAAACAGAAATTATTAATCTAGTTAATGAAAATAATAACAAATTAGATTACATTAGTGATTCTATTAATAAAATGGAAAAAGTTAATAAAAACTATAACGAAGTATACAATTATGGCAAAGATACAATTTTTATAAGTAGTGATGTTTTTGAAGAACCTTCAAATTATGATGTAATTTTTGACTTAATAAAAAATATTTTAGAGAATCGTCATTGTAAAAAAGTAATATTGGTAAATTTTGACTTTGCAAAAGATCGAAAAGAACCTATTGAAAAAATCACGAAATTAAGAGAATTAATAAATGTAGACATAGTAACGATTAGTAATATCGATGATTGTTTACCCTTAGTAGAAGAGTCCTTTTTAATAATATCCAATATGGGAATTTTATCTATTTTATGTAAATATCTAAATATAAACTTTTTAAGTTTTAATAAATTTGAAAATAATATCGTGCTAACAAAAAACATAGTTTCTAATTGTAATATTGTATGTAAAATGCTTAAAAATAATAAATAGGAGATAACATGAAAAAAAGATGTGCATTAGTGTTTGGAATAACTAATAATTACATGTTTGCATTAGCAAACACATTAATTGGATTAAAAAAGAATAATTCCGTTTTTTGGGATGATATAATAGTTTATATAGATGAAATAAGCGAGCAACAAAAAAATTCCATAAATAAAATATTAAAGGTAAATTTTTTAGAAATTAACTTTGATAGTTATAATAATTTAAACACCAAAGCCATCCAAAAATATTCAGTAGCTGCATTTTATAGGTATGAATGTTTTAAATTACTAGATGACTACGAAACAGTAATATGGAATGATGTAGATATACTAATTAAAGGTGATATATCAGGACTACAAAATTACGGCAACGAAAGCGGTTTTGCTGCAACAAGAACAATGGGAAACTTCAATATAGAAGCAAATTTTAAAAAATTAATTTTAAAATATAATATGTTTGACAAATTATATAATTCTGGAATAATGGTGTTAAAAGATAATTTAAAAGATTATAAAAAAATGTTTAATTGGTGTATACAGAAAACTAATGAATATTTAAAAATATTAAATTGGCCAGATCAAGGTATAATAAATTTACTTATACAAGAGTTTAATATTAACGTAGATCTAATAGACATTGATAAATATTGTTGTCATCCCTCACAACTTGACAAATTAAAACAAGCAAGTATTGTTCATGCCTATGGAGATGAAAAATTTTGGAATAATTCAAAATTAAGAAATATGTTTCCTAAATGGCAAGAAAACGAATTAGAATGGCAAAGCATATTAAGTTTTAATAACGAAGCATCTAATCCACTGGTATCCTGTGTTATGTCAACCTATGAAAGATATGATTATTTACAAGAGTCAGTTGACAGTATTTTAGATCAAACATATCGAAATCTTGAATTAATAGTTGTTCTTGAGTACTGCAAAAATCAGGCAATTATAGAAAAAATGCTGAAAAAACTTAATGATTCACGAATCAAAATCATAAAAAATACAAAAAGAATTGGATTTGCCGAATCTCTTAACATTGGTATTAAAGCTGCTAAAGGTAAATATATAGCTAGAATGGACGATGACGATATATCTCATCCAACTAGATTTGAAAGACAAGTAGAATTTTTAGAAAATCACGAAGACGTAGGTATTTGCGGAACAAGTGGAGATTTCTTTGGAAAATATCAAGGAAATATCCCAGTTAAAACTGACCCTGAAACGTTAAAAGTAATTACTTTATTTAAAACGCCATTTATTCATCCAACAGTAATGATGCGAAAAGATATGATTGAATATTATAATCTATACTATGATAAAAATTATTTTACTGAGGATTATGAACTTTGGAGTAGAGCTGTGAATTGCTTTAAAATTTCAAATATTGATTGTAGTTTACTTGATTATAGATGTTCTGACACGAACTCGACAGCTGGCCAAAATGAGATAAAAATTCACGATTCGCATAAGGCGGTAATGAAAAAACAATTAAAAAAATACTTAAATTTAGATTTAACAAACAATGAAATTGAAACTATCCAGCTAAGAAAAGATATTATTACAAACTCTGTCAATCAAAAAGAAATCATTTGCTTGCGAAAAGTGGTCTTGAAAAAAATTATTAATGCAAATAATATAACAAATTATTGTGATAAAAAAGTTTTAGAAAAAATATTACAAGGGGAATTTGCTTATAATAATATAAATATAAAACGTATATTAAAACATATAATAAAAAAAATAATATCACCGTTTTATAGTAGACTAATGTTCCAAATTGACAAAAAAATTGCGCATAGTGAACAAAAAATGAAAGCATATTGTGATAGTTGTTTAAATGAATTACAAGATAAAAAAGGAAAATAAAATATAATGAAATTTAGTATGATTATTCCAATATATAATGTTGAAAAATATTTAAGTAAATGTCTAAATTCAGTCGTTAATCAAACATATAAAAATTATGAAGTAATAATGATATTAGACAAGTGTAATGATGGCAGTGAAAAAATTGCCGATGAATATATAAAAAAATATAATTGGATTAAAATTTATGAAGAACACACAGGACTATCTAAAGCCAGAAATCTTGGCATTGAAAAAGCAAAAGGTGATTATTTAGTTTTCTTAGATGGAGACGATTATTTAGAAAATGACTTTTTAGAAACTATTAATAAGGCTTTAAATGATAAGCCAGATATTTTAAGATTTCAGGTAAGAGATATTATCAATAACCAAAAAATAGATCACAATGAAATTGGATTTGATTCAACTAATGGAACAGAAGCTTTTAATAAAATAATAAAATATCATTATATTGAAAATGCTTGGGCCTATGTTTACAAAAGAGATTATTTTATAAAAAATAAGTTTAAATACATGGAAAGTTGTATCGCAGAAGACTATGGATTAACTCCACTTGTAATTGTAAAAGCAAAAACTGTAAAATCTATTTCTTACATTGGATATAATTACGTCCAAAGAATTAATAGTTTAATGAATAATACTGATTACACAAAAAAAATTAAAAAAATGGACGATATGTTGAAACAATCTGATTATGAAAAAGAGCAAATCAAAAACACCGATAATATTGAATCAGTTTTAAGGTTTTTAGATAATTCATTAATATATTACTCTACAACTTTAAAATATAAAGATTATAGAAAATATAATAAAATTTTAAAAAAGAAGAAATGTTATAAGCATCCAGTAGAAAATGGTTTAAAATCAAAAGTAAGGAGTTTAATAATAAAAATAAATTCTTATGTATTTTATAATTATTTAACGAGGTAATAATGGCAAAAGTAAGTTTAATAGTACCAATATATAATTCAAGCAAGTATTTAAATAAATGTATAGATTCGTTTATAAATCAATCTCTTAAAGATATTGAAATTATTTTAATAAATGATGGTTCTACAGATAATTCAGAGAAAATAATAAAAAAATTTAATGATAAAAGAATTAAATATATATCAAAGATGAATGAGGGCATTGGGAAAACAAGAAATAGAGGAATTGAAGAAGCAACAGGTGAATATATCGCTTTTGTGGATTCTGATGATTATTTAAATGAACATTTTTGTGAATATATGTACAAAAAAGCAAGTACTGATAGTTGTGATTTAGTAATTTGTAATTTTTTTGAAGATAGAGGGAATCTTTATGGAATTAAATTTACAGATTTTGAAGATACTTCATTAAAAGAAAATCCTAAGTTAATTAATAATATAAATTTGGGTCCGTGTAATAAGTTATATTCACTTAAATTATTAAAGAATAACAATATCTATTTTGAAGAAAATCTTAAATATGAGGATGCACCATTTGTTGTAAAAGCATTAAAATATGCAAATAAAATAGGGAAAATTAATGATTATTTAACGTATTATGTTATACATGAAAATAGTGAAACTACTACTAGAGATAAAAGGATGTTTGATATTTTAATTATTTGTGAAATTATAATCAAAGAATTAAATCAAGATATTTATCATGATGTGTTAATAAATTTAATTGTTATGATTTTATTAGATTATTCTTCTCAGCAAAGATATGTAAAAAATAATTTACAAAGAATTAAATTTATTAATAAATCATTTAAAATTTTAAATAATTTAGATAAAAATTGGCGAAAATGTGACTATGTAAAAAAAATAAATACATGTTCTCGAATGATTAAAACTAATAGAATATTATTAATAATATATTGTTGGTTAGCAAGCTATAAATATTGTAAATAAGAAATAAATACTTGGTTAATAGATTTTATTTCTTTTTTTTTGTATAATTATTTTTATAAAGAAGAAGTTATAATTGGAGGTTAACAAATGTTTAAAGTTTTTAAAGTACGTGTGTTATTTTTTATATTACCTTTTTTAGATGTAATTACAGCTTTATTAACTAGAAATTCTATGATACGTTTAACACCGGGAATTTTGTTTAAAAGTGTTTTATTATTATATTTTATAATTTATATTGTAAGATCTAAATCAAAATATAATAAGATTTCTTTTTGGTTTTTATTTTTCATTTTTTTATATTTTATATTTTATTTTATTTTTAAGTCGGAAATTTTTGATAAAACTTTTCTCTTGAATGAATTAATATTTTTATTTAAACTTATTTATTTTCCTATTTGTTTTGTAGGATTATTATGTTATTTTGATGATAATAGTATACCTACAAGTTATATTGGTGATATCTTTAAATTTAGTTTAATCTTATATGTATTATTATTAATTATTCCGACAATATTTGGTTTATCATATACTACGTATCCCATGTATTTAAAGGGATATGTAGGACTATTTTATGCAGGAAATGAGATTGCTAATATTATGGTTATATTATTTCCATTTGCTTATTTATTTATTAATAAAAGTAAATATAGTTTTTTAATTATTTTTCCGATTATTCTAGTTATGATGATGATTGGAACTAAAGTTGCTACTTTTGGATGTTTAATAATTACAATATTATCATTAATATTTAGTATAATAAAAAATAAATTTAGAATTAATAAAGTTGTAATTAAGTGTTTTTCTATATTTGTATTTGCTTTATTTATTTCTATAAATTCATATGCTGTTTATAATTATAATTATATTAAGAATAATGTTTATAATGATGAAAGTAAAGAAATTATTATTGATGATAATAAAAAAGCTGAAGTTGAGGAAATTCAAGGAAATTTAAATATTTTTTATGATAAAAATAAATTAACTAAAATAATTAGACCATTAGTAAGTGGAAGGGATATGCTTCTTGCTAATACGATAAGTATATATAATGATTTAGATAATGATTCTAATATATGGTTTGGAATAGGGTTTTCTAATACTCAAAGAGTAAAAAATACAAATATAGCTAGATTAGTAGAAATTGATATTTGTGATTTATATTTTCATTTTGGAATTATTGGGTTATTAATTTCTTTATTTCCATTTATAATTGTTGGTTATTTATTTATTGTTAATTTTAGTAAAATTAAACTTAATATTATATATTTATTACTTATATTATTTCTTGTGGTTGGTGTTTCAACATTTAGTGGACATATTTTATTTGCTCCAGCAGTATCAATTTATTTGGTGTTATTATTGTTATTATTTTTATCTGAATTTGATTGTTATGGGAGAAAAATTAATAATAATAAAAAGATATCAATTTTAGCACTTCATTTAGGATATGGTGGTGTTGAAAAATCTATTATTGATCAGGCTAATATGTTAAGTGAATTTTACGATGTTGAAGTTGTTTCTCTTTATAAGCTTTATGATTATATTCCTTATAAGGTTAATAATAATGTTAAAATTAAATATTTATCAAATTTAAAACCAAACAGGAATGAATTTAAAGATGCTGTTAAGAGAAAAAATATTAAGGATATAATTAATGAAGGCTTTAAAGCAATTAAAATTTTATATTTAAAAAGAAAGTTGATAAGTGATTATATTTATAATTGTGATTCTAATATTGTTATTTCATCTAGAATTGATTTTACAAAATTATTAAATAGATATGGCAATAATTTAACTGTAAAAGTAGCTGAGGAACATGTCTATCATAATAATAGTAAAAAATATTTTAAATTGTTAAAGAAATCGATGAAAAATATAGATTATTTAATTCCTGCAAGTAAATATTTATATGATGATTATGAAAAATTGTTTAAAAATGAAAATGTGATTGTTAAATATATACCTCAAATTGTTGGTGATATTCCTTTAAATAAAAGTAAATGTAATAATTATAATATTGTTTCAGTTGGAAGATTATCTAAAGAAAAGGGGTATGATGATTTGATTGAAGTGTTTAATTTAGTTCATAAAAAAAATAAAAAGATTAAACTTATAATTGTTGGCGATGGAGATGAAAAAGAAAATTTAGAAAATTTGGTTAGTCAATATAAGTTAAATAAGTATATAAAATTTACTGGTTTTTTAACTCAAGATAAATTAAAAGATGTATATATTAATTCTTCATTATATGTTATGACTTCTTTAGAAGAATCTTTTGGTTTAGTTTTATTAGAAGCAATGAGTTATGGAATACCTTGCATAGCGTTTGATTCTGCATTAGGTGCAAAAGAAATCATAGATGATAAATCAGGCATATTGATTAAAAATCGTAATTTAGAAGAGATGGCTGATGCAATATGTAATTATTTTGATGGAAAATATAAATTCAATATTTCTGATAAGATTCAAAATTATTCATATGATAATGTAAAATATGTTTGGAAAAAATTTATAGATGATATTTTAAAACAGTAATTTGTAATAAGTTGAATTATTATATAGGAGTAAAAAATATTAAAATGATATTTAAATATTATTTTAAAAGAGGAAAGAAATAATGATTAAAGTAATGAGTGTTTTTGGAACTAGACCTGAAGCTATAAAGATGGCTCCACTAGTTAAGGAATTAGAAAAAAGAAAAGAAATTGAAAGTATTGTTTGTGTTACGGCACAACATAGAGAGATGCTTGATCAGGTGCTTGAAACTTTTGATATTAAGCCTGATTATGATTTAAATATTATGAAACAAGGGCAAACTTTAGGTGACATAACTACTAGAGCGTTAACTGGACTTGAAGAGGTAATTAAAGATTGTAAACCGGATATTGTTCTTGTTCATGGTGATACAACTACTACGTTTGCTGGTGCACTTGCAGCTTTTTATAATCAAGTTATGATTGGTCACGTAGAAGCAGGACTTAGAACAAATGATAAGTATAGTCCTTTTCCAGAGGAGATGAATAGACAAATGGTTGATTGTATGACTGATATGTATTTTGCTCCTACTAATTTAAGTAAGGAAAATTTACTTAAGGAAAATATAGAAGAAAGTAAAATATATATTACTGGTAATACGGCTATTGATGCTATGAGTACTACTGTTGATGATAATTATAGTAATCTGAAGTTAGATTTTGTTAAAGATGGGGAAAGATTAATTCTTTTGACTGCTCATAGAAGAGAAAACTTAGGAGAACCTATGCGTCATATATTTAATGCAATTAAGAGAATTGTAGATGAATTTGATGATGTTAAGGTTATTTATCCTATTCATAAAAATCCAATTGTTAGAGAAGTTGCTAATGAGCTATTTGGAGATTGTGAAAAAGTTAAATTGATTGAACCTTTAGAAGTATTTGATTTTCATAATTTTATAAATAAATCTTATATGATTATGAGTGATAGTGGTGGTGTACAAGAAGAGGCACCTAGTTTAGGTAAACCAGTATTAGTTTTACGAGATACTACTGAAAGACCGGAAGGAATTGATGCTGGTACATTAAAACTTGTTGGTACTGATGAAGAAACTATTTATAATGAAGCTAAAAGACTACTAACTGATAAAAAAGAATATGAACGTATGAGTATGGCTTCTAATCCTTATGGAGATGGTCATGCTAGTGAAAGAATAGTGGATGCTATTATAAATAAATTTAATAGATGAATATAAGTTAGATAAAAAGTATATTGATTTATTAAATGAAGAAGCTAATTTAGATAGTTGGGATAGTAAAGTTGATGAAATTGTTAATTTGTTAAAAAGTGTTGAATAGTTATTTTATTCAATATAAAAAATCACTAATTTTGACTTGGAAGATGATGTAAGTTTATATCTTGGTAGTTTATATAGCAATATATTAATAAAAGATGTTATGAATACAAAAAAGATATTTGATGAATTAATGCTTAAAAGTGTGGCAAATTTTATGCTTGATAATATATGTAATATATTATCTACCAACAATGTTGCTAATACGATGACAAGTAATGGTAGAAATATAAATGTTAGGACCACACTAAAATATATTGAGGGATTAATAGAATCATTTTTCTTTAATGGAGTAGTAGATACGATATAAAAGGAAAACAATATTTGAAAACATGTGAAAAATATTATTTTTCTGATTTAGGTTTAAGATATTTTATTTTAGGTAGAAAAATTGGAGTTTATGGGCATATATTAGAAAATGTTGTTTATTTAGGACTTATAAGGCGTGGATATGATGTTTATGTTGGCAAAATAGATGAATATGAAGTTGATTTTGTGGCAATTAATGGTGGTAAAATGTATATTCAGGTTTGTGATACATTAAAATCTGGTGATTATTCCACTTATGAAAGGAAATTAAATTCTTTAAGAAGAATTAATGATAACTATAGCAAAATGTTTTTAACAATGGATAAGATTCCAGTTTCAAATGAAGAAGGTATAATTGTTAAAAATGCTTTAGATTGGTTATTAGATAAATAAATATTAATTGTTAATAATTGTTTTAAAATAATTATTCATTAACTAGAAAATATATGAAATATAGTTTATAATGTTTAAGAAATAAGGGTGATTATTGTGGAAAATAAATTTAATATGACGAAAGAAGATAACATTTTTTTTGCTAAAAGAAAATTAATCGATAATATTTATAAAAGTGCTAATTTAGAGGGGATTGCAGTTACTTTTGCTGATACTTATTCTTTTATGAATAATGTTAATACAGGTAATATATCTATTGATGATATGTTAAAACTTAAGGGATTAAAAGATGCTTGGGAATATGTTTTAAATACAATTGATGAAGAATTAACGATTGATTATATTAAAAAAATACATTTTCAGGTATGTAAGGGGCAAAATATTTTTCCACTTGGTGATTTTAGAGATAAAGGTGTTGGTGTAACTGGAACTTCTTGGAGACCTAAATTACCAATTGAATGTAATTATGAAGATGAGTTAAAAGATATAATCTCAATATCAAATGAATTAGATAGATGTATCAGTTTATTTTGTTGGATTCAAAGAAGTCAAATGTTTTTAGATGGAAATAAAAGAGTAGCAAATTTAGTTGCCAATAAAGAAATGATAAGATGTGGTCAGGGAATTATAGCTGTTCCAGTAGAAAAAATTGGTGAGTATTTTGTATTATTAATCAATTATTATGAGACAAATGATATGACTAATATTAAAGAATGGATTAGAAATAATTGCGTTGATGGTATATGAATGTAGGTAAACACTATTAATTTAGTGTTTTTTTTGTTATGATTATATCGTGGTGGAAAATGAAAATAAATATGTATGATTTTGATGATACCATTTATAATGGAGATTCAACTGTTGATTTTATAAAATATTGTTATAAACACAGGTATATTAAATTTAGGGATATAATAAAGATTATTGGAGCTTTTATTAAATATTTTTTTGGAGTTATTGATATAACTCAGTTTAAAGAGGTATTATTTAGTTTTTTAAATTATGTTAGTGATGTATATTGTTTAGTAAATGATTTTTGGGATGAACATTATAAAAATATTAAGAAATTTTATTTAGAAAAAAATCATGAGAATGATATTATTAATTCTGCTAGTCCTTATTTTTTACTCAAGCCTGCTTGTGATAAGTTAGGTGTTAAAGATTTAATTGCATCTGATGTAGATTTAAAAACTGGAAAATTTAGAGAAAAAAATAATAGTAGAGAGGTAAAAGTAGATAATTATAATAAAAAATATATAAATTATATTTTAGAAGAATGTTATAGTGATAATCCTTTTAATGATAAGTTTATATTAGAACTTGCTAATAAGGCTTATGTGGTTAAGGGAGAAAAATTAATTAATTATTATGATTATAAACCATCTTTTGTAAAATCTATTTTTAGAAAGTTATGGGGATTTTATAGAAATCATTTAGAAGTTATAAATTATTTATTTATAGGTGGTTGTACAACTGTTATATCAATTTTAAGCTATGCTTTATTTGCTAAGGTATGCGATTTTGATTTAGTAGTATCTAATGTGTTATCATGGATTATTGCTGTTTTATTTGCTTATTTTACTAATAGAGTTATAGTTTTTAATAGTAAAAATAAGAATTATTTAAAAGAGTTTATTTCATTTACGGGAAGTAGGGTTATAACTTTAATTCTTGATACTTTGTTAATGATTTTGTTTGTTAGGTCATTAAATATGAATGATATGATAGCTAAGTTAATTGTTCAAATTGTTGTTATTATTGGAAATTATTTAATTAGTAAATTACTAGTGTTTAAGAAGTAGGTGTGAATATAATATGAAAAAGTTTATAGGTTTTTATAGGGATTGTGATTTACTTACTATGAGTGGTACTTTTATGGCTCTTTTAGGGTGTATTTTATCAATTAATGGTAGTCGTGTTATACCTATATTTTGTTTAATTATATCGGGGATATGTGATGCTTTTGATGGTAAGCTTGCAAGAAGAAAACATTGTTCTAATATGCAAATGGTTTATGGTGTTCAGTTAGATTCATTATCTGATTTAATTTCATTTGGTGTTTTTCCTTTAGTTTATACAATTAATATATTACCTAAGAATTATTATTTTGGATGGGTTTCTTTAATATTTTATAGTTTATGTGGGATGATTAGGCTTGCTTATTTTAATACTCTTGATATATGTAAGAAAGCTGATAAAAAATGTTTTGTTGGAATGCCAATTACTTCTATTGCTATTTTTTATCCAATTGTTTATGTATTTTTATGGGTAATTAAATTTAGATTTTATCCAGAAATTGTTTCTATTTTTATGATTTTAATGGGATTATCATTTATTAGTACTATTAAAATTAAAAAATTAGATGATAAGAAAAAGATTGTTCTTTCAATTGGTGGTATTTTATTTATTATTTGTTTTTTAGTTTTTTATTTCTTTTGTAGAAAATAGTAAATTTGTATAGAAAAATATACAGATTTTTTTATTTTGGTTAATAAATTAGGTAATTTTGGTTAAATAATTTGAAAAATTTGTTATTTGCAAGATAACTTTAAGTATAATAAAATGCTTCTTGTAAGGAGAGATGTTATGCTTGAACTTAGAAATATATGTAAAAAATATGATAGAGATGTCTTGAAGAAAATAAATTTAAAATTTGGTAATAGAGGACTTATTTGTTTAGTTGGAGAATCTGGTAGTGGTAAGTCCACGCTTTTAAATATTATAGGTGGATTAGAAGAGGCTGATAGTGGTAAAGTTTTAATTGATGGAGTTAACATTAATAAATTTGATAGTTCATATTATCATAATCAGGTTGTTAGTTATATTAATCAAAATTATAATTTAATTGATTATTATAGTACGTTAGATAATACTTTATTACCAATTGATATTAGAAGAAATAGAAGTCCTTGTTTTGATAATAAAATATTTAAAATGTTAGGTATAAGTAGTTTAAAAAATATTAAGGTTTCTTCTTTAAGTGGAGGAGAAAAGCAAAGAGTTGCTATTGCTAGGTGTATGGTGCAAAATACGAAAATTATTTTAGCAGATGAACCTACTGGAGCTCTTGATTTAGATAATTCTTATAAGATTATGGAGATTCTTAAGAATTTTTCGAAGAAAAAATTGGTTATTGTAGTAACACATAATATGGAACTTGCTAATAAGTTTGCTGATGAAATAATAAAATTAATTGATGGAAAAATAGAAGTAAATATAAAAAAACAGACTAGATCATACTTTAATTTAAGACAAAAAAATGAGGTTAAATTAACAATAAGTAAATTATGTAAATATGCAGTTAAGAATATGAAAAATAAATTGTTAAGAAATGTTTTAGTTGTGTTAGCTTTTACTATTGGTTTATGTAGTTTAGGGTTAGTGTTATCAATTAGAAATGGTTTTAAGAAGGAATTAGATAATTTAAATGGTTCATCATTTTTTAACTATCCAATTATTATTAGTAAAAGTAATTATGTTGATGATTTTAATAGTAAAATAGAAAATATAAGAGGTATAAATGTAAAAAAAGGTACATTTATAAATAATGTTATAGATGATAAGTTAATTAATATTATTAATGATATAGATAAAAAGTATGTTAAAGCTGTTAGTTATTATAGAGATATTGATTATAATTTTAAAAGTGTGTCATATGTTAATCCTTCAAACAATTATTTTTATATATTAGATGGTAAATGGCCGGAAAATGATAATGAGGTATTAATTCTTTATGATGAAGATAATTCAATAAGTGAGAAGGTTTATAATTATTTAGATGTGGAAAACAAGGGACTTATTAACAATATTTTTTATGTTAATGGGAAGGAACTTAAAGTTTGTGGTGTTGTTAGATCTAATAATGATTATTTTAAAGATTTAAGTGGGATAATTTATTCTAATAATTTATTTGATAATGAGATATTGGATATCTTTATTTATTCAAGTGATTTGGAATCTAAAAATATAATTAAAGATAAATTAAAGGATTATAATATTTTAGATAATGCGGAAGATATAGTTAATAATACGAAAAAAATAGTTGATGGAATTAGTATTGTTTTAATATTATTTAGTGTTATTAGTTTGATTGTTTCAGTTATTATGATATTTGTTATTTCTTATATTTCAGTTATAGAAAGATATAAAGATATTGGTGTTTATAAAAGTATTGGCTTTAGAAATAAAGATGTTAAAAACTTATTTTGTTTAGAAAATATATTGATAGGTGTTTGTTCATTTGTTTATTCAAATGTGACGTTGATATTAATAGGTAATAAGATAAATGATTATGTTAGTAGTTATGTTAATATTAATAAAATTATGGTTATTAGTTTTTCTAATGTTTTAATTATTGGTTTTTTAAGTATATTTCTATGTTATATTGCTAGTTTGATTCCTGCATGTATAGCATCTAAAAAGAAAATTATTGATGTTATGAATAATTAATTATTTCTTATTTTTATTTTAGATAGTATAATTAATTTATATAAGAGGATGATAATATATGAATATACCAGTTGGAATTAGTAATAGACATGTTCATTTAACTGAGGATGTATGGAAAAAAATATTTGGAGATGAGGAAATTACTGTAAGAAACTATTTAAATCAACCTGGGCAATTTGCTAGTAATATGACTGTTGATATAATGGTTAGTGATAATAGAATTGATCATGTTAGAGTAGTTGGACCTTTAAGAGACTATAATCAAGTTGAAATTGATGATAGTGATGCAAAAATATTAGGAGTAGTTCCGCCTAGAAAACAAAGTGGTGATTTGGATGAAAGTTTACCAGTAACTGTTATTGGGCCAAGGGGAAGTATTTCGTTAGGTAAAGGACTTATTAGGTCTGATGCTCATATTCATATGGACCCTGAGACCGCAATTAAAATGAATTTGGTAAATAGAGAAGTAGTTGGTGTATTTAAAAATGGTGTTAAACTTTTAGACGCTAAAATTAAGATTTTGGATAACTCTTATATAGAAATGCATATTGATAAAGATGAAGAAGTGTTATATGACTTACATCAAGGTGATATTGTTGAATTTAAAAAGACTTTATAATATTATAGTGTAGTGATGTTTTATGAAGTGGAAAATTGGTAATGTAGAAATTAAAAATCAAATAGTTCTTGCTCCAATGGCAGGAATAAGCAATACAGCTTATCGTCAAATTATTAAAGAGATGGGAGCTGGACTTATTTTTGCGGAAATGGTTAGTGATAAAGCATTAGTTTATGGAAGTGAAAAGACATTTGATTTGTTAAAAATGAATGATATGGAAAGGCCCATTGCTCAACAAATATTTGGTAGTGATGTTGATTCTTTTGTTAAGGCCGCTAAGTTAGTTGAAGATGCTATGCATCCTGATATTATTGATATTAATA
>CAKOIE010000006.1 GCA_934086395.1 uncultured Bacilli bacterium | reverse complement strand
TTTCTATCAACTAAACTATAGAAATAACAATAAAATTTGAGTTAAATATTTTAATACAATTCTTAAACTAAACATAACTTTTTCTCCTTTCTTATATATTTTTCGTACGTACTAAAAACACCTTTTAAGGTGTTTCTATAATATATATTGTAAAAGGCAACCTAATTTACTTGTTATTTTATTAAAATTGTACACTTACTTGACACTATTAGTGTTTTTTTTAAATTTGGAAAAAATTAGAAAGTGTCATAAAATGAAATTTTTTTAAAAAAATTGTAAAAAAAACAAGTAAACTTGATACTTTTATACTAAATATATATATAGAGGGTGATTAAATGAAAGGATATATTGTTAGACAAGAAGAAGAAAAAGATTGTGGGGCTAGTTCATTAGCGTCAATTATTAAATATTATAATGGTTTTGTTCCATTAGAAGTAGTTAGATGTGATACATTAACTGATAATAAAGGCACTAATTTTTATAATATTAAGATGGCAGCTTTAAAATATGGTTTTGATTCAGTAGGAATTATTAATAAAGATGTATCTCCACCATATATAGTTCAAACTAGAATTAATAATTTTAATCATTTTATAGTTGTTTATGAAAAAAATAAAGATAAAGTAGTAGTTATGGATCCCGCAGCTGGTCTAACTAAATATACTTATCAAGAGTTTAATAAAATATTTACCGGTTATATTTTAAAACTAATTCCTAATGGGAAGATTGTTAGATATAAAAAGAAAAATGTTTATTTAGATTACTTGAAAAATTTAGTATATAAAAATAAGTTTAAAGTAATAATATGTTTGATATTTACAATTATATTAATATTTTTAAGTATATTTCAGTCAGTATTAATTAAAGATATTTTATTAGATAATAAATATTTAAATATTTTTATTACCATTATCCTTACGAAATTAATAATTAATTTTATTAAAAATGAATGCTTAATTAAGTTAAATAAAAAAATAAATTTAGAACTAGTTAACAATTACTTATCAAAGTATTTTAATCTCCCTTATAAATATTTGCATTTAAAATCTGTAGGTGATATTACTAACCGAATTAAAGACTTAAATAAAATTAAAAATTATTTAAGTACTGAAATTATTAATTTTATTTTAAATCTTAGTTTAGGTTTAGTTTCCTTAATTATTCTTCTATATTTAGATTTGAAACTTACATTTATAGTTATATCTATTTATATAGTTGCTTATTTAATAAGTATTAAATTAAATAAAATTATTCTTAAAAATTATAATGACTTAATGGATAAAGATAATAATTATATAGATCATATATGTGAGTATATAGAAAAAATTATTACTATTAGTTCATTAAATTTAAATAGTTATTTTAAAAAGAAATTAGATATATATGCTAAAAATGTTACAGAAGCAAATTATTTATTAGATAGAAATAATAATTATTTAAATACGTTAATGGAAACAGTTAACTCTTTAAGCTTAATTGTTATTTTGGGTTGTTTAAGTGGTAATTTAAAAATAGTTATGATTTATTTATTATATTTTGATTATTTAAAAGACACCTTTAATTATTTGATTACAATTAAACCAATTATTAAATATTTAAAGCTGATGATTGATAGAATAAGTGGGATATATTATTTGGAATGCGATAATAAAAGTGAAGGATATTTATTTAATAATGGTGATATTATTGTTTCTAAATTAAATTATTATATAGGATTAAATAAGATAATTAATAATATAAGTTTTAAAATTAAAGAGGGAAGTAAAGTGTTAATTAAAGGGAATAATGGAAGTGGAAAAAGTACTTTAATTAATATTTTAACTAAGAATATAACTGATTATAAAGGAAAAATAATGATAGGAAATTTGAATCTTAATGATATAAGCTATAATAGTTATTTAGATAATGTATCTTATGTTAATCAAAATAGTTATTTATTTGAAGATACAATAATTAATAATATTATATTAGATAATAAATTAGATAAGGATAGACTAAATAAGATAATTAAAATAGTTAATTTAGAAGATGTTATTAATAAGAAAGAAAATAAGCTAAATACGATAGTTAGAGATAATTTTAGTGGTGGAGAAAAACAAAAGATAATTATTGCAAGAAGTTTATATAAAAACTTTAATATCTTGATATTAGATGAAGCATTTTCAGAGATTGCGGTTAGAGAAAGAATTAAAATAATTAATAAGATTAATGAGGTTTATAATGATAAGACAATCATTTATGTAAATCATTTTAATGATAATATTAATTATAATCAAATAATCTATATTTTAAATGATAGAAAGGAGAAGTGCGATGAATGATTATGAATTAAATAGGGTAACTGGCGGAAAAGCTAATTATTCTGTTTTAGCTATTATTGGTGGCTTAATTACTTTTTTAATTGGTGTTGTAGATGGTTTCATTCGTCCTCTTAAATGTAACTAATGAAGGACATAGAACTTAATAAAATTACAGGTGGACAAACAATTAATGGAACTATTCTTAATGCTTTATCAAGATTTATTAATACAATATTTGAACTTGGTAGAGCAGTTGGCTCATCTATACGTAGAGGAATGTCAAGAAACATGTGTTAAGTTCACAAAGTATTAATAATTTGGTATAATTTTGATGAGGTAACTAATGAATAATGAAATAAAAAAAGTATTGTTTAAACTAGAGAAAAGTGGATTTGAGGCTTATGTGGTTGGTGGATATGTTAGAGATTATTTACTAGGAATAGAGTCTTTTGATGTAGATATATGCACTAACGCTCTTCCTAAGGACATTATTAAAGTATTTAAAATAAAAAAGGGAGTTAATAATTATGGCTCAATTCCTCTTAATATTGGTAAATATAATTATGATATAACTACTTATAGAATGGATGGAGAATATATTAATCACAAACCTAAATCAATAATATATGTAGATAATTTATTAGTTGATTTAAAAAGAAGAGATTTTACTATTAATGCATTATGTATGAATAGAGATGACAAAGTATTTGATTATTTAAATGGTACTAAAGACATTCAAGATAGAATTATTAGGACAATAGGAGATGCAGATAAAAGATTAAGTGAAGATCCTGTTAGAATACTTAGAGCTATCAGATTTGCAATAGTACTTAATTTTAAATTAGATAATGATATTGCTAAATATATTAAAAATAATAAAGAAATATTAAAAAACATTAGTTATACGAGAAAGAAACAAGAATTAGAGAAAATATTTTCATCTAAAAATTTAGGTAAAGGGTTAGAATATTTAAAAGAATTAGATTTATTAGATGAATTAGATATAAAGTATGATAAAATAGTTGAAGTATCTGATGTTTTAGGAATATGGACTCAAATAGATTTTAGTTCAAAATATCCTTTTACGAAACAATCACTTACGATGATAAAACAAATAAGAATAGTTGTTGATAATGGTAAAGTAGATAATTTATCTTTAATTAAGTATGGTTTATATGTATGCTTAGTTGGTGGAGAAATATTAGGTTTTAGTAAAGAGGAAATTAATAAAATGGATAAACAAATGCCTATTCATAAATTAAGTGATTTAAAAATAACGAATGATGATATAATGAGTTTACTTGATATGGATGGTTCTCCTAAGTTAAGAAAGATATATGATGATGTTTTATTAAATATACTTAATGGAAAACTTAAAAATAATAAAAAGATAATTAAAAAATATATAATTAAAAACTGGATGTGATAATTAATGAATAGTAATTTTTTAGAAAGTTTAATTAAAGGAAAAGATTATATAATTAAGAAAGAACTTTTTCCTTTAATATTTGAATATAAATTAACTTTAGAAGAGTGCTTATTGTTAATTTATTTTATGAATCAAGATTCTCCTACTTTTGATGTCGAATTAATAAATAAAGTAACATGCATTAATATTAATAAGATATTAGATTCTTTTACTAGTTTAACTAATAAAGGATTAATAAATATTGATGTTATTAAAAATGGTAATGTGGTTAGTGAAGTTGTTAACTTGGATGCTATATATAAAACGATGGTTAATAATATAAATAAGAGTAATAAAGTAGTTGTTAATAATAATATATTTGAAAAGTTTGAAAAAGAGTTTTCAAGGTCTTTATCACCAATGGAGTATGAAATAATTAATGATTGGCTTGATAAAAATGTTAGTGAAGAAATTATTTTAGGTGCACTTAAAGAAGCTACTTATAATGGGGTTACTAGTTTAAGGTATATAGATAAAATAATTTATGATTGGACTAAAAAGGGATTTAAAACAATGGAGGATGTAAATAATCACTTGAAGAGTAGGAATGCGACAGAAAAGAATGTAAAAGAGATAAGTGATTATAATTGGTTAGATGAATAAGGAAATATACGATATATTAGATTGTTATATACCTAATCCGAAATGTGAATTAGATTATAATAGTCCTTTTGAATTATTAATTGCAACTATTTTAAGTGCTCAGTGTACGGATAAAAGAGTTAATATTGTTACGAAGGAATTATTTAAAAAGTATGATATTAATACTTTAGCTAATGCGAGTAGGAAAGATATTGAAGATATTATTAGGTCTTGTGGATCATATAGTAAAAAGAGTGAATATATAATTACTGTGAGTAAAAGATTATTAATAGATTATAATGGCATGGTTCCAAATAATCGAAAATATTTAGAATCTTTACCGGGAGTTGGTAGAAAGACTACAAATGTAGTACTTAAAAATATTTATAATGAACCTAGTATTCCAGTTGATACACATGTTGAAAGAGTATCTAAAAGACTTGGATTTGTGAGGATAAATGATTCGGTTACAATTATCGAGAAAAAATTAATGAAAAAAATTCCAAAAGATAAATGGAATAGAGTAAGTGAACAAATACTTTTATTTGGAAGATATTATTGTACTAGTAAAAATCCCAAATGTTTAGATTGTAAATTAAAAAATTATTGTAAGTATAAGAAAAACAGTTAGAAGTAATTCCAACTGTTTTTTTAGCATCCAGCTTTTAGAGTTCTTTGAATAGTACCACTTGATTTACCATTATAGAAAGCTTTATGGTTTAAGATATAACTTGTTGTGCAATCCATTGATGTAACGTTGCATTCTTCACCAGTTAATTCTTCAATACATGTTGTTGTATAAGTTGCTTTATCACTTATATCTTTACCATTTAATGTAACTTTTAGTGGTTTATTGTTATTAATAAATTTATAATATTCGGCAACTGTCATTCCAGATACGCCATTAAGCACAGTTTCAAAATCACTTGATTCAGGATTATCATTTACTGCACTAATAGTAACAGTTGTTCCTTCAGATGCATTTGATTTAAATATTGAATATGTTGATTTAACCATAAATGTAGTGCTACCTGTAATAGTTCCAGTATAGGTATATGTAGAACTAGTCGAGAATCCTACATAATTATAACCACTTCCGTTATTTACGTATATATCGTAACCAAATGTTCCAATAGTAGAATTATTGTATTCTTTACGTTTTCCTAAATATTTTTCAGCCCAAACTCCATAATTTTCTTTAAAGTAATTATCTAACCATGAATCACTTACGGCATCTGGTGTTGGCACTTCATTCCATGTTAGGGTAACTAAATTTGTTCCAGCAACATAGTTTGCCTTTAAATTGGAAGGAGCAGTTAATTTACTAAATCTTGTTGATACAGTATCTGGTTCAGCACCTGATTTAAAATATTCAACACTTTTTAAGTTATCTGGAGTATATTCACTAGCAAGTTGAACTGGATTTGTTTCTAATTCGATTGTTGCAGTTACAACAGATGATGGTTTAGTAAATGTTTTATTTGTACTATTTATTTTAGATGTCAATTCTCTAACAATTCCTTTTTTAACTGTGTTTCCAACACTTGATACAAGACATGTATCTCCTTTGTTTTGATCATATCCAACCCATACAGCATAAGAGTATTCTGGTGTATATGTCACTTGCCATGAATCGCCAATTATATCTCCCTTAACTGTACAACCTTTTTTAGTAGATGATGGGATAGTTGATGTACCAGTTTTACTAGCAACTTCAGTTCCATATTTTGATCCTGCTGATACATTTCCTGATTTAACAGCATATGTTAGGATTGAATTAATCATAAAAGCAGTTGATTCACTCATTACAGTTCTTTTTTCAGGTGTTACTGTATAAATTTCACCAGTATCTAAAAATTCGATTTCAGTAAATGAATATGGTTCGATATAAACGCCACCCCTAGCAAATGTAGCATATGCTGCAGACATTTGAAGTGGGTTAACTCCATTAAATCCACCAATACTATGTGCTTCATTAATATAACCATTTTCGTATTCTGGGGTAATTCCTAAACCAGTAACAAAGGTTTTAATTTGATTTTGATTTAGCCTTTGAAATGCATATAAAGCTGGGATGTTTCTTGATGATGCAAGTGCTGTTTTAATAGTCATTATTCCTTTATATTGGTTATCCCAGTTTTTAATATATCCACCATTACTATAAGTAAACTCATCATCAACAACCATTTGACCAGTACCCCAGTTTAAATATTCTATTGCAGGACCGTAATCAAAGATTGGTTTTGCAGTTGAACCGGGATGACGATTGATCATTGTAGCGTAGTTGTAGTTTCTTTCATCATTTTGACGGTTTGCTCCAACAGCAACAATAGCACCAGTTTCAACATCAGTAACTGCAACACCAGCACGAATATTTTCGTTTGGCCATTTTAAATTTTTATTAGTTCCAGCATATAAATCATTTAAAACATCTTGTTTTGATTGAATCATTGTTGTTTTTATTTTCATTGATACTAAATATGGATCTTTACCAGTACGTTTAACAACTTCTTCAACAACTGTATTTATAAAACCAATATTTTTATTTTTAGAACGGCTTCCTTGATATATCATATCAGTAACTTTAATTGATTTTGCAATTTCACATTCTTCATCATTAATATAGCCATGACGTTTCATTAGGTTTAATACTTGATTTCTTCTTGCTTCAGCTTTTTCAGGATAATTTATAGGGTTATATGCAGATGGTGCTTGGAATAATCCAACAAGTAATGCTGCTTCTGATAAGTTAACTTCACTAATTGATTTATTAAAATAAGTTTGAGCAGCTTGTTCAATTCCATAAGAACCACTTCCTAAGTTAGGAATATTTACATAAAATTCAATTATTTGTTCTTTAGTATATGTTTTTTCTAATTTAAACACAGACATATACATATCAGTAAACTTACGAACAATACCTTTAATTCCACTTGCTTCATAACCATTAATTCTTTGTTTAGCAATTTGCATGGTAAGGGTAGATGCACCACCGGCTCCAGAGTTACCAGCAAGTTGTCCAATAGTTGCTTTTAAGAATCTAGCAAGGTCAACCCCATTATGTTGAAAGAATCTTGAGTCTTCAGTTGCTACTAGAGCATCAACAAATACTTCTGGTAAATCATCATAAGTAACTCTTTCACGATTCTCAGTTCCAAGTCTAGCAATTTCATTTCCTTCCGAATCTAGTAGTATTGATGAGTTTTTAGTAAATAAGCTATTTGCATCAAAATCAGGAGCTGATATTATTATATAAATAGCAAACATAAAGCCTAGAATAAATATTGAAACTAATACAAGCATTACAATTATTAGAATCTTTTCTCCTAAATTACTTTTTTCAAATCTTTTCTTAAAAGCATTTAAATTACCTTTAGAATTATTTACTTTAGTATTTGTTTTTTTAGTTCTTTTCTTTATTTTAATTTTTTTCATTTTTAATTTCTCCTTTAAAATAAACATTATCAATCGTATTAATATAATTTAATATAGGATTATAACTATATTCAATTTGATAACCTTTTTCTTCTATATAAGAGTAGGGTATACTTTTTTTATTATTATTTTCAATAAAATTAATAATATCTTCTCCTTTAAGTAAAAATACTTTATTTTGAATATCAATTAGTAAGAATGTAATACCTTCATGTTTAATTATCATCTTCATATGATTTAATTGATGAAGATGAATATTAGATAAAGGAAATGAATTCAAATTCAGTGTTTTTTTAGCATCAAAATCAATATATTTTCCTTTATATAATCCAACATAATCCAAAGTGGATTTTTGATTTAAGTATCCTTCAACTTTAGGTATATCATTAGTATATGTTACTTTTTTTATTTTAACAGGGGTAGGTTTCTTATAAATAACAGCAATATCTTCTTTTAAATAAAATTCATTGGCTTCATTAATAAGAGTTTCTAAATCCATTCCTCTATTAGCAAAAGATATATTCCTTTTAACTTTTTTTTTAATATTATTTGGATATAACAATATGTATCACCCATAAATAATTATACTTTAGGATAAAGATTTTTTCTACAAATTTGCAATTTTTTAACATCTTTATTATAATTAAAGTGTAAACTAAGAGTTTATTTAATTGAATTGAGGAAAATTATATGAAAATTGAAACAAGTGATTTAAAAGTTATAGCAATTAGAACGAGTCAGTATCCAACTGATAACAAACCTGAATTTTTATTGGTAGGAAGATCTAATGTAGGTAAAAGTAGTTTTATTAATACGATGATAGGTAAAAAGAATTATGCTAGAACTAGTGCAACTCCCGGAAAAACTCAAACATTAAATTTTTATTTATGTAATGAGTCATTTTATTTAGTAGATGTTCCAGGATATGGATATGCAAGTGTTAGTAAAGCAACTCAAAAAAAGTTTGGTTTAATGATTGAAGAATACTTAAAATCAAGAAGTAATTTAAGAAATGTTTTTATGATAATTGATGGAAGAAATAAACCAACAGAAAATGATGTACTTATGTATAATTATTTAAAATATTATAATATTCCAGTAACTATTATTGCTAATAAATATGATAAAATTAAACCTTCTAATAGAGATAAAACTTTAAAAAATATAAAAGCTGTATTAAACTTAGATGAAAATGATCGCATAATTTATTTTTCATCAGTAAATAAGAAGGGAAGAGACGAGGTAGGCAAAGTAATTGCTGAACATTTGAAATAACTATGGATTTAAGTAAAGATTTAAAATATATAAAAAAAAAATATGGTGAACAAATGATGCATTATTGTAGGGAGTGCTTTCCTACAATTTTAAATATGCCTGGAAAATTAGTAGAAATATTAAATAAGCATTTTTATTATGTAAAGGATAGCTTATATAACGATATTAAAGAAAATCATAAAGAGTCTGAATTTAATGATTTTGTTTATAGCAATGCAGGACTTAAAAATGAATATGACATAAGAGATGTAAGCAAAACACCTAAAGAATTATTAGATGATGCTGGATATGATTTGTTTGAATGTAAAACAGTTTAAGAAGTTAATTCATTTAAAAAATATTTTATTTTGGGAGAACAATTGTGCACTTTTCTAGACCCAGCCTCAAGATTAGAAAATAAATATGTATTTTTTGCTGTTAAGAAGAACATTTTAGATATTAAAAGAGAAGATTTTCTTATTCCAGATAGACAAGACGAATATGGAACAAGTGTAATATCAATTCAGTTTACAAAAGATAAAAATAATCATTTATCAATAAAAAATCGTTATAACGAAATAGTTAATAACCCAGATTCTACGTTTGATAATAATTTAGATAATATTATACCGGGATTAACTATGAGTTTTTATAAAGCCTATGGAATTAGAGAAATTTATGATGAAAATTCTGAATTTCAAATTGAAAATTATATTAGTATAGATGGAGAGTATTACAAATATAATTACAAATTAAATGATATTTATTATTGTACAAATAATATAATAGTTGATAATGGAAATGTAATTAAATATGATCCGGAAAAATACATAATAATGGATTATTTTATAATTGATTTAGTTAATAAAAAAATAGATGTTTATGATAATAAATTAAGAGATAGTTTTAGTGAAGTAATTGGTAAAATTAAAAATATAGAAATATCTAGAACAAAAGATTATAAATATATTTATATAATTAGTGAAGATGAAAATACATTTGAACTATTACTTTCCTTTGATAATAAGTTAATAGGAATAAGAAATAATAAAATTAATAAATTACCTGATAGATTTCTAATATCATGTCAATATCTTAAATATTTGGATTTTTGTGAGGTAAGAACTATTGGTAATGACGTGTTATATGCTAATACGGATTTAGAAGTATTAAAATTAGAAAATGCTCAAATAATAGGCGATTATTTTCTTATGAATAACATGGCATTAAAAGAAATAAACTTAGATAAAGTAATTAGAGTTGGTGATGAATTCTTAAAGAGAAATCTATCAGTAAATACATTGAATATGATTTCTTTAGAAGAAGTCGGAATGTCTTTTATGTTTTCTAATAATGGAATTAGCTCAGTTAATCTTCCTAATTTAATAAAAACAGGTAAATGTTTCTTTAAATCAAATGATAGGATTATTTATGCAGAGTTTCCTAAATTAAAAGAAACGAGTGATTATTTTATGACTGAAGCAAGAAGACTAAGAATGTTTGAGGCCGATAACTTGGAAAAAACAGGAGATATGTTTTTAATGGGAAGTAAAGAAATTGAATATATATCGTTACCTAGCTTAAAAGAAATAGGAAAAATGTTTTTAGCATCAAATAAAATAATTAAAAGTGTTAATTTACCTAGATTAAATCATTTACCTAATTATTTTTTACGCAATGCAATTAATTTAGAAAATATTAATTTATCTAATAATTGTTCATGGGAAAATATATATAATAAGAAATTATTGGAACTATTAAATAAAAAGAAAGGTAAATTATTATGATAAAATTATTAGTTAAAAAAATTGATGGATTTAATTATTATTTAAGTGATATTAATTCTAAAGATAGTTATATTATTAATATAGAATTTTATAGTGATAAACCAGTTGTTGGAGATTATCTTTATTTAAGTTATCCTCTTATTAAAGAAAAAACACTTAATATTGGGCCTTTGTTATACGAATGTGGTAATAATATATTAGATGAAAACGATGATGATTTAGTTAAAGTAGAACATGATGGTAATATTATATATTTAAAAAGGTTATATGGATAATTAAAGTTATAGAAAACTTTTCTTGACTTAAATAGTAAATAATAAGTATAATTAAATTATGATAGAGGGAATTTAGAATATATGAAAGAAATTTTTAAGAAACAAACATTTATGTTAATTTTTTCAATAGTGCTTGGCATTTTTACTATGGTTTTAGGAGTAGGATATGCTATTTATGTTTTTGATATAAATGTTTCTGATTCAAATCCAATAACAAGTGTTACGTCTGCTAAAGTTGATTTAAAGATAACTCCTGTTAGTGGTAAATTAGGTTTGTGTGAGAGTTATCCTATTAAAACAGCAAATGCTTTATCTTCTTGTACACCATATATTTTTTCGGTTACAAATAGTAATAATGTGGACGTAAAGACTTATCTAAATTTAGAAATGTTTAATACCAGTACACTAACAGCAACTGATATTCATATTGCTTTTACTGAATGTAGTGATTCAACTTGTCAAGATACAAATTATACGGATAAATTATTATCTCAATTTGCTACTAATAATGATGTTGCAAATACGGGTGTTAATGGTTATTTAATAAAAAGCTATCTTAAATTTGCGAAAAATACCACAAAATACTATAAAATGATTGTATGGCAAGATGAAAATTCAACTTTAGAAAATAGTACATTTAAAGGCACAATTGGGGCTGTTTCGTATAATTATACTCCACCATCATTTGCAAATGATTCATGGAGTGAGATAGCTGCTAATGTTAAGAACAATCCAGCAACGTATGAAGTAGGGTCAACAAAAACATTAAAGGTTTATGATAACCCAAACGGAGAAACAACAAATGGAACATATAAAGAATATACAGTGCGCGTTGCCAATAACACAACACCAGCAGAATGTAGTGGAACGGATTTTTCTCAGACAGCCTGTGGATTTGTCGTGGAGTTTGTTGATATTGTAGAAACAAGACAAATGAATAGTGCCGATACAAATGTAGGTGGATGGAGAGATTCTGAAATGAGAACCTATGCAAATGGAGCTTTCTTTAATAACTTACCAGAGGATTTAAGAAATGTAATAACAAAAACAAAAGTAATATCAGGTCATGGTAGCGGTGATAATAATGCAGAAAGAGAAGATGGTAATTGGGAATCAACTGATAATATATATTTATTAAGTGGAAAAGAAGTATGGGATTTTAATTCATATGATACAGCCTATGATAAAACAAGACAATTAGATTATTATGCAGATAACCACGTAACCACAAGTGAAAATCGCTCATATGCTATAAAGAGGAACATTAATGGTAATGCTTCCCTTTGGTGGCTTCGTGCGGCTATTTCCGACAATGACTATCGTTTCATTAGTGTCGCTGGCAGCGGCGGCTGGGGTTACACTAGTGCTTATCGTAGCTATGGTTTCGCTCCAGCTTTCCGTATCGGATAATTGTGTAAACTAAATGTAAAACAAAAGAAAAGAATAAAACAAGAATAGGAAAAACGGTTCCTAGAGGGCCGTCCCCTGCGTGCGAAAGCACGTGAAAATAGACGGCCCGACAAAATAAAAAGAAAAGAAATCATTAAGTTTTTTCCGGTAAGGAAACAATTAAGGTATCAAAAATAATGAAAGAAAAATATAATAAAAATAGTAGATATAAAGATCCTGTAAGTGATTATTGTGATAAAGAATATAAACTATTTACTTATTTAATAAATTATAAAATAAATAATATTGAGGATGTAATATATTGTAATATGGTTATTAAATTAGCTAGAAGTTATTTAAAAGTTTTATATTTTAAATTTTTAGATATGTATGATTTAAAATTTAACAGAATATATGATAATTATGAATGTGTAAGAAGAAAAAGAAGGTATAAAAAATATAAATATATAAATAAATGTAATAAAGAGTTAATAGATAAATATAATTATATTAATTCTTTATATAAAAGAATATTTAAAGATATTAATACTTTAATAAGAATTAATGAATTTTTATTACTTAGATATTGAGGATATAATATTAATACATATAATTATGTTAATAATTTATTAGATATTTTATGTTAGAAAAGAGATAGTAAGATGTCAATTCCTAAGTTTAACATTCCTAAGTTTAAAAGAAAACCAAATGGTTTGGAGTATGTGGATAATGCTTATATAATTTAGGTGGAAACTTTAAGGCTTGTTTCTAAATTAAATAAGAAGTGGACTAATATTTATATTATACCTATTGAAAAATATGTGTGTAAACAAGCAGAACTTGTTTCTATGGCCAATAGTGTTAATCCAGTTAGGTATGAAGATATTTTACTTAGAAGAGTATTATTACTTTTTTCTAAATGTTGTATGTTTGTTTATGATAAGAAATTAAAGAAGATAAATAATAAAGAGATAGATGATGATAAAAAAATTGATTTATTGGTTTCTAAGTTTGTTAAAAAAATGATTTTTGATAACTTTTGAAATAGGAAAGAATTTGTTTATCCTTGAAGTATTATATACTTCTAAATTTATCTGATGGTTATAGCATCCGGACGCTTCTTGCATGGTTTATGTTTAAATATTTAATAAATTACATAGATGTATATATGACTACTTATTTTTCTTCTATTATAAATATTAACCTAGATATAAACAAAATTTATATCTTTTTCTTTGTTCTTTTACAAAAAATTGACAAAAAAATAAAAAAAATATAAAACTTATGTTATACTAGATTTTGTAAGGATTTGATAAGATGGAAGAGATACTTAAAAGAATACATGAATATAGTTTAGAGGAGATAATGGGATCTCGTTTTGCAAGATATTCAAAATATATAATTCAAGATAGAGCAATACCTGATGTTAGAGATGGATTAAAACCAGTTCAAAGAAGAATCATATATGCGATGTATCGTGATAAAAATACTTATGATAAACAATTTAAAAAGTGTGCTAATGCGGTTGGTAATGTATTAGGTAAATATCATCCCCATGGTGATTCATCTGTTTATGAAGCACTAATCAGAATGAGTCAAAGTTGGAAACAAAATCATATTTTAATCGAAGTAGATGGAAATAATGGTTCTATTGATGGTGATGGACCAGCTGCATATCGTTATACTGAATGTAGACTAGCTAAGATAAGTGAAGAATTATTAAAAGATATTGATAAAGATACAGTTGTTATGGCACCAAATTATTCCGATACTTTAATGGAACCAACCGTGTTACCAGCTAAGTTTCCTAACCTTTTAGTTAATGGTACAAGTGGTATTTCAGCAGGATATGCAACAAATATCCCCCCACATAATTTAATTGAAGTATGTGATGCAGTTATTAAAAGAATCGATAGTCCTAATTGTCATGAAGATTCTATTTTTGAAATAATAAAAGGACCTGATTTTCCAACTGGTGCAATAGTTGAAGGAATAGATGGAATTAAAGAAGCATTTAAAACTGGTAGAGGTAAATTAATAGTTACTAGTAAATATACTTTTGAAAAAAATAAAGGTAAAGAACAAATAGTTGTAACAGAGATTCCTTTTGATGTTAATAAACAATTATTAGTTAAGAAAATAGATGATATTAGATATGATAAAAAGATAGATGGTATAGCTGAGGTTAGGGATGAATCTGATAAAGATTCTTCAATTCGTATAGTTATAGATATAAAAGCAGGAGCTAATAAAGACCTAATAATAAAATACTTACTTAAAAATACAGATTTACAAACATCATATAACTACAACATGGTATGTATTGATAAAAGAAGACCTAGATTACTTGGTATTATTCCTATAATTGATGCTTATATTGAACATCAAAAAGATGTTGTTACAAAAAGAACTAAATTTGATTTAGATTTTGCTTTAAAAGAAATGCATATAACTGAAGGTTTAGTTAAAGCTATAAGTATTTTAGATGAAGTAATTGCTTGTATTAGAGGAAGTAAAAATAAACCAGATGCAATTACAAATTTATTTAAGAAGTTCGATTTTACTGAAGAACAAGCAACAGCAATAGTTATGTTACAATTATATAGATTAACTAATACAGATATAACTATTTTAAATGAAAAGTTAGATAATTTAAGAAAGATTATTAATGAACTTAAATTAATTTTAAGTGATGAAAATAAATTAAAATCAGTTATTAAAGAAGAACTTAGAAGAATTAAAAAAGAATATGGAATGCCTCGTAAGACAGAAATTAGAAGTGAAGTTAAAGAAATTAAAATTGATGAAAAAGATCTAATTCCTAGAGAAGATGTAATTGTTATTTTAACTAAAGATGGTTATATTAAAAGAGTTTCCTTAAAGAGTAAATCTGATGATGAAGATACTCTTGTTAAACCGGGAGATTATGTTATTTCATATTATAAAACTAATACGATTAATAAATTATGTGTTATTACTGCTAAGGGAAATTATTTATATATTCCTATTCATGAAATACCAGTATGCAAGTGGAAAGACTTAGGTAAACATGTAAGTAATATTGTTACTATTCCATCTGATGATAGAGTAATATCTTCCTATGTTATTGATGAAGAACAAGTAAATCCAATTATTTCAATATTTACTAAAAATGGTATGGTTAAGAGATGCAATTTAAATGATTTTATAGTATCAAGATATAATAAACCATATACGGCTATGAAACTTAAAGATGATGATGAAATAGTAAGTACTAGTTTAAATAAAGAAAATGTGATGATTGTTACTAGTGATGGATATTATTTGAATTATAACGTTAATGAAGTACCAATAGTTAGTCCGAAAGCAGCAGGAGTTAAAGGAATAAATTTAAAAGATGATTTTGTAGTATTAGGTACAACATATAACGATAGCGATGAATATTTAGATGTATTTACTAATCAAAATACCGCTAAAAGAGTTAAACTTAAAGACTTGAGTTTCCTATCAAGAGCAAAGAGAGGATCTAGTTTACTTAAAAAAGTTAAATCAACTAAGTATGAAATATCATTTGCGTTCTTAACTAATAGTAAAGATGAAATTGGATATATTACGGGTGAAGATACAAATCTATTAAAAAATAGTGATATTCCAATAATGGATGTTCAATCAACCGGAAGTCTTTACACTAAATTAAATGTAAGTTGTGTATTTGTTATTAAAAATATGAAAAATATTGATGAAAATTCTTTTGTAGTAAATAAAGAAGAAAATACTAATCAAGAATTAACTATTGATAATTTCATTGATGACTTTAAATTATAGAATTATAAAACCACTTAATTAATATAATATATTAGGTGGTTTTATTTATGGATAAAAAAGAAGAATTTAAAGAATTTATTAAAAGTAAACCAGAATTAGTTGACTATGTTAAAAATAAAGAATATACATGGCAAGATTTTTATGAGGTATTTGATTTATATGGCAAAGATGAGAGTGTATGGAAAAAGTATAAAGAGAAGAAAAGTGATAATGAAGGTAATGAACGAAAAAATGCATCAATTACGGAATTAACTGATTTAGTTAAAAATATAAATATAGATAATGTCCAAAAATATATTAATAATGCTCAAAAAGCGATTAATGTTATTAGTGAGTTAACAGCTAAAAAAACAAGTACAGATACGGTTCAAACTATTGCTAAAACTCCAAGAGTAATAAATAAGTTTTTCGGTGATTAATGAGAGCAGATATATTAATTAAAATAAATGAAGATTCAAAATTAAAAGAATACATAAACAATAATTCATATTGGTATAAATATCTAAATAGAGGTAGTAGCTACTATAAAGAATTTTTAAATTCATATAAAGCCTTTAAAAAGAATGATAAAATAAATAAAACTAATAATATATTAGAAACAGTAGACACTGTAAATAGTATTTTAAAAATATTAAAATAGATTTGTAATTTAATTGACATAATATCTTCTTTTTTGTACAATTAGATTGTAATAATAAGAAAGAGGGATATGATAATGAAAAAATTAAATAAGAAAGGTTTTACATTAGTTGAATTACTTGCAGTTATAGTTGTTCTTGCTTTAGTTATGGTTTTAACAGTTCCTACTGTTTTAGATCAAATGAATGCCGCTAGACAATCAACATTCGTTTTGTATGCTGAGGAAATGATAAAACAGGCTCAAACTAGATATCAATCTGATTTATTAATGGGTGGTGTTCCTACAACTTGTTACACATTTGATGATTTAGCAGGTTCAGGAAACTCTCAAAAACAATATAAAGGTAAGATAATGGTTACAAATGTTAATGCAGCTAATCTTGAATTTAAAGTTATAATGTATGACAATAATTATATGTTAGGTTACGATCAGGATGGTGCTAAAACTTTAGCTCAAGTTGAAGAAATAAGATCAAATTTAAAAACAACTCAATTACCAGTTTTAGATACAACTAAAGCTACAGCTGCTTCTGTAAAATGTTCTTAATTATTAATTTATAATATAAACTGATATTATGTAAATAGTTCAGTTTTTTTAATGTATTAATTTAAATTTTATGGTATTCTATTTTTGAGGGTGCGCCAGTTCGGTGCTTAATATATAGTTGGTGGGAATCCAACATGGTAATCTCTAGCAAAGAGCCATTAGTTAGACTTGGAGCCTAAATCGTGAGATAAGGTTTAAGCGTAGTCAAACAAGAATACGAGCCATAATGAGAAATCGTGAAGCAATTCAGCCTCGTTAAATAGAAATAGTGGTAGTCGATGTGGTCCTCAACACAGCAGACAACAATGGCAATATCGTAAGTGCGAGATATTGTGAAAGTGCCACCGTGGTCAGTAGAGCATGGCGAGTATATCATAGTTATATTAAGCATACCTGGGAGAACTCATAGGTTCTTCAATATCGGATATTTAAAACATAGAAGTGAAGAAGTATGTCAAAGCAAGGATTTGTAACCTAAGTTAGACAAATGACTTATGAGTGGTCGGACTAGTTCATAGTAGTAATGAAACGAGTAATGACCGTGGAGCGAAGGGACTAGCATATAGTCGTTTCTTTAGGGACACATGTAATCACTAGAGGAGGTTTAGAAACATGGAAACAAAACGAAAAGATATAAAATACCAAATACAACAAGGTTATAAACTTCAAACAATAATGCATTATGTAAATAGAGAAACACTAATAAAACAACATGAAAAGCAACAATTAGGAAAAGCAAGTGGAATAGATGGAGTTACCAAAGAAGAATATGATAAAAATCTAGAAGTTAATATAGCAAACTTGTTAACTCGTATGAAGAACTTTTCCTATAAGCCAAGACCTGTAAGAAAGACATATATACCAAAAGCAAATGGAAAATTAAGGGGACTTGGAATACCTTGTTATGAAGATAAGTTAGTACAAGGAGCAATGGCAGATATATTAAACGAAATATATGAAAATATATTTCTAGATATATCATATGGCTTTAGGCCAAAGAAAAATTGTCATCAAGCAGTAAGTCAAATAAATTGGTTACTAATGACTAAGAAAATAAACTATATATTGGATGCAGATATTAAAGGTTTCTTTGATAATATAGACCATGAAATAATGATGATGTTTCTTGAACATGAGATAGAAGATAAGAATTTCTTAAGGTATATAAAGAGATTCTTAAAAGCAGGAATATTAGAAGATTATAAATATTATGAAAGTGATAAAGGAACTCCACAGGGAGGTTTAATATCACCGATACTAGCCAATGTATACTTACATTATGTGTTAGATAATTGGTTTTATGTAGTCAAGAAAGAGTTTAAAGGCGAAATGTATTTGATAAGATATGCAGATGACTTTGTAGTAATGTTTCAATATGAAGAAGAAGCAAGAAAGTTTTATAAACTGTTAATAGAAAGAATGAGTAAATTTAAACTTGAATTAGCAGAAGATAAAACTAGAATACTTCCATTTGGAAGATTTAAAGGGACAAAAGACGAATTTAATTTTCTTGGGTTTACATTTTCAAATGGAAAGACATCAACAGGAAAATATAGGCCAAATATTAAAACTAATAAGAAGAAACTTAAGCAAAAGCTTGAAGTTGCAAAGAAATGGTTGCATGATAATATGCATAAGCCAATCTTAGAGATAGGACTAAGTATAAAGAAGAAAATAATAGGACATTATGCTTACTATGGAATAAGTGGAAACTATTCAAGCCTATTGAAGTATTATAAATATTTAAAATATACATGGAACAATACTTTAAGAAAACGAGGACAAAAGAATAAGATAAAATATTTAGACTATCTTAGAATATGGAATTATTTAGAAATACCACTGCCTAAGATATATGTAAATATTTGGTAATAAAGATTATATGAAGAGCCGTATGCGGGAAATCCGCACGTACGGTTCCGTGAGGGGCGATAGACTTCCTCTCACTATATAGAAAGAGAGGTGTAGTCGAGTCGTCTACTCGACGTGATAAAAATGATAATAGGTTCACATGTACACTTTAAAAATAAACAAATATTAGATAGTGCTTTAGAAGCAGTCCAATATAAGGCAAATACTTTTATGTTTTATACTGGTGCTCCTCAAAACACGATTAGATCTTCAATAAAGAAAGAATATTTAGAAGAAGCTAAAAAAATAATGGTAGAAAATAATATAGATATTAATAATGTTATTTGTCATGCACCATATATTATAAATTTAGCTAATAACTTAGATGAACATAAATATGAATTTAGTAAGGAATTTTTAAGAAAAGAATTAGATAGATGTGAAGAGTTAGAAGTTAAATATCTTGTGTTACATCCTGGTTCAAGTGTTAAGATAGATAGAAATATTGCCATTGATAATATAGTAAGAGCAATAAATGATATAACAAAAGAAGATGATAAATGTACTATTTTATTAGAAACTATGGCTGGTAAAGGAACTGAAATAGGTTGTAATTTAAGTGAAATAGCTTATATTGTTAAAAATGTTAAGAATAAGATTGGAGTATGCTTAGATACCTGTCATTTAAATGATTCGGGAATAAACATTAATAATTTTGATGATTATTTAGATGAATTTGATAAACAAGTAGGAATAGATAAAATTAAATGTATCCATATTAATGATTCTAAGAATGAAATTAATACCCATAAAGATCGTCATGAAAACTTTGGTTTTGGTACAATCGGGTTTGATGCTTTAATGAAGGTAATAAATAATTCCAGATTAAAAGATGTTCCTAAAATTTTAGAAACACCTTATATTGAGGATAAACCTCCTTACAAATTTGAGATAGAAATGATAAAGGAAGGAAAATTTAATCCTAATTTAAAAGATGATGTTATAAATAGTTAATATATTCACTAATTAACTTGTTTATTTTTTCAGCATTTTCCTTAGAAAAATTATTTTCATAATTTTTAAAATTATATTTGTACTTATCTTTCATTATTTCTTTATAGTGTGTTTTGATAAAGTCATAAGTAAAGTCTAATTCTTCATTAGATAGTCTTATGTCTTTTTTTAATGCAAAATTTATTATATCTTCTTTTCTTAAATTATTCATATAAATATCAACAATATTCATAAATTCACCCTATATATTTTATGTTTTAATCCATAATAATATTATGAAAAATAAAATAATATATTTATTTATAATAGTTGTTTTAATATCAGTATTTAAAATATATTCTTACAATGTGAATAATAAATATGAAACTGAAGAAGAATATGTTTATGGTTTAACTGCGCCTAGAGGAAGAATACTAGATGTAAATGGGAATATACTAGTTGATAATAAACAAGTTAAGGTTATTATTGCTAATACTTATGGATTAAGTGAAAAAGATATTATTGAAAGTTGTAATAAATTAAAAAATATAATTGATATTGAACCTAAGATTAGTTTAGATAAGTTAAAGTATTATTACTATATTAATAATAAAAGTTACATTGATAGTTTAGTATCTGATGAAATTATAACTAAATATAAGGAAAGAAAAATTAGTAGTAAAGATTTACTAAATGAAAAGATTAATTTAGTTACTGATGAGATGATTAGCGAACTTGATAAAAAAGAAGCTTATTTATATTATTTATTTACTAATGGTTATTCTTATGAAGATAAAATAATTAAATATGATATTAGAGATGAAGAATATATAAATATTAATAATACTAAAATTAGGGGCGTTAGAACTGATATTACTTGGGAAAGAATTTATCCTTATGGTGATACTTTAAGACTTGTTTTCGGTAATGTTTCTACTAGTAAGCAAGGTATTCCATTGGAATTAAAGACACACTATTTAAATAAAGGATATAATTTAAATGATAGAGTAGGAATAAGTAATTTAGAGTTTATTTATGATGATTATTTAAAAGGAACAAAGGCCAAGTATAAAAGGAAAAATGGTTATTTAGAATTAGTAAATAATTATGAAAAAGGAAAAGATCTTGTTTTATCCATTGATATCAATATTCAAAAAGAAGCTGAGAAAGTATTAGAGTCTGAGATGATTCTTGCTAAAAAAGCACCTAATTCAAAATATTTTGATAAATCTTATTTAATAGTAAGCAATCCAAATAATGGAGAAATAATATCTTTAGTAGGCAAAAAAATTAATAGTAATAACACATTTGTTGATTATTCTTATAATACAGTGTTAGATTCTTTTGCTGTTGGTAGTGCAGTTAAAGGAGCATCTATTTCTGTAGGATATAAATATAATTTAATTGATGAAAATTTTAAAGTTAGAGATGCTTGTGTTAAATTATTTTCACAAAGAGAAAAATGTTCTTGGAAAGATTTAGGCTATTTGGATGATATCGAAGCCTTAAGAATGAGTAGCAATTATTTTCAATATTTGATTGCAATTAAAGCAACTGGTAATGAATATGTAAGAAATATGAAATTATTGGCTAGCGATGAAGATTTTAATAAGTATCGTAATGTATTTAAAGATTATGGCTTAGGAACTTTAACTAATATTGATTTAAATAAAGAATCTTATGGTGTTAAAGGAAATATTGTATCAAGTGATTTACTTCTTAATTATTCGATTGGACAATATGATACTTATACACCTATTCAGCTTGCTAGTTATATTAACACGATTGCAAGTGGAAAAAGAAGAAAAATGTCTTTACTTAAATATGTTTTAAATAATGATGGAAGTATTTATTATGAAAATGTAAATGATATATATAATGATGTACCAGTTAGTGATTATTATTTAAATAGAATTAGAGAAGGTTTTACTGAAGTAAATAAAAGTGGAACAGGGTATTATTATACTAATCATAAGTTTACATCAGCTGGTAAAACAGGAACAGCAGAAACTATGTTAGGCTCTGTTAGCGTAATAAATACCTCATATGTTATGTATGCTCCAATAGAAAAGCCTAAATTTTCTTTAGTTATAGTAAGTCCAAATATTAAATATCAAAATAGTAATAGTTCTTATAAATATCCAATAAATGCTCATGTTGCTAAAAAGGTTAGTGAGTTTGTTTATGATACATTAATAAAGTAGACACGAAAATGCAATGTGAAACAAAACCTTGAAAAAATCCCTATTATTTGATAATATGTATTTGTAAGCAAGACTTACATAAATAAAAAAAGGAACACTTAATTTAGAACGTTAAGTGATTACCTTGATATAAGTTTGTCACCAAAAACTCCTGTGTTTATGGTGATTTTATTTTAGTACAATCATTTTAACAATGATATAGAATAAAATAAAAATAATAATAAATAAATTAAATATTATAAAATATAATAATCTTTTATTCACATTAACCACCTCTTTCTTTAAAAAGTAGAGGTAATCACCTAAACAATTAAATGCTCCTTAGGTATTAGAATAACAAATATATATAACGACAGTCAAAATTAATTTACGAATTTACGTTTAAAAAAATATTATATTCAAACAAATGTATTGAATTTAATTTAAAAATATGCTATAATACGAAGTAATTCAGGGGGAATTATGAAATATTTATTTAATATTTTTAAAGGAATAATTTTAACTAATTATATACTTTTATTTGTAATATCAACTACTCTAATGATTACTAGAGATAATACGGGGCTATCACTAATAAATAATCAATATGTAATGCTAGCTAAAGAAAATATGTTTGATGATTCTTTTCAAAAGAACTCATTAGTTATTTTGAATAAAAGTTTAAATTATGAAAAAGGACAAAGAATAATATATCTTAATGGCAATGAGATTAAAGCAGGAGTTATAACTTGTGTTTATAAAAATAAATATTATATAAAAGATGTTGTACTTAATAAAAGTGATATAATTGCTAATTTATCAGGTAATAAAGTGTATAAAAATATTGGATTAGTTTTTTGGATATCAACTAATATAATATTTTATCTAATAATATTTATTGTTCCTGTTATTCTTTATATAATTAGATATTTAATTCATGTTATAAGTAGACAAATTAATTTAATGAAGCATGATTATTGTTATGAATATTAAATGAACACTTAGAATAAAATAAGTGTTTTTTTGATGTTAAATTTAAGTTTTTCGTGATATAATTACCAAAGAAAGAGGTTTTATATATGGCAAGTAGAAGTGAATTAAGAGAAAAGATAATGACTATTATTTATCAAATAACTTTATATAGGAATAATAAAATGAACTATAGTGTAGATGAAGTTATTAAAGAAAATGTTGAGATAGATAATGAGTTTGTTAAAGATATGGTTTATGGGATTGTTACTAATTTTGATGAATTAACTAATATAGCAAATGAATATTTAAAAGATTGGACAATTGATAGATTAGATTTAACCGGTGGGGCTATTCTTAGAATGGCTATATATGAAATAAAATATATGGATACACCTAATATAGTAGTTATTAATGAGGCTTTAGAACTTGCTAAGAAATATAGTGATGATGCAGTTAGAAAGATGATTAATGCTTGTTTAGATAGGATAATAAACGAGTAATGGAAAGAAGATATATTACAGTAGGTACTTTAAATAGGTATCTTAAAAATAAATTTGATACTGATCCTAATATTCAAAAAGTTTATTTAAAGGGTGAGGTATCTAATTTTAAGGGACATACTAGAGGACATTTATATTTTACTTTAAAAGATGAAGAATCAAGAATAAATGCGGTTATGTTTTCTTTTAATGCATCTAAATTAAATTTTGTACCTGAAGATGGAATGAAAGTTCTTGTTTGTGGTAAGGTTTCTTTATATCCACCAACTGGACAATATCAAATTTATGTTGAAGAGATGACTAATGATGGATTGGGTAATCTTTATTTAATGTTTGAGGCTTTAAAGAAAGAACTTAGTGAACTTGGTTATTTTAATGAAGAACATAAAAAGAAGTTACCAAAATATCCTAAAAAAATTGGAATTGTTACAGCCCCAACTGGAGCTGCTATTAAAGATATATTAAGTACTATTAAAAGAAGATATCCTATATGTGAAACTTTATTATTTCCTTGTTTAGTTCAAGGTGAACTTGCTAAAGATGATATTGTAAAACAAATTAATAAAGCAAATGAGTATGATGATATTGATTTATTAATAGTTGGACGTGGTGGAGGATCATATGAAGATTTATGGGCTTTTAATGAGAAAATAGTTGCAGATGCAATATATAACTCTAGAATACCTATAATAAGTGCAGTTGGTCATGAAATAGATTTTACAATTGCTGATTTTGTTGCTGATTTAAGAGCACCAACACCAACAGGAGCTGCTGAAATGGCTGTACCAAATATGAGTGATTTACTTAATTTAATTACTCAATATAAATTAAGAAGTACTAATATAATTAATACAAAAATAAAGAATTATCAAAATGTTTTAAATAAATTAAAATCATCTTATGTTTTAACTAATCCACTTAATATTTATGAAATTAAAGAACAAAAATTAAGTGATTTAATAGATAGATTAAATAATTATATTATAAATAAAATTGAAATTAATAAAACTAAATATGAACACTTAAAGAATAATCGTATACTATGTAATCCGGAAGAATTATTTAAAGAAAAATATCATGAATATAATTTACTATTAAATAAATTAGAGTTACTTAATCCTTTAAGTATATTATCTAAGGGATATTCAGTCATAACTAAGGATGATAAAATAATTAAAGATAGTGAAAAACTAAAAGTAGGGGATAATATTAATATAAGATTATCTAAAGGTAAAATAAATGCGAAAGTTGAAGGGATAGAATAATTATGGAAGATAAAAAATTTGAAGATTTAATGAATGAACTAGAAGCAAGTGTTAAAAAATTAGAAAATGGAGAAATTGATTTAGATTCATCTATTGAAACATATAGTGAGGCTATGAAACTTGCTAAAATATGTGGAGATAAATTAACTAAAGCAACAGAATCTGTTAATAAAATATTAATGGATAATGGTGAAGAAAAAGATTTTAAAGTGGAGGAATAAATATGAAATATTGTTCAAATTGTGGTAAAGAAATAAAAAGTAAAGATATTTATTGTTCAAATTGCGGTAAAAAAATAGAAAAAGAAGCTAAAGAAGTTAAAAATGAAGAAATAAATAATATTAAAATTAATAAAAGAGATATTGCTACTCAAATAATTTTAACTGTTATAACATGTGGTTTATATAGTTTATATTGGATTGCTACTATAACAGATGATGTAAATTCATTAAATGATGATTATTCTACTTCTGGTATTACAGTTGTGTTATTGTCAATTTTAACTTGTGGATTATATTTAATATATTGGAATTATGATATGGGTAGAAAATTATATAATTTAGGACAAAGTTATAGTAAAGATATTAATGATAATTCAATAATATATATGGTTTTATCTATTATTAAAGCTGATTTAATTAGTCTTATTTTAATGCAAAGTGATTTAAATAAATTTGAAAACTAGATTAAATAGAGTAGTATTAATAAATATAGGATTAATATTACTTTTCTTTTTATATTATAAAATATATATTAGTTTTAATATTGGTATTCCTTGTATATTTAATTTAATAACTGGTTTAAAGTGTCCTGGATGTGGTATAACTAGATGTTTATTTTCATTAGTTAATTTAGATATAAATAAGGCTTTTCAATATAACGCTTTAGTAACTATTTTAATAATTCCTTTTATTATTTATTATTTATATATTAATTATTGTTATGTTTTAAATAAAGAAAATAAATTAAGCAATATAGTTAATAAGATGATGCCTAGTTTACTAATTGTTGTAATATTGTATGGTATTATAAGAAATATAAGTATATAAAATAGAACAAATTTTCGCTTGACGGGGGGGCTTTTAGTAATATAATTTGATAAGAATAGGAGCTTAAAAATATGAAAACTAAACTTATCAAATTTTTTAATTTAATAAAAAAAGATAAACAAGCAAAGATATTAACTATAATGGGAATTATACTATTATTTATATTTACTTTAGGTTATTCATTATCGATGTTTACAAGTAGTCAAAATAAAAAGATTGCTAATATAAAGGTTAATGATTTATCATTTAATATAACAACAAATAGTGGTGAAACAAATGATAGAATATTACATTTACAAGCAGGTAAGATAGAACAATTTAATATAATATTAACTAATTTAAATAAAATAGATGTTAAATATGAATTTACATATGAATTATGTAATAATCAAAATTGTACAGAGACAAGTAAGAATATACCAAGTGATATAAGTGTATCTAAAGAAGCTGAATCTAGTGAAGTAAGTGGAACTATAAATTCAAATAAAACAAAGTCATTAACTATCTTAACAAATAATAAAAGTAATAATGATTATTATATAAAACTTAATTTAAATGCAGGATATATATGGAATGACTTAGAACTAGCAAACCAAATAAAATATATTAAAGGTATTAATAAAGATATAGATATAGTAGCGTATGTAGATGGCGTAGAAGTAAAAGAATTACCTACAACTTGCTTTTATAATGCTATATCAACTGCATATAAAAATAATACTGAACTAAAAGATAGTCCAGTAAGTTTTAATTGTAATTATGCAACGGGTGAGTGGCAAATAATTATAGATAAATTAAATAGTATTCCAAATAAGTTAATTGTTAATTTTGAAAGTAAAGGAATAAATTCGGTAGAATATGTAAGTAAAGTTCAAGAACTAGATAGTAACAATAAACATGGATTATTTATCGATCCAACCGTAGATAAAAATGTAAGATACACAGGAAGCACCCCTAGAAATTACGTTGAGTTTGGTAACACAGGAGAATTATGGAGAATAATTGGAGTATTTAATGTAAAAGATTCTAGTGGAGCAACAAGTAAGAAACTTAAATTAGTTAGAGATGAATCATTAGGCAGATTTTCATGGGATGCTAAATTAAATTTAGAGTATAATGATTATTGGGGAATAAATGATTGGACAAAAGCAGATTTAATGAAAGAATTAAATGGAGATTATCTAGATACAACTTTAACCGTCAACAAGAATAACTGGTATAATTCTTATTATGATTTAACAAATAAGAAACCAGTACTTCGTCAAACCGGAGAATTTAATTATACTAACGTGATAAAAAGTAATTATCAAAATATGATAAGCGAAAGTCTATGGAATATTGGAGGGAACACTTACAGCAAACTAGAAACTCCACCATATGGATTACCTCTATTAGATCAATATAATAAAGAAAGAGGAACAATAACCTATCAAAATAGTCGTCCTACCACATGGACAGGTAAGGTTGGATTAATATATCCAAGCGATTATGGATATGCTACAACACTTGCAGAATGTCATGAAAACCTAAGAGCAGGTGTAACATATGATAAAGCAAATGATAAATGGGATTACACAAACGGAAAATGTAAGACAGATAACTGGTTAGCAAAGTCTAGTTGGTACTGGACATTATCTCCTTACTATGAAGGCGCGCTTAACGTGTTCATTGTGTGTGGTGACGGTGCTGTTAGTGATTATGGAGCGTATGATGCCGTCAATGTTTACCCATCACTTTATCTAAAATCTAATGTTGAATTTTTTTCTGGAACAGGTGAAAAAAATAATCCATATAAATTGAAATTTAATTAAAAATATATTATCATTAATATAGTAATAGATTATAGGAGTGAATAATATATGAATAAAAAAGGATTTACATTAGTAGAAATAATAGTGTCAGTTGCACTTCTTGCACTTATTGGTGTAATAGTGGGAATCTCACTAAATAGTACAATAAAAAAGCAACAATTAAGTAGTTATGAAGAATATGTTGAAAAAGTTAAATCAAGTGCCTTGCTTTACGCTAATAATACACCAAAAATTATTAATGAATTAAATGATAATTTTTCTTATAAAATATTAGAAGCAAGAGATGTAATTAACAATGGTTATTTAAATGAAAATTTAATTGATCCTAGAACAAAAGAAAAAATTAATCAAAATGATAAAATTAAAGTTTATTATGATGAAAACTATGAATTAATGACAGATTATCCCTATGAAAATAATAATGGAGAAAATTATTTATATGTAAGAAATTATAATGCCGTATATAATTCTGATGAAAGAAATTTATGCTATATTGGAATAAATACGAATGAATTACAAATTATAAATTCATTAACTGGATTAAAAGCAGGAGTTAACTTAATAAGTTATAATGAAAATAATACATCAGCAAATTTTATCGCATACATGGAAGATGGAAGAATATGTACAGATGAAATAATAAATACTAGTAAACTTGGATCATATAAAATAAGATATACTTATACACCAGATGGAACAGCAGTAAGTAATTCAAATAATAAGAAAATAGCAGAAAGAACAATAACAATAAAACCAGCAAAACCTAAAATAAATAGTTTTAATGTAATATCAAGATATGATAATGAATATTCATACGAAGGAATATTAACTTATAATATTGAAGATAAAAGTAATACTAAATTATCTTATTGCTTAACCACTACAAATAATATAACATCATGTGATGATAGGTGGAAAACGGTTGAAAGTAAACAACTAACAAAACAAGATAATAAAATAATTAATTTAAAAAATGAATTTCCAGAACTTGTTAATACGAATAAAACAACATTATTTTTATTCGTAAAAAATGAATTAGAAGAATATACATCTTCATCAATAAGTAACAATTATTATATATTAAGTGCAAATATAACATTAGATGCTAATAAAGGATATTTTAATGTATCTGGTAAACCATCAGTAAAATTATTTGAAAATGTATTTAATCATGAAAAACAAACAAGATTTATTGATTTTTTAAATTCAAATAGTGCATATAAGGTTCCTTTAAGAACTGGTTACACATTTATTGGATGGGGAATTAATACTTATGATAGACAAACAGAATATTCTAGTAACGAATACCAAATTTTAACCGGTAAAGATAAAAAAATATATGCAAAATGGAAAGATACTACTCCTCCTACATGTTCAATTTCTAAATCTAATGTAAACTCTCCAAATGGAGTAACACTTACAGTAAATTGCTATGATAATGGTTCAGGATGTAGAGAAACAAGTAAAACCTACACGGGTATTAAGTCAAGCCAAACATATACAGTTTATGATAATGAAGGAAATAGTAGTTCTTGTTATATGCAAGTTACTGAGGCAAATAGTTCTGAATGCATAAACGGTGGAAACGTAACTGTTTCACAAACCTGTACGGGAACACGCTATAAAACAATCACATCAACATGTGTACCTTGGACAACTGGTTGTCATTGCCCTGGCTTTTCACCATATACTTGTACATTTGATAGGACAATACCAGAAACCTATTATTATGATTGTTCTTATAGTGAATTTAGATGCTATGAATATCGTAAAATCTACTATTAATAATTAATAAAAAATGATAATGATAAATAATTCATTTAAAACAATAAATGAATATAAATCATTATCGTTTTTAATTGTAAAAATAACATAAATATTTTATAATTTAATTATGATAAGGGTTGGTAAAATGAATAAAAAAGGACAAGCATTAGTTGAATTTATTATTATTCTTCCAGTTATAATTTACATAATCATGTTTATAACTGATATGATGCTAATTTTTTCTTATAAAAATCATTTAGAATCAGATATGAATGAAACAATAACTTTATATAAAGAAAATAAAATTGATGAATTAAATAAAATAACTGATGCAACATTAACATATGAGGTAAAAGATAATTATGTTTATTTAACCTTAACTAAAAATTACAAAACAATAACTCCAGGACTTTCTAAAGTTTTAGGAAAACCTTATAAAATTAAAAGTGAAAGGGTAATACTAAGTGAATAAAAAAGGACAAAGTTTAACAATATTTATTATTATTTTACCAGTTATTTTTATTTCTCTTGCGTTTACTTTTGATTATGCTACTATCATAAATGAACAAATGAAATATGAAAGTGTTACTAAAACTATTTTAAAAAGTACCCAAGATGAAGAAGAAATAAAAACTTTATATCAAAAAAATGGTTATAGTACTAATAATTTCAATTATAAATTAGATGAAGATAAAATATACATTCAAAATAATTATAAATTTAAAAGTACGTTTGGCAAGATAATAAATATTAAAAATTATAATATTAAAATAAATTATATTGTTATTAATACAAATAATGGTATAATTATAGAAGAAAATAAAGGTGGTTCTTAATATGGCTAGAGGTAAAATTGTATGTATGTATTCAGCCAAAGGTGGAGTTGGAAAAACGACAACACTTCTTTCACTTGCTGGAACATTATCTAAAATGGATAAAAAAGTTCTTATCGTTGATTTAGACCTAACAAACGGGGCAATTGCTTTTTCCCTTAATAAAGACGTTAATAAAACAATCTATAACTTTGCTGAAGATTACTTAAATAATAAATATGATGATATGGATAAATACATAACTAAGTATGATGATAACATCTCATTTATAGCATGCCCTAAAGATCCAAGACAAGCATCACGTATAAGTATAAAATATATAGATATTTTGTTAGATAAATGTGTATATGCGTATGACGTAATATTAATAGATACAGCAAGTAGTCTAAATGAGGTAAACGTCTTTGCATTAGATAAAAGTGACTTAATTTATTTTGTAACCACAAATGATTTCGTTTCTCTTAAGAATCTAAAAAATATTCTTAACATATTCGAAGAAAATGAATTAAAAAAATATAAGATAATTGTTAATAATAGTTTTATACCTAATAAAAATTTCTTTAGTAATTATGATTTAAAAAATATATTAGGATCAAATATTGATTACGTAATTAGTTCTAGTTTCCATGTTTCAAAATTAGATGAACTTGTTTTAAATGGTGAATTAATAACTTATAAATATAGTAAATTTAAAGATGAAAAAGTCTTTGAATTAATGGCAAACGAAATAATAGGAGGTAAAAAATAATGAAGAAAACTTTATTAGAATCTTTTGATTTTACACATCCTAATGATTATCAAGACAGCATGGTATCTGATTATGATGTATTTCCTGATAAGAAATTATTAGATAAGTTAAGAAAAATAATAATAGAACACCTAGTTGATACTGAAATACCTGAAGGAATTGAATTAAGTGACTTTATAAATAATGAAGTAGATAAATGTCTTGAAGGATATGATTTAACTAATGTTGAAAGAAATCATATCTATAATTTAATTGAAGATGAAGTAAGTGGAAATGGTCCTATTACTGAGCTATTAACTGATGATAATATAAGTGAAATAATGGTCAATGGGCCTAAAGATGTTTATGTAGAAATAGATGGTAAAATAGTTAAAGACACCAGTGTTTCCTTTATTAATGATGATCATATTATTAGAACAATTCAAAGATTAATTGGACCTCAAGGAAGAACCATTGATTCATCAAGCCCAATGGTTGACTCAAGATTAAAAGATGGATCACGTATTAACGCCGTTATTCCTCCTTTATCAGTAAATGGACCAGTTATGACTATTCGTAAATTTAAAAGAAATATGACTCATATTGATGATTTACTTAGAGTTGGTAGTTTAACCAATGACATGGCTTTGTTTTTAGAAGGAGCCGTAAGAGGTAAGTTAAATATAATTGTTTGTGGTGGAACTGGTAGTGGTAAAACAACTCTTTTAAATATTTTAAGTTCTTTTATTGGAAATGATGAACGTATTATAACAATTGAAGATGCTGCTGAATTAAAATTAGAACAAGAACACGTTATAAGTTTAGAAACAAGAACAATGAATTATAATAATAGCTCTATAGTAACAATTAGAGATTTAGTTATAAATGCCCTAAGAATGAGACCAGATCGTATCATTGTTGGAGAATGTCGTGGTAAAGAAGCATTTGATATGTTACAAGCTATGAACACAGGTCATGATGGATCATTAACAACTCTTCATGCAAATAGTCCTGAAGATGCCTTAAATAGATTAGAAACCATGGTATTAATGAGTGGAATTGATATTCCCGTTAAAGCCATAAGAGAATATATTGATAACGCTATTGATTTAGTAATTAATATTGAAAGAATGCATGATGGTAAAAGAAAAATAACCAATATATCTGAAGTGGTTGGTTTTAATGGAGATGTAATTAAATTAAATACTATCTTTGAATTTAAACAAAAAGGTATAACTAAAACTGGAGAAGAAAATGGAGAATATGTTAAAACAAGTAAAAAACCAGACGTATACAACATATTAAAATCAAGAGGAGTAGATACCCTAGATAATATCTTTAAATAGAAAGGAAAATAAATATGACCTTAAGTATATTAGTTAAATTAATTCTTATCTTACCACTATTATTTATAATTATTTATACTATCAAACTTAATAAATCTTTAAAACTAAGTTCTAGAATAAATAAATATACTATAAATAATAAAGATAAATCAATCAGTGTTGGTGACTATTTCTACAATAGTTATTTAGAGTTTAAAAATATTTTAATTAATATCTTAAGTAAATCCGCCTATTTTAAAAACAAATCTAAAAAATTTAATAAATATGCCTATAAAGATAATAATGGTATTTCAATTATAGCTACTAAATTTTGTATATCAATGATATGTGGAATCTTATATATTTTATATAGTTTATTTCAAAATAGTTTTAATATAATGTTTTTATTATTAATTATGTTACTAAGTTATTATACTTATAATGTTGTTTTAAATATAGAAATAAATAGAAGAAATAAACTAATTGAAAATGATTTATTAAAGGCTATAGTTATTATGAATAATGCCTTTAAATCAGGATACAATATAACTCAAGCAGTTGATATGGTTGTTAAAGACTTATCAGGTCCAATTAAAGAAGAATTTGCTAAAATAAGTTATGACTTAGAATATGGTCTAGACTTAAAAGATGTTTTTGATAGATTCTATGAAAGAGCAAAAGTAGAAGATATTAAATACATAACTAGTACATTATCTCTGCTTAATTTAACTGGAGGTAATCTAGTTGGAGTATTTTCTAATATTGAAAATTCGTTTACTAATAATAAAAGATTAAAAGATGAATTAAATAGTATGACCGCATCATCTAAACTAGTTTATTATTGCTTACTTGCTATGCCTATATTATTAACCACTGTTCTTTTAATAATTAGTCCTGATTATTTTGCACCATTAATAACAAATCCAATTGGAATAGTAATAATATTATTAATTATAATTTTATACGTAAGTTATATTTTAATCATAAAAAGAATATTGAAGGTGGATTATGAATAGTTTAGTAGCCCGTATATATACAAAAAAAACTTTAAAAAGAATAAATGAAAAAAATAAATTATTTGGTTTATCTCATAATTATAATGTTGATGAATTATTATTAAGTCATCTTATTATTTCATTATTTATTTTTCTTATTTTAATATTAACAAAAATAAACATAATAGTTTCTTTAATTATAGTGGTTATTTATTTTAAAGCTATGGAATATTTCTTTTTTGACTATCCCTTATTAAAAAGAGCTAAAAAACTTGAAAAAGAATCAATATTTTATTTTCAAATATTAAGTTTGAATTTAGAATCAGGTACTAATCTAGGTAAAGCAATAGAACTAACTAGTAATAATATTGATAATGATTTATCTAAGGAATTTAATAAAGTAATGGAAGATGTCTCATTAGGTAAAAGTTTAAATGAAGCCCTTGATGATTTAAAGCTAAGAATACCTTCTGATACTGTAAATAATATTATTCTAAATTTAGTAGAATCAAATATCTATGGAAGTAATATTGTTGAATCATTATCTAATCAATTATCTTATTTATCTGATAAACTCATTCTAGATACTAAAGCTAGAATCAATAAAATGCCTATAAAAATAAGTTTAGTTAGTGTATTTATATTTATTCCTTTAATTCTATTAATAATTATATCTCCATTAGTGATTAATATTATAAATAGTTAAATATATTATTGACAGACTTGAAGAATATGTGGTAAAAAGAATATAAATGATTGAGGTGATATAATTGAATTTTAATCAAGAAACTTTAGAAGAAATAATAAATTGTTTTGTTCAAATATATGGTGAAAATTATAGAACAAAAATTTCTAATAAAATTAATAATTGTCTAATTTTATTGTGTGGATATAAGGATAAAAAACAAATACAAAAATTATATGATGATATAAATCAAAAGTATTCAAAAATGCTTCATGATAAAGTTTTAAACTTAGTTAAGTTATCAGAAGATGATTTTGAATTTTTATTCGGTAATAATATTTTAAATGATAATGATTCACAAATAGGAGCTTTTGGTAGCACTAGTCAAAGCATAGTTGATAAAACTCCTAAAAATAGCGTAAATAGAATTAATACAAAGCAAATATTAAATATTAGAAATACTTTTTATGAAAAATCAGATATAAAGGAAATATCTATTGATATAGCTGATCAATTAATTAGCATTTATGATGAAATAGAAAGTTTGGCAAACAATGAATTTAGAACATCTTCATTAAATTTTAAAGAAAATATGCAAGTCTTAAATCAGATAAAATTTTTGGAAAGAGCAGATTTTAGTGCTGAATTTTATGATTTTGAAGCTCAACAACATAATGAAGTACAACCTAATTTTATCAAAGTCGAAAATAATAAGATACAACTTTATCCAATCATTACTTTAACAACTGTAAAAGGAAAATTAGCTCAAATGTTTGACGAACAAGATTATTTTGATATACTACTTATTCATGAAATCAATCATATTATTGGAATGCATTTGAAAGAATACAAGGGTTATGGAGACTATATTATTCAAATGGGTATGCTCATTTCTGATGCTGGTAAAAATACAACTAGGTACTATAAAGAAAGTATGATAGATGAAATCTTTAATCAAAGAATAGCAAAAAAGATAACCAATTTACTTCATAGCAAAGGAATTTACCTAATTGATAATTCTAATAAATCACAGGTGGAAGATTCAACTTTATATGAAATGGCTGAGTTTATTCTTGATACATTCTTTGATATGTTTGAAGAAGAATTATTAAATATATATATAACGGGTGATGGACTTGATGAGTTCTATGAAAAAATAGGGCTTGAAAATGCTAATGAGTTAGGTGAACTTATTGATAAATATTTAAAAAATCCTAATATTTTAGATATTACAGAAAAAGAAAATCAAGAATATAAACAAAACGCTAATAAAATATTAGAGAAGATTAAGGATAGACTAGAAAATTCAGATAAAAATAAGCTAATAAGTGATTTAAATATTGCACTTTGCGTATTAGATATTAACGATTTAAATAATTTAAATCAAATAACTGTGCTAAATGCATATAAAAATATCTTATTAAAATTCGGAGTTGCTAGTGATGAATATGATAATACTTGTTTAAATCAAATTAAACAAGCAATTGATGATAGTTATAACTTAATAATTAATAACTTGGATGTTATAAACAGTGAAGAAAATATAGTTACTAATTCTAAGTATGAAAAATTATATGGTATCAAGAAAAAAAGAATTTTTGGTGATCCTAATATTATATCTGGTAGATCAACCCATATACTTATAACTAATTTATTAAAAAATAATGTATCTGCAACTGATACAATAAGATATTTAAATTTATTGGAATATGGAATTGTAATTGGCAGTGGAGATAGAAAAATGATGGAGAGTTTTGGAAAAGACGTTTATACTATTCTCTTTAGTATATCTGATTTTGATGATGAAACTTTTAATTTAAATACATATCAAGAATTGATGAATAAAATAAATCAAATTGATGGAACAACTAAATCTGAAATTAAAAAAACTAGAGCTTAAAGAAGTTTTAGTTTTTTTAATGAAAAAATTTTAAAAATGTGCTAAAATAATGAGCTTGCTAAAGATAGAGAATATTACAATGCGGGACTTTTTGATATAAATGATGGAGAAGGTAAATATAATAAAAAAATATATAGTAACAGTTGGCCTAATTTTGAAATATATATTCATATAATGCAAAAACAAATAAATTTAATTCAAGATGGTATAAAAAGAGGAATAGTTACTATAGGTACTAATGATTTAATAAAATCATCAAAAAAGACATTGATTAGAAAAAAATAATTATTGCGATAATTATTGTAATTTATAACTAGCTATGTTTAATTATGAAAATATTTGATATCCTCTAATAGGAGGGTAAGATAAAAAATAGCAAAGATTCTTTTAAAACTGTTAAACCATTATATGATTATAATATTGAATATGATATATCTAAACTACCAAAAATGCTTCAAGAAATTATAACTGAATTATAAAAATATGATAAAGATGGCGATTGGTTTAATTACGACATAAAATTTGATATGCTAGAAATTAAGGCAAAATCATATTTACTTAGAAATCATATAATGGAAGGAGATTACAAAACATTATTAAAAAAATATGGAGGATTATATGATTAAATTAGAAGAATTTGACAATTTCAATTTAAGTGGTATTAGTTATGGTGGCCATGGTGGAAGTAAAAAAGGTATTCTTATAAATGATTTTTAAAATTCAAAAAGATTTTTATATGAAAGCTTTAAAATATAAATATGAAAAAGTTTTATTACCGATTTATAATAAATTAACATCTATAAATAATACTAGGTTGTAATAAACTTAGTTTTTTCTTGCATAAATATTTACTACATTCATACATTTTAATTGAAAGGAAAATGAGAATGGAAAAGAAAGAGATAATAAGTAGCATCTCAACTTGGGGAAATGGAGAAATATATTTAGGTGTTGTTGGAGCAGTTAGAACTGGTAAATCTACATTTATTAAAAAAGTAATAGAGAATTTTATTGTACCCAATATTGAAGATGAAGATTTAAAGAAAAGATGCATAGATGAATCCCCACAATCAGCTCCTGGTAAAACAATTATGACCATGGAACCTAAGTTTATTCCATCATCAGGAGCAAATATTAAAATAGATGAATTTACTACCAATGTTAAACTAATAGATTGTGTTGGTTATGTAGTTAAAAGTGCAAATGGATACGAGGATGAATTAGGAAACCCTAGAATGGTTAAAACACCTTGGTATGATGAAGAAATCCCATTTATGGAGGCCGCTGAAATTGGTACTGAAAAAGTAATTAAAGATCATGCTACCATTGGAATAGTCATGACAACAGATGGCTCATTTGGTGAATTTACTAGAGGAGAAATAACCAGTACCGAAGAAAAGGTTATAACCGAACTTAAAATGATTAATAAACCATTTATTGTTATTTTAAATACAATTCATCCCGAAAAAGAAGAAACTAGAAATCTAGCTAAAAGTTTGACTGATAATTACGATGTTCCTGTTCTTCCTATTAACGTTGATAAAATGAATGAAAAGGATATGTATGAAATTTTAAAAACAGCCCTATATGAATTCCCAATTTTAGATATTGAAATTAATATTCCATCATGGGTTCATATGCTAAATAATGATCATCCAATAAAAGAAGAATATATAACTAAATTAAGAGAAAGCGTGGATGGTATAAGCAAACTTAAAGATGCTGATAAAATAATTAGTTATTATCAAGATAGTAAATATATAAATAAAGCCTATATTTCTAATGTTAATACTAAAACAGGCGTAGTTACATTAAATTTAGATTCTTCTAATGAACTATACAATGAAACATTAAAAGAATTACTTGGAGGTATTACCTTAAACAAAGGAAATCTTCTTAAAATATTTATGGATTATTCTAGTGGTAAAGATGAAATATCAAGTGTTAAAGATGCCTTAAAAATGGCTAAAGCAACAGGCTATGGTATTGTTTATCCAAGCTTATCAGATATGAAACTATCTACTCCAGAAATTATTAAACAAGGCTCTAAATATGGTGTTAAGTTAAAAGCCCTAGCTAGTTCTATTCACTTAATGAAAGTTGATGTAGAAAGTACATTCGAGCCTATTATTGGAACTGAAATGCAAAGTAAAGAATTAATAAACTATATTATGAAGGATTATGAAAAAGATCCATCAAGCATTTGGAAAAGTGAAATATTTGGCCGTAGTTTAGATGTCATTGTTAAAGAGGGAATAGAAGCTAAATTATCAATGATGCCAGAAGCAACTAGATATAAATTATCTAACACAGTTACTAAAATAGTTAATAAAGGATCAAACAATTTAATAGCTATAGTTTTATAAAGATAACATTTAAAAGTGTTGTCTTTTCTATTTTTTTAGGAAATATGTGATATATTTATACTAGATAATTAAAGGATAAAAAATGATAAAATTAAATGAAGGCGATACGCTCGCTATTAAGATTGAAAATTATAATAAGGAATTTGATGGAAAATATTTTCTTTTTATAAAAACAGAAGATTTTAGTGAAAAATATGGTAACACAATCTCTAAAAAGTTATTTAGAGCTAAAATAATAGATTCTATCGATAATATAGATTTAAATACTATAAATAACTCAAAGTATATAAAAAAAGAACTTATCTTATGGGAAAGAAGATTTTATCCATATATTGGACTTGAAACATATTTTGATGCCGAGAAAAATTGAAAAAACTATATTTTATCCCAATGAATTTAATTATTTATATACTTATATATTTGAACTTAACATTACTAAAAAAGATTTAGATAAATTTATATACTTAGGAAATTACAAGGTTGATTTACCAAAAGAGCTTATACCTTCATTACCTTCTTTAACATTTATACATATCGAAAAATCAAGGGACTTTATATCAAAGCTAATAGATAATTATTGCTAGTTTAATTTAAGAAAAGTATTTTTTTCACTAAAGAAGGAATAGAAAAGTATAAAAAAATGGGTAAATTGATTAAAGATATATCTAACAATGAACCAAAAGAATTTAAAAGAGATTAATATTTGTTTAATTTAATTATATTCTTAGATAAAATCGTATGTTTTTTTAAAAAATAGCCCTTTTTTATTGCATTTTGTCCCTAGTTTTGGTAAATTTTATTTGTAGGGTAATTTACCTTATAAAATTAATAATAGGAGGAAGTCAAAATGACTAAACAAGAATTAGTAGAATTTATTGCTACTGAAGCAAATATGAGTAAAGCTGAAGCTCTAAGAGCGTTAGATGCAACACTTGCTGGTATTACTGAAGCATTAAAAAATGGTGGTAAAGTTTCATTAGTTGGATTCGGAACATTTGCTGCTAAAGAAAGAGCTGCTAGAGAAGGAATTAATCCTTTAACTAAAGAAAAGATTTCAATCCCTGCTAAAGTTGCTCCAACATTTAAAGCTGGAAACAAATTAAAAGACGCTTTAAATTAATTTGTTAAAGAAGCATATAGCTTCTTTTTATTTTGGTTAATACCCGAACATAGGTATATAAAATGTTAAAAATAACTTGATTTAATAGTGATTTTATGCTAGTATATAGTCAATTTTGAAAGGAAAGTGCAGTAATGGATAATAAGAATTTAGAAATATTAAAAAAATTTATTAATGATAATTTTGAAGATAATGATACTAAAGCATATGATAATTTAGAAAAACTAATTTCTTTTATTTTAGAAAATAACATTATTTTTGGAGATGAAAAAGAACCTTTAGACATTGTTTATATTGAAATGTTAATTGAGAACAATGATTTATTTAAAAATATGGTTTCTAGAGTTTGTATACCAAATAATATTGAAAAATTAAAATCAATGAATATCAAATTTGTAAATAATATGATTTATGCATATGAAGATTATATTACTAGTCAAAAAGAAGAAGAAGAAGAATCATTAGATAAATTTGATTTATATGCATCAGTTGATGAAATGGATCCAGTAACGTTATATTTTAGAAGCCTTCCATCAAAAATTTTAACTAAGGAAGAAATAGCTAAATTATATATTAAATATGAAAATGGTGATGAAGAAGCATTCAAAGAAATTATTAAATATAATTTAAAATTAGTTGTTTCTGTTGCTAAAAAGTATGCAAGAAAAATAACAACTAATAGTGGAATTGACTTTTTAGATTTAATTCAATCTGGTAATGAAGGATTAATAACAGGTGCTAAAAAATTTGATTATAAAATGGGATATAAGTTCTCAACCTATGTAAGATGGTGGATAAGACAAGCAATTTCTAGAACTATTGCAAACGAGTCAAGACTTATTAGAGTTCCTGTTCATGCTCATGAATCATTAAATAAAATAAAAAAATTTAGATATGAATTTTATAAATCAAATAATAGATATCCAAATAAAGATGAAATCGCAAATGCTTTAAATTTAGATGAAAACACTGTTTTTTATTATTTAAATAATATGGAAGAACCAATATCATTAAATAGTTTGATTAGATGTGACGATGGAGACGAAACTGAATTTATGGAATTTATTCCGGGATTTGAAGAAAATATAGAAGATCAGGCAATTAGCAAAAATTTTAACTATGCATTAAATAACTTATCAAATCTTACCCCAAAAGAATTAGAGGTAATTAAATATCGTTTTGGATTTTATGGTAGAATCTATACTCTTGAGGAAATTGGACAAATTTATGGAGTTACAAGGGAAAGAATTAGACAAATTGAATCTAAAGCTAAGAAAAAATTACAAAGATGTAAGGAAATTCGAAAATTTAGATGATATAAAAGATAACACTAATAGTTATCTTTTTTCAAATACTTGTTCGTTTTTTTATAATAAAAACACTTGTAAATTCAACTAATGTATGGTACAATATAGGAACTTTTAGGGGGAATTATGAATAATATTGATTCTATAAAGATAGAAAAGTTAATAGATTATATAAATATAAATTTTATAGATGGTAACGATTATCAAAATATACTTTTATTTTTAGAATTTATTAATAATGAAAATATAATAATTAATAGTGAAGAAATGCTATGTTTAATAAATGATAGTATAGCACTTAGAAATACGTTAAAATATATTATAAAAAATCGAAAGATATTAAAAATCGAAGATAAAAGTTTTATTACGTTAGCAATTAAAAGTATAAATTTTATAGAACAAGTGCAAAAAGTAGAACAAGAAGCAAAAAAACATAATAATGATAGCCTAACTGATAGTGGTACATTATATGATGAAACCCTTAAACAATATTTAAACCAATTGCCATCAAAAATCTTAAGTTATGATGAGATAATTAATTTATGCAAAAATATTGAAAAAGGTGATAAAAGTTCTTTTGATAAATTAATATATTATAATTTAAGACTTGTTATTCCAGTAGCTAAAAAATATACTAATTTTGGAATAGAATTTTTAGATCTAATTCAAACTGGTAACGAAGGATTAATTAAAGCAGTCAAAAAATATAACTATAGAGTTGGTATAAGATTCTCTACATATGCAACATACTGGATAAGACACTATATTATTAGAGCAATAGACAACGAATCAAGAATTATTAGAGTTCCTGTTAATGTAAGCCAAAATATTGCGAAAGTAAGAAAAATTATTTCGAATTATTATAACAAATATGGTACTAATCCAAACGTTGTACAAATTGCATTAGAATCAAAATTACTACCTAGTGAAGTTGATGAAGCGTTATTTAATATCAATCGTGTATCTTCTTATAATGATTATGTAAAAAATAATGGTGATTCAAGTGACGAATGCGAAATAATTGATTTTATTGATGATGATAATATTTTAGAAATTGAAATAGAAAATAAAATATTTGCAAGTAAAATAAGGAGTTTAGTAGATGAAATGGCAATTTTGTCTCCAAATGAACGAAAAGTTATTATGTATCGATATGGTTTTATTGATGGAATTTGTTATAGTCTTGAGGAAATTGGTAACATTTTTGGTGTAAGCAAGCAATGCATTAATCAGCATGAAAAGAAAGCGTTAAAGAAATTATCTTTAAGTTCAAAAATGCAAAAATTACACCAAGATTGGAATTACTAAAATCATAACGTTTATAATCGTTCTCAATTACATATGGAGGAAAAAATGAAAGAAAAAAAACAAGCAATTAATACTTATAAGATAAATTTTCTAAAAAGATATATTAATTATTATTTATCAGAAAATGACATGGAAACAAGTTTTAATAAGCTTATGGAATATATTTATATAAATCATATTTACTTAAGTAAAAAACGAAATTGTTTTTTTACTTAATACAAGTGACAAATTGTATAAAATTATAGGAAATTATTGCCTAAATAATGATTACGATAGTATTGACAATAAACTTATAAAAAAATTTATGAAATATTATGATTTTATTAGAAATTTTAACTTAATTTCTCAAATACCTGAGATGAGAGCCAATGATAAAACATATAATGAAGGTGAAATTAATGGTATAGATGTATACTATGATAGTTTACCTTCTAAGATTTTAAATAAAGATGAAGTTAATGCCTTGTGTAATCTAATTGAAAAAGGAAATATAGAAGCAAGAAATAAATTAATAGTATATAATTTGCGTCTAGTAGTTTCAATTGCCAAAAAGTATATTGGCCGCGGAGTAGACTTTGATGATTTAATATCTTCTGGAAATGAAGGATTAACTGTTGCAGCAGAAAAGTATGATTACCGTTTAGGATTTACATTTGCTACTTATGCATCATTTTGGATAACTCATTATATAACAAGAAATATTGCGAAAAATAGTAGAACAATTAGAGTGCCAGTCTATTTACATGAACGACTAACTAAAATACAGGTATTCATGAACAAATACTATGAACAAAATATGAGTTTTCCAGATTCTTATAGTATAGCTGAAGCTTTAAATTTAACAGAAGAACAAATTAATGAATCACTGATATTACTTCAATCAATTATATCTTTAGACTATGCAAAACCCGAAAATGATGAAATGTCTGATGAACCTATGATTAACTTTATTTCGGATCCAAATAACGATATTGATAATGAAGAAGAAAAAATATTTTATGAACAAATTAAAAATATAATTTTTAATCAATCCAATTTGAACAAAAAAGAAAAAGTGATTTTAGCTTATCGATATGGATTTATTGATGATAATAAGCATACATTAGATGAACTTGGGGATAAATTAGCAATTACTGGAGAAAGAGTAAGACAAATAGAAGCTAAAACTTTAGAAAAATTAAGTCAAAATCGAACTTTAAGATTTATATATGGTGAAAGGATTAAATAGGTTTTTATGAAAAATAATTATATGATTGATAATCGTGGCATCTCATTTATTACAAATTATTTAAAAGAGAATGATATTAGACTCCTATCTAAAGAAGAACAATATAAACTTTTTATAGAATTAGAAGCCGGCAGTAAAGCTGCTAGAGAAAAGTTAATACTTCATAATTTACCACTAGTTATTGCAATAGCAAATAAGTATGTTGGAGTTGGCTATGATGCTTCAGAACTGTTTGATATGGGGTGTCTTGGTTTAATTATTGCTGTTGATAGATTTGATTATAAAAGAGGTTTATGTTTTAGTACTTATGCTAAGTTTTGGATTAAGCAAACTATTTTAGGAAGTATTACAAATGAGCTAAGAATGCTAAGATTACCAGTTAAATTAACATATAAAGTTTTAAAAATTAAAAAATTTATATTTGAGTATTATTCCACGAATGGTTATTTTCCAACTAATGATGAAATATCCAAAAGTTTGCAGCTGCCTATAGATAAAATTGATGATTATAAACAATTATCAAAAGAAATAATTTCATTAGATATGGTTCTTTTCAATGGTGAAAACGGAGAAGAATTAATTAATATAATTCCTTCAGATATTGATTATATTGAAGCCGTAGAACAGAAAGTTTTAAATGAAACTATTAGAGATTTAATTTTTAATTCTAAAATTATTAGTGATAGAAACAAACAAATTCTTATGTATCATTTTGGATTTATAGATGGCAAGCAAAGATCACATGAATTTATTGCGAAACAATTTGGAATTAGTAAAGCAAGGGTTCAACAAATTGAACAAGTTGCTTTTAAAAAAATCTTAACTTTACCACAAATACAAAAATTAAATCCAAAATATACCAGTAAATAGATAAAAATTTTATAAACTGAGTAAAAATTATGGACATAAAAGAAAATATTTGCTATATTAACTATGTTTGTAATTAATTTATAAACCGCACTGAAAAGGTAAAAAGATGTATTTACACACCTTAAAGGCGAGTCCTAAAAAAGATGGGAGGAAAATTAATGAAAGCTATATTTGTTACAGGTGGTAAACAATATTATGTTGCTGAAGGTGACGAAATCTTTGTAGAAAAATTAGATGCTGAAGCAGGTTCTACAATTGATTTTACTGATGTACTTGCTGTTGGTGAAAAAACTGGAACTCCATATGTTAAAGGAGCTAAAGTTGTTTGTGAAGTAGTTAAACATGGTAAACAAAAGAAAATTTTAGTGTTTAAATATAGACCTAAAAAGAAATATCGTCTAACTAAAGGACATAGACAACCATATACTAAATTAGTAGTTAAATCTATAGTTGGTTAATATGATTAAAGTAGTTTATAGTAGTAATTCTTTAAAAGTTACTGGTCATGCTAATTATGATGATTATGGTAAAGATATTGTATGTGCTTCAGTATCAAGTTTGATAACTTGTACAGTTAATGGTATATATAGTTTAAATAAGAATTCTATTTTATATAAAGATGATTCTAATATGATAGAAATTAAAATATTAGATGATGAAAATGCTTTAAAATTATTTAACAACTTAATATTAATGCTAAAAGATTTAGCAAAAGATTATCCAAAAAATATTAAAATAGAAAGTGAGAAATAAAAATGTTATTTATTAAATTAAACATTCAACGTTTTGCTCATGTTAAGGCTCAAGGTTCTACTCAAAATGGTAGAGATTCTGTTGGTCGTAGATTAGGTGCTAAATTAGGAGATGGACAAACTTGTGTAGCAGGTAATATTATTTATCGCCAAAGAGGTACAAAAATCTATCCAGGAACAAATGTTGGAATGGGTAAAGATCATACTTTATATGCACTAATTGATGGTGTAGTAAAATATGAAAGATTAGGAAAAGATAAGAAAAAAGTAAGTGTTTACGCTAAGTAATGCTTACTTTTTTAAAATTATTTGTTAAAAGAGTGTAATTTTGTTGAAAAAAGCTCTTGATTTATATCTAAAAATATTATACAATTATCTTGTTCGTATGAGATATGTCCCCGTAGCTCAGCTGGATAGAGCATACGCCTTCTAAGCGTACGGTCGCGCGTTCGAATCGCGCCGGAGACACCATATTTGAAATTTATGCCCATTTTATGGGTTTTTTTAATGCAAAACAATTTCTAAACACACTCCCAAACACACATTATGAAAAAAATAAGAAAATCTAAAAATTGTTCTTTAATTTAAACTTAGTTTATGATAAGATATTAGTATAGTACGAGGAGGAATTATTTATGGGCTTGAAAATAAGTAATTTATTTAAGGAAGAAACCGAAAGAGATAATAATGTAGAAGAAGAGTTTTATTCTATAAGTGAAAAAAATTATAAAGAAGAAGAGGCAAATAGTGGTAGTAAAATGATTCTAGTAGAGCCTAGAGCATATTCAGAAAGCCAAACAATAGCAGATCATTTAAAAAAAAGAAACAGTGTAGTTGTAAATTTAAAAAGAGTAACTAGTGAACAAGCTAAAAGGATTATAGATTTTCTAACAGGTTGTATTTACGCTATTGGAGGAGATTTACAAAAATTAGGTAATGGAATATATTTATGTACTCCTAAAAATGTTTCAGTTCAAGGTAAAATGAGTGAAAATGAAAAAACTAAAAAAGTAGAGGATGAAATAGATTTCTAATAATAAGGATGTGAAAAAAGGTGGAAAAGTTTAGCACATCAAAAGATGGATATAATAAAGAAGAAGTTAATAAATTCGTTAATGAGGTAGTTTCTGAATATGAATCAATGCTTACTAAACTTAAACAAAAAGATAGTGAAATAAATGAACTTTCAAAGTCACTTGATAAATATAATAATTTAGAATTAGCCTTAAACAAAACCATTTTAATGGCAGAAGAAAGTGCTAATCAAATGAAAAAATTGGCTAAAGATGAAGCAGACAATTTAATTAATGATGCTAAGAAAAATGCATCACGCATTGTTAACGAAGCATTAATGCAAGCTGAAAAAACTGAACTTGAAAGCATTAGACTAAAGAGAAATATAATTATGTTTAAGAAAAAACTTAAAATTTTATTAGAAAATCAAATGGATTTAGCTGATGAAATCGATAAAATAGATATGGAAGACAACCAATAACCCCTTACAAGAGGTTTTTTCTTTTGGTTAAGCATATAATTTATTGGTGATTTATTTGTTAAGTTATTTATTATTAATATTAAAAAGTTGTATGTTTTTTACGGGTTCTTATTCAGTTAATGTATTTCCTAGTATATTAAATAAAAAAGAAGAAGAGAAATACTTAAATCAAATGGTTATGGGAGATAAAGAAGCAAGAAGTAAACTTATCGAACATAACCTAAGGTTAGTTGCCCACATTGTTAAAAAATATGAAAATTCAACTTATGATCAAGATGATTTGATTTCAATCGGGACCATCGGATTAGTTAAAGCAATAGATTCATATAAATTAAATAAAAAAGTAAAACTAACTACATATGCAGCGCGTTGTATTGATAATGAAATATTAATGCATTTAAGAAGCAATAAAAAGCATTTAAACAATGTTTCTTTAAATGATTCTGTTGGCTTTGATAAAGATGGAAATGAGATAAATTTAATTGATGTTATCAAAATTGAAAATAAAGATATAAATGAAGAATTAAATACGAAAGATAATATAGAACTATTATATAAATATATTAATGAATTATCTAAACGTGAAAAAGAAATTATTATTAGAAGATATGGATTATTTAATAATAAAGAAATGACTCAAAAAGAAATAGCTAAAAAAATGAAAATATCAAGAAGTTATGTTTCTAGAATTGAAAAAAGAGCGATAAGTAAAATATTAAAAGAGTTTTTAAAAGGCAAAAAAACATTGTAATTATTTACTAAAAATGTTATATTATGGTTTATTAAAAAGGAGATTTATAAATGGAAATAAGAAATGAATTTATTGATAAAAATGGTATTTTATATCCTAATATAAGTGAAGTAGCTTATACATCGTCCAATATTTTTGGTAATCTTGGTACAATTGTAAATGAAACAGAAAGAGAAGTAAATGACAATTTTAAACGAAGTAGTATGGATATAAATGATGAAGGTGTATATATTTATAAATCTTCTTTTGATCCATCTATTGCTTTAAGAATTTATAAATGCTTTTATGATCCGGATTTTAATGGATATCAAGATGAAAAACTTATATCAAAATTACAAACCTTTCAAAAAGGAATCGAAAAAACTTCCTTTCCTCTAGGTGTAGTTACTTTAGATGGAAAAATTATAGGTCAAAAAATTCCATATTATGAAACATTTAGTCAATTATATCAAATAAAAGAAGAAGTTACACTTAAAGAATTACTAGAATTATATCGAAAATGTCTAATTATAATATCAGAACTTCAAAGTAAAGGAATTGCTTATATTGATATACATGCAAAAAATTTCTTAGTTGATAATTCCCTAAACGTTCAATTAATTGATTTTGAACCAGATTTAGTTAAATTTGATGATAATGTTGCTCTTACTAAGTCATTATATAATTTTTATAAAATGATTAATCTTGTAAATAAAAGAATCGGCTTAAAATCATATTATACTAAACCCAATAGCATAGAAGATGCTTTTTCAAATTTAGATAAGCTAGAAAAGAAATTAAAATAGAAAAACCCCATAATTTGCTAATTCTAATCAAAGTAATGGATATTAGTGATATGGATGAATAAATATTTAGTTTTATAGCTATTATCAATATTGTTTTTAAATATTTTAGTTTAAATAGATAGTTCATTTTTCAATTCTAAATATGCTAAAAAATAAATAAAAGAAAAAATTATAATTATCAATCAAAAACATTATTACATCATCCAGTAAAGCAATTGAATATATGAATTAAACGCTGAATATAAAGTTAAAAAAACATTTAAAGAAATATATAAAGAAATATATAAAGAAATATATAAAGAAATATATAAAGAAATATATAAAGAAATATATAAAGAAATATATAAAG
>CAKOIE010000005.1 GCA_934086395.1 uncultured Bacilli bacterium | reverse complement strand
ACTATCAGAGATTATAAAAATACCCCATATTTATATATGGAGTATTGGAGTAATAACTAATATGGTCTAACATAGACTATTTTTCTTTATTTAAATCGTTAATTATTGTATAATCTTATTAGTATAGGAGGATACATTATGCGGTTAAATATTATAAAAAATAACTATATTAAAAATGTGATTTTACCCGATGAACCAAATGGATCATATTGGATTAATTCATTTGATATTAATGGTAATAAAAGAAACTTAATTCTTGTTGAAGCTGAAAATAATAAATGGAAATTAGTTAGTAATAATAATGTATATTATGTTGAAAATAATGTTATGAACCCGTATGCTTTTTTAGAAATAGGTAGTTATTATCAAATTAAGAATGAATTAGATAAAGATACTTTTATAATATATTGTTCTCCTGTTGTTGAAAAGTATAATTGTTATGAAATTAATAGCTATATAACTAATGGAATTAGTATTGGAAAATCTGATAATAATTTTATTAAATTTATAAATGTAGATGATGTTGCTTGTTATTTAAAAACTATTAATGATAAATTAATTTTAATAAATAATAATAGTAATTATGGTGTATATTTAAATAATTCAAGAGTGTTTAGTAGTTCAGAGGTAAAGATAGGAGATATTATTTTTATTAATGGATTACGTATAATTGTTAGTTCTAGTGCGGCTGGGTTAAATAATATTGTTTTATATGTTAATAATGTAGATAATAATGATATTAGTGTAGGTGCTATGCCACTAGGAATTGTTAATTCTATTGCTGGTGATTATACAGAAGATAATAGTGATAATTTATATGATGTATACGATGAGAATGATTATTTTTATAAAAAACCAAGAGTTGTTCCAAAACTTGATACTTTAAATATTAGAGTTGATGATCCGCCAGCTAAGCAAGATGGAAAGGAAAGTCCTTTGTTATTAACAATTGGTCCAATGATAACTATGTCTATGTCATCATTAATGATGGGATATAATACATTAAGTGGTGTTACTAATGGAACTACTACAATGGAAAAAGCAACACCATCTTTAATAGTTTGTGGAGCTATGTTTGCTAGCATATTTATATGGCCATTACTTACTAAATTTTATCAAAAAATTGATAATAAAATTAAAGAAAAAAAGAGACAAAAAAAATATAGTAAATATATAGATAGTAAAATAGAAGAAATTAGTAAAGCTAAAAATGAACAGTCTTCTATGCTTAAAATGCATTATTTTTCAAGTGAACAATCTGCTGATGTTATAATTAATAAAAGTTCTTTAATGTGGCAGAGAAGAATTAGTGATGATGATTATTTATCTATAACTTTAGGAATTGGTAGTTGTCCAATGAAGATTAATATTAATTATCCTGAAGAACATTTTACAATGGAAGAGGATAATCTTAGAAGTTTAGTGCTAAGACTTGGACAGGAACCTAAAAATTTAGAAAATGTTCCAGTTCCTTATTCACTAAAAGAACATTATATAAGCGGCGTTTTTGGAATGAATTATTTACATGATTATGTTAAAAGAATGTTAATACAATTATTAGCGTTTCATAGTTATGATGATTTAAAAATTATTATTTTAACTGATGAAGAGCATGAAAGTGAGTGGTCTTTTGTAAAGAATGCACCTCATTTATTTAGTGATGATAGAAGTATTAGATTTTTTGCAGCATCTGCAGAAGAATATAAAGAGGTATGTTATTATTTAAAACGAGTATTTGATAGTAGAAAAGATATTAATAGTGATAAAGCAGAGTTTAATCAAGTTTATTTGATTATTACTGATAGTTTTAAGAAAATTAGAGATATTGATTTAATTGAAGATATTTTAGATAATAAAAAATATGTTGGTTTTAGTATTTTTATAATGGATAAGAAAATGACTAATTTCCCGGATCAATGTACTTCTTTTATTGATTTAAGTTTAATTACTAATGATAATAAGATTGGAGAGGTTAAGGATAACTTAGATATAAATAGTGTTGTTAGGTTTAATGTTGAACTTAATACTATTATTGATTATGAAAAATGTATTAAGGTTTTAGCAAATACTCCAATTGATATTAAAAATGATGTTGAGGGAAAACTTCCTAATAAAATTGGCTTTTTGGAAATGTATGAGGTTGGAAAGGTTGAGCATTTAAATTCTGGTGCAAGGTGGATAAAAAATGATCCTGTAATGAGTTTATCTGCTCCGGTTGGAATTGGTAAAAATGGGGAGTTTATTACTATTGATTTGCATGAAAAATATCATGGCCCACATGGATTAATTGCTGGTATGACTGGTTCAGGTAAATCTGAGTTTATTATTACGTATATCTTGTCAATGGCTTTAAATTATAGTCCTTATGAAGTACAATTTATTTTAATTGACTATAAGGGTGGTGGTCTTGCTGGTGCTTTTGAAAATAAAAATAATGGCGTAAAATTACCACATTTAATTGGTACTATTACTAACTTAGATGCAAATGAGATTAAGAGAAGTTTAGCATCTATTGAATCTGAATTAAAGAGAAGACAAGCTTTGTTCAATAAGGCAAGAGAAATAAGTGGTGAAAGTACGGTTGATATATATAAATATCAAAAAATGTATAGAGAAGGTATTTTGAGTGAACCTGTTTCGCATTTGTTTATAATTTGTGATGAGTTTGCTGAACTTAAAAATCAACAACCTGAGTTTATGGATCAGCTTATTTCAACCGCTCGTATTGGGCGTTCTTTAGGAGTTCATTTAATTTTAGCAACTCAAAAACCAAGTGGTGTAGTAGATCCTCAAATTTGGAGTAATACAAGATTTAGAGTTTGTTTAAGAGTTCAGGATAAATCTGATAGTAATGAAGTTATAAAAAAACCAGATGCTGCTTTATTAAAACAAACAGGTAGATTTTATTTTCAAGTTGGTTATGATGAGGTATTTACGTTAGGACAGGCAGCATATGCTGGTGGCTCTTATGTTCCTTCTGATGAAATAAAAAAGGAAATTGATACTTCTGTTGATTTCTTAAATAATATTGGATATATAATTAAAAAGGTTGAAACTAAAAAGATTGTTAAGAGTACTGCTAAATCTTTAGGGGAAGAGCTAGCAAATGTGGTTAAATATTTATCAGATTTAGCTGAGGAACAAAATATAGTTTGTAAACCATTATGGCTTGCTAAGATTCCACCAATTATTTTAGTTGATTATTTAAAAGAAAAATATAAATTTAAAAAAGAAGATTATGTATTTAATCCAATTATTGGTGAGTATGATGTTCCATCAATGCAGGAACAAAGATTACTTACTTTACCTCTTACTAAAAATGGTAATGCGCTTGTATATGGTGCTGCTGGTAGTGGTAAAGAAAACTTTATTTCAACATTAATATATTCAGCTATGGATTTTTATAAATCAAATGAGGTTAATTTTTATGTTATTGACTTAGGATCTGGAGCCTTAAATATGTTTAAAAATTCAAATATAGTTGGAGATATATTACAAGGAACGGATACTGATAAAGTTGAAAATTTATTTAAAATGATTAATGGAACTATTTCGGAAAGAAAGAGATTATTTTCTCAATATGGTGGTTCTTATAAAGAATTCATTCAAAATAGTAATGTTAAAGTTCCAAATATTGTTGTTATAATTAATAATTTTGAAAATTATTCTGAAACTTTTAGTAAGTATGATGATGTATTAAACACAATAACTCGTGATTGTTATAAGTATGGTATTTATTTCCTAATAACAGTTAATACTCCAAATGGGGTTAAATATAAGTTAAAACAAAATTTTGCTCTTATTTATGCACTTAATCAAAATAATGATGATGATTTTAGCTATATTATTAATGGAGTTAGAAAAAATTATCCAGCTAAGAATTTTGGTAGAGGTTTAATTAAGATTGATAATGTATATGAATTTCAAACAGCAGTTGCAACTGATGAGAATATGAGTGATTTTATAAAAGAAAAAATTATTTCATTTAATGCAGAAAATACTTATAAAGCTAAGGCTGTACCTGTTTTACCAGATGAGGTTACTACAGCTAATATTATAAAAGATGTAAAACGTGATGATGAATTAGTTATAGGAATTAGTAAGGATAATTTAGCTAATATAAAATATGATTTAGGTAGAAATTTAATTAATGTTATTAGTGGAGTAGATTTATCAACATATGATAGTTTTATAAATGCTTTTGTTAATCAAATTATTTATAAACAATATAGAAATCTAGTAGTTTTAAATGCAGATGAATATAATTTAAATAGTGGTATTAAAAAGTATTATCAATATGTTGATAGAGATTTTGATGCCTTTATAGAAAAATTTAATGAATATTTAAAAACATTAGTTGAAAATTATAATACTTCAGATTTTGATAAAAATGCTTTAAAAAATATAAAACCAATTTATTTTATGATTACTGGAATAGATGCTTTTTTAAGTAAACTTAGTATTACTAATAAGAAATTATTAGATGAAATATTTAAAAATGCTAGTACTTTAGGGATTGTTAATTTCATTTTAGTTGATTCTGTAGATAAGATTAAAAAGATTGAAATGGAATCTTGGTATAGAGGTTATGCTAATAAGAATTTTGGTATATGGCTTGGTTCAGGAATTTCTGATCAATTTTCTATTAATGTTGTTCAAAGAACACCTTATATGCGTGGTGAGGTTCCTAATAGTTTCTGTTTTGTTGTTAATAGAGGTAAAGCAGAGTATGTTAAATATGTTGAAAAATTTGATATTAATAGTAAGTAGGTGTTTTAATGTATATAATTATTAAGAATGAAAATAGTAGAATTATTAATAACTTAACAATTAATGTATCAAAAACATTAGTTGGAGATTTTACTAGGGAAGATTTAGATAGAGAATTATTTTTAATAAATTATGATAAGGCAATAGTTGATATTACTTCAATTAGAAATTATTATGATGATAATTATTTATATAAATTTTTAGAATTTTTTAGAAGTCCAAGTGATGTAATTTTACTTCTTAATGATGGATTTGTTGCTAATAGTAAGCATTTCTTAAGTAAATTAATTAGTAAAGGATATTATAATTTTGCTACTACTGATAGTGCGGTTAATAGACTTTTAGAAAGAAATAATACTATTGATGATGTTAAAGAATATATGGAAGGAAATGATTTTCTTAAAATAGATAGTATTGTTTCGGGAATTGATAAAAATAAAAAGTTTGAGACTGATAAGTTAATTATAGGTATTGAAAATGGTTTTCCTCATTCAGGTGCTACTACTTTAATGTATATGTTAGTTAAAGAGATAGGTAAGAGTAAAAAAGTTAAAGGTATAGAAATGGTAAATAATGATTCTTTGTTTTTTAGAGATGATAGAATTATTTCTTGTGAATCCAGAATTCAATTTGAAACTATTGTTAAAACATTAAATGATATTGATGTGTATGTAGTTGATTTAAATGGGTCTGATGTTAAGGAAATATGTAATAAGGTTATTTATCTAATTGAACCTGGAACTACAAAGATTAATAAAGTTGTAAAGGGTGATAAAGAAACTTATGAGATGCTTAAGAATTCTAATGTTGTTTTAAATAGAAGTAATATTAAAAATGAAGAAATAAAAAGTTTAGAATATGAAACTAAGTTTAAGATTGTAGGAAATATTCCTAATTTAAATGAGAGGTTGGATTCTAATGAGGCTTTGGATAAATTAGTTGACTATTTACTTGATAATAAAGTAAAACATGAAGAACTTTCTAAGGATGATGGCAATATTAATAAAAAAGTAGGCTTGGTTGGATTCTTTAAGAATATTTTTAAGTGGTGATAAAAAAATTGCAATTCTTTATGAGTTGCATTTTTTTTTATAATAATTTTGTATTCAATGCTTATTTTTGGCTAATTTAAATAAAATGTTATTAATTATAATTACTTTGGTTTATAAAATAATTTTAATAACTTTGGTTTATACTTTAAATAATTGGTAATATATGGTAATATAACGGCGATAAGGGAATTATTATGAAAGATATTAATGGATTACAAAAAAGTATAACAGAAACTAAATATTTAGCAACTGATAACACATATAGATATAGACCTATTATGAGGTTTTTTTATCATAAGTATGAAGAAGCGATAAATTGGCTTTATAAGGAAGATATTTATCCTTATATGAAAGATTTAATACCTGATTATTCAATGGAAGAGTTAGAAAGAGATTTAGCTACTTTAGTTGATAATATGAGTTTGGTTACTTATCAAGATTATAAAAATATTCAAAGTTTAGCTGAATTTAAAAATAGAAAACTTAGATACCAAATGACTGATTATGCTATTGAGATAGAAAGAATGACAATTAGATTAGAGGAACTAGAAGTTAAAGTGGCATCATTGTCGCCAAAAAGATTTGAGGTTTTAAAAGGTTATTTAGAAGATTTAGTTAAAATAAATTTTGATGATGTTCAAGGTGTTTATGAATTATGGGATAGGTTAATGAATGAATTTATTGATATTAATCAAAATTATCAAGACTTTTTAAAAAAATTTCAAGAATCTAAAACAGAAGAATTACTTCAAAGTGTTAGTTTTTTAGAGTATAAAGATAAGATGATTCGTTATTTAAGAGATTTTATTCAAGGTTATTTATTTTATTGTGATGATATTAAAAAATTAATAAATAAATTAAAAATAAGTAAAGTTGATGTGAAATTGATTGATGCTTTAGAATTATATCAAAAAGCTATACCTATGAATTTTAATGATAATTATGATTATGATAAATTTAGAAATTTAAATTTAAATAGATGGAATAATTTGTGTAAGTGGTTTGTTAACAATAATGATATTACTGAGGGAGATAAAATGTTAGATACTACTAATGCAATTATTGTTCAAATAACAAAGTGTGCTAATTCTTTACAAGAACTTCATGGAAATATGATTAAGCGTAAAGAAGAATATAAATTTATTGCGAAACTATTTGATTCTTTTGTTTTAATTGATGATGCTAATAAGTTATCTAGTCAAATATTTGGAGTTACTAATGGGTTGCATTTTAATGGTAGTAGTTTAAATACGACTGATTTTATTGTTAATTCTTATGATGTTGAGCCAAATTATATAACTATTGATCCAAATAATTATAAGGTTAGAGATAAAAAGAAAAATATAATAATTGAGGATAAAACTTTTGAAAAGAATAAAATCTTAAAGGAATATTTTGATAAAGAAAAAGAAAAGAAAGAATTATTAAAAGATTTTATAAAAAAGAAATATATTAAATTTGATACTGATGCTACAATAAATAAAATTGAAAGAGAATATTTACTTGATTTAATTAGTAGATATGGATTAGCTAAAGATTTTAAAAAGGAACCTGTGTTTGGACTTAATTATAAAATAGGTTTTAATAATAATGGGAAATATTGTACTATAAATTGTGAAGATGGTATGCTGTCTATTCCTAGTATGGAAATTTGGTTTGATGGTGATTTAGATGAATGAGAGTGTAAATGAAGATTTAAAATATTTATTAAATAATTTTATGGTTGTTAAGGATTATGATAGAGAAAATTATTATAAAATTAAAAAGAATCAAATTTTTATTAGAGATTTTGTAAGTAAAAATTTAGGAAGTAATTTAATTATAAAAGAAAATTTTATTAAACTAGAGAAAATACCTTCTTTTGCAAAAAGTAATTTGGGAATAAGAGAATTTGAAAAGGTATTAGATTATGTTCTTCTTTGCTTAGTTTTGTTATATCTAGAAGATAAAGTAAAAAATGATGTTTTTGTATTAACTAATTTAATTGATTATTTAAGAAATACTGCTATAACACTTGGATTTAGTAATATACCAGATTGGAATTTAATGGAGGATAGAAAGTCTCTTACAAGAGTTATTAATTTTTTAAGAGATAACAATATTGTTGAAGTTAGAGATGAAGATAAAAATGGATTTATTATAGATAAAAGTTCAGATGCATTGTACTTGGTTACTGGTGTTTCTAATTATGTTATGAGAGTTTTTAATCAAGATATTTTTAGTCATAAGAGTTATCAAGATTTTATAAATGATGAATGGTTAAATCAAGATGATACTAGAGGGGATGTTAGACGTTATAAAGTTTATCGCAATATTTTATATGCTCCTGTAGTTTATTCTAAGGATATAAGTGAAAGGGAGATTGATTATTTAAAAAAACTTAGAAATCATATGAAAGTAGTATTAAATAATTTTAATTATGATTTAGAGGTTACTAAAAATATGGCTCTAGTTTTTGAATATGAAAATAAAATAAATAAAAATAGTTTTCCTAATAATAGAAAAATTACTGATATAATTTTGATGGTAAATAATAGATTGTACACATTAATTAAAGAGAATAAAGTAATGCTTGATTTAAATGAGAATGCATACATAAGTAAGGAAATATTTGATAATTTACTTAGAGAAATTAGAATTGATAATAAAGATTATTTTAATAAGAATTATTTAAATTTATCTCATAATAGTTTTTATAATGAAGTAGAAAATGAAATGATTAGTTATGGATTTATAGAAAAACAAGAAAGTGGTTATTTAATTATGCCTCTTATTTATAGATATCAAGGATTACTTAATAAAAATGAAAGTGATGATAATAAACAAATTAGTTTATTTGGAGGTGAAGAAGATGTATAAAGTAAATAAAATGGGTCTTTTAAATTTTTGGCTATATGATGATGAAGAATTCTATTTTGGTGATGGTAAGTTGTTATTACGTGGACAAAACGGTTCAGGTAAATCAGTAACGATGCAGTCGTTTATTCCTTTGATATTAGATGGAAATAAATCACCTAAAAGATTAGATACTTTTGGCTCTAGTGATAAACATATTGAATATTACATTTTAGGTGAAGATAAAGATGAATCAACGGGATATTTATATATGGAATTTTATGATGATGAAATAGATAAATATATTACTATAGGAATGTCTTTACATTCTAAGAGAGGTCGTAATACGGATTTTGTTGGTTTTTGTTTAAAAGATGGTAAAAGGGTTAATGTTAATGGTTTTCATTTATATAAATGTAATGATGGTATTCATAAGATTCCTTTAACTAAATATGAATTAAAAAGTGCAATTGGACCTGAAAATTATATAGTAAATACTTCTAAAGAATATAAAGAAATGGTAAATAATTTGTTATTTGGATTTAATAATGTAGATTCTTTTGATGAATTCATTAACTTGTTACTGCAAATTAGAAGTCCTAAGCTATCTAAAGAATATACTCCAACAAAATTAATGAATACATTAAATGAAGTACTTCCACCACTTAATGATAATGAGGTTATGCCATTGTCAGAAGGTATTCAAAATATGAATGAATATAAGGAGAAATTAGAAAAAACTAAGCAAGATATAAAAAATTTGAGTGGATTTATTGAATCATTTAATAATTATAATAAAGGTATATTAAAGAGAAAAACTAAAAATTTGATTGCTAAATATGATAATTTAAATGAGGTTAATAAAAAGTTAAAAGAATTAAATAATGAATTAGAAAATAAGAATCGTGAACTTACTTTATTAAGAGAGGATAATGAAAAACTTGATCATGAGTATAATTATGCTAAAGCGAAAAGAGAAACTATTAATTTAGGAGATTTGGAAGAAAAAGCCAGTGAAAGTAATAAATTAGATGTTCTTATTAAAGATTTAGATGGACAAATAAAAGATATTAGGGAAAAAATTAAGAATTTATATAATCAAAAAAATAATATTTCGGAAGAAATTGAGAATTTAAGTAAAGAAGAAAAAAGTTATAAAGATGCTATAAAAAAGTATATTAAGAAATTAAATGAGAGTGCTGGTTTAATTAGTTTTAGTCAATTTATTAATACATTAAATAGTGAAAATTTAGAAAAAATTAATGTTAATTATTTAGAAAAAATATTAGGTGAAAAAATAGATAGTGTTAATAGTTGCTTAGAACTTTTGAAACAAAAAAATAATATTATTTATAAACAAGATGTTGCTAATTCAAAATATATGGAGTTAACTAAGAAACAAGATGAACTTAATGTAATGATTAAAAAATTAAGTGGTGATTTAGAAAATGAGTTAGAAAATTTAATTAGAAAAATTAAGGTATTAAAGGATAATAATTTATTTTTACTTATTGATGATGATACTTATGCTAAGATGATTAATTTGTTAGAATTATATGATAAAGATAAATATTTAGAAGCTAAAATATGCTATGAAAATTGTGCTAGTTCTATTAAAAATCAGTATCAATTAGAAATTAATGATTATAAGGTTAAAATAGATGTTATTAATAATACTTTAGCTGTTTTATGTAATGAATTAGATGAGCTTTTAAATGCAAAAGATATAACACTACCTGAAGATAATTTTATTATGGAAAATAATGTGAAATTAAAAGAGTTAAATATTCCTTATACTTATTTTTATCAGGTTGTTGATTTTAAAAATAATGTATCTGAAAATGATAAACAAGCTTTGGAAGAAGCACTTTATTCTTCTGGTATATTAGGTGCTAAGATTATTGATGTAAAATTTGTTGATAAGATTAAAGATATTAACATTAATTATTTAGTTCCTAGTAATAAGAAAAAATATAATTTAGCTAAATATTTAATGCCTATTGATAATGATATTGTAACAAATGATTATGTAGAATCTATTTTGGAATCAATAAGTGTTTCAAATGATGATAATATAAATGTAACTTTAGATGGATATAAGTTTGATTTTTATAAAGGTTTATTATCTAATAATTATGAAAATAAATATATAGGTTTAATTGCTAGACAAAATTTAAGGAAGAAGAAAATAGATAGTTTAAATGAAGAGATAGAAATTAATAAAAAGAAAATTGATAGTTTGAATAGTTTAGTTAGTAGTGTTATTAGTAAGATTAATAAAGTAGATGAAGAAATTTTAAAATTTCCTAGTAATAATATGTTAAATAAAATAAGTGAAGAAATTTATAAAAATCAACTAAAATTAGATAATTATAATGAAGAGGCTAATAAATTAATGAATGAACTTGCTATTTATCAAAAAGAAATAAATGAATTGAATATTAAGATAAGTGATTATAATGGAGATATACCGCTTACTTTACCTTCTTATGAAAATGCAAGAAATATTTTAAGAAATATAGAAAATGATACAAATTCTTTACAAAGGGAAGTAAATAATTTTAATAATATTAAAAGAGTAGTTTGGGAAAAGAATGAACGATTTAATTCTTTAGAAGAAATAATAAGTGATTATGATAGTAATATTAATAAATTAAAAAATGATTTAAATAATTCTATAGTTAAGAAAAACGCTATTGATGATGCACTTTATAGTGAAGAAAATAATAATATTAGAGAAGAAATAAGTAAATTAGATACAATAATTAATATGTATAATGGTAAAAGTAATAAATTATATCAGTTAATTGGTAAGTTGGAACAAGGTATTGAGGGTGTACTTGAAAATATTAGTTTTGTTAATGATAGTGTAAAAGTTCATAATGAGTTATATGAAATAGCAAGAAAAGTATTAATTGATGAATTAGATCTTGGTTATATTAAATATTTGAAATTAGATATTAATATAGACAAAGATTTTGGAATTAAAGATGTAATTAAATTAAATAAGATGGTTGAAGATATTAATATAGATGATATGGAATTAAAATATAATCAGGCTATAAATAATTATAGGCATGATTTAATAGATTATAATTTAAGAGATACTTATATTTTTAATGAAAGTGTGGAAAATTTTAGGGGAATAAATGAATCTATTTTAGGTGATGAACAACTTAGTAATGAGTTAGATTTAGCAAAAAGAAGAAATGTGTCATTTTCTTATCAAGGAAAAATGATTGATTGCTATAGTTTATTAGAATCATTAACTGATAAGTATGATGTTGATAAAACTTATTTAGATGAACAGGATAAAAAGATATTTTATGATATTTTAGTTAAAACTACTGGAGAAAAAATTAAACAAAAAATTATGCTTGCGGAAGATTGGGTTAATAAAACAAATAAAATTATGCAAGAACATGGTAAAGATAGTAAGTTATCATTTTATTTAGAATGGCATCCTAAAGATGCAGAAACTATGGATGAGATGAATACGAAAGATTTAGTAACATTATTTAAAAGAGATAGTGGGACTATTCATGATGAAGATATTGATAGATTAGTTAAACATTTTAGAAATAAAATTGATAAGGCTGAAGAATTTGGTTATCAAGGGGCAGAGTCATATTTTAAGATTATATTTGATATTTTAGATTATAGAAATTGGTTTGAATTTAAATTATTTTATAGAAAAGATGATGGTTCTAAAAAGGAATTAACTAATAAGATTTTCTCTGTATTTAGTGGTGGAGAAAAAGCTAAGACAATGTATGTTCCATTATTTGCAAGTGTTTATGCTAAATTAGATGGTGCTAAAAAGAATGCGCCTAGATTAATTGCTATGGATGAAGCATTTGCAGGAGTTGATGAACAAAATATTGAAGAGATGTTTGGAATTTTAAATAGTTTTAATTTAGATTATTTATTAACTAGTCAGGCTTTGTGGTGTACTTATAGTAATATAAAAAATATTAATATAAGTGAATTGATACATCCTAGGGGATCTAAATGTATAGGTATTCATAGATATAGTTGGAATGGTTTAGTAAAGACCTATATTGTAAATGAGGTAGTATGAGTCCTGAAGAATATGTTTTAAATAATTATAATTTAGATAGATTTTTTGAAAAGTGTAAAATTAAATATTTAACTTATGGTAGAGTATGTGGAAATATTGAACTTGAAAATATAAGTTTGGATGAAGTAAAAAGTTTACAAGCGATATTTTCTAAAATTTATACTGAGGGTAGTAGTGTTAAAATAAATGTTAATAAATTTAGAAAGGCTCTTAGAGGAACTAAATTAGAAACATTTGATTTTATAAAATATTTTAGGTTAGTTGATAATAATTTTGAAGAGATAACTAATAAGGAAAGAAAGCAAAATGAAATAGATGAATTTTATCAATATTTGGAAGAATTATCTGTTTCTTTAAAGTTAAAAGAAATTATATTAGATAAAAATAATAAGAATTTAAGTGCTGTTTTAAGAGGAAGATATAAGAAAAGTAAGGTGGATTTAACAAAAGAGTTAATGGATATTGGTTTGCTTTTAGAAAATGTTCCTAATAAGTATACTTTATTATCTGTTTATTCTTCTTTAACTGGTGATAGTCATTATTTAGATTTTCAAAATAATAATTTGTTTTATATGATTTTAGCTATTATGTTAAAAAGTAATTATGAAAATACGATTAAGTTTAAAAAAGAATTACTTAAGTTAATAAATGTTTATTCTGATTCGATAAGTAATTATGTAAATACTTATAAGTTATTAATTAATGATAAATTTGACTTTTTATATGATAATTATGGGGTTATTAATTTTAATTTGGAAAATATAAGTAATATAGGTAAGATTAATGGTATTGGAAATAAAATATTTATATTTGAAAATCCTTCGGTAATTAATTATTTAAAAGATAATAATTTAAATATATCTATGATTGTTTGTAATGGGATGCCTAATAATGCGATGATGGATCTAATTGATGGAATTGATTATAATTGCGAGGTTTATTATCATGGGGATTTTGATCCTGAGGGATTACTTATTGCTAGTAAAATAAAAGAAAAGTGTAAGCGAGTTAAATTTTTAGGTTATAATGAAGATAATTATTATTTAAGTAATCCTGTTAAAGGTATAAGTAAAAGTAGATTGCATAAACTATTATTAGTTAATGATATAGAACTTTTAGAGGTAAAAAACTGCTTATTAAAAGAAAGTAAAGCGGGTTATGAGGAAAATTTACTTGAAAATATTAAGATAATGATTAATGAAATAATAATAAGTCATGATGATAAATAGATAAAATTAAAACAACATACAAGTATACTCTTGTGTGCTGTTTTAGTTTAAAATAATTATAGGATATGTAAAATTGTATATACTCATAGAGAATTAAAAGAAAAGTATTGTTTAGGTTAACGAATGAATCATAAAGGTTGTTAAAGATGGTAATTTGTATAAATTTGAGTTTGGAATTTGTTCTAATAAACAATATTATTTAGATATATTTGTAAAAAGATATTTTAATGCAAATTATTCTTCGAGATAGTACAATTTATTATTATATTTTAATTGATATTATATCTAAAAAAATTTTATGATTAATGATAGATTATTTAGAAGATTTAATTATGAACATATTATTTAGCTCTATTTTAGTCTTAATTATTTTAATTTTGGTAAGATAAATATGTTATTTAAAGGGCTAGTATAAATATTTATGATAAAGAAAAAATTTTAATTTAATTGGTTAAATATTCCTTGTATTGAAATAATAAGTTATGTTATAGAATTTATTAATGAATTTGTAAAAACATTTATATAAATAATAATAAAGAAAGCAAAATTCTTTTTAACGAAAGTATTTTTATTATGCCAAAACTAATGATATATTAATCAAATTGTAGTATAATATGTATATCAAAAAACTTGAGAAAGTGAGTGATTTTAATGAATAGTAAAAAGCAAACTGAAAAAGAAATACAAGAAAAAATAAAAAAAGTTGATGGTGCTATGGCTCAAGAGGGCATGCCATTAACTAAAGAACTAAAACAAAAAATTTATAATTGTATAATTGGTAAATCTACAACAGAAATAGAACGTAGAAAAATTATAGAAAAGTATAGAGGAATTTATGGATAATAAATATAAATATTTTTATGAAAGAACTTCCAATTATTGTTATAAGGGAACAGATGTTTTAATTAATAAACTAAATATTACAAGTGATGAAGATTTATTTAACGCTGAAAGAGAACTTGTATCTTTAAGAATTTATGAATTAAATGAAAATCCATTAAAAGGTAGTTTTGATTTTAAATATTTAAAAAATATTCATAAGTATTTATTCCAGGATGTTTATAGTTGGGCTGGAAATATAAGAAATTGTAATATTGCTAAACAAGATTTATTTTGTTTAATAGAACACATAGAATCATTTGGTAGTGATGTATTTAATAAACTAAAAAAGGAAAAATATTTTGTAGATTATGATAACGAAACAACAATAGATAAATTAGTAGAATTATTTGCTGATATTAATGCTTTACACCCTTTTCGTGAAGGCAATGGTAGAAGTCAAAGAGTATTTATAGAATCGCTTGCTAAAATAAATGGTATATATTTAGATCTTACAAATGTGTCTAAGATGGATATGATTATTGCTAGTCATGATAGTATTAATGGGGATTATGCAAAATTAAAAGACATGTTTAAAAAGAGTAGTAAGATTTTAAGTGAAAAAGAAAGATTAGAATATATAAATATTTATTGTTCTAATGAATTAAGGAAAGTTATTCAAATATAATATATTATTAATATATCTCTATCATTAGATGGTACATAGTAATGATAATTTAACATTTATTATTTATTAAATAATAAAGTGGATTATGAAGAAAATTTGTTTAGAAATTATATATAATTTGTAATTCGTAATGGTTAGTTTTTTTTATAGGCATTTTTGTTAATTATGCATAAATTAATATAGGGTGTGATGATAAATGGCTAAAAAGGTGGTAATTGATGCTGGTCATGGTGGAAGTGATTCTGGGGCTATTGGGAATGGGATTATTGAAAAAAATTTAACTTTAGATATTAGTAAATATATGTATGATAGATTAAAAGGACTTGGAGTTCCAGTTAAGTTAACGAGAAATAGGGATGTTGATTTACCGGCTTCGGAAAGACCACAAAGAGTTCTTGATCAATATGGTAATGGAAGTGATGTAATAGTTGTTTCTAATCATATTAATTCTGGTGGTAATGGGACGGCAGAAGGGGCTGAAGTAATTTATGCATTAAGAAATAAAGATATACTTTCTAAAAAAATATTAGATGAGTTAGAAAAACAAGGACAACTAATTAGAAAATATTATCAAAGAAGATTACCTAGTGATTATAATAAAGATTATTATTATATGTTAAGGAATACGCCTAATACGGAAGCTTTAATTGTTGAATATGGATTTTTAGATAATGTGAGTGATGCTAATAAACTTAAAAATAATTATAAAAAATATGCTGAGGCGGTTGTAAAAGCGGTAACTGAGTATGCTGGTTATAAATATGTTCCTCTTGCTGGTAGTGATTATTATATTGTTAAAAAAGGAGATACTTTGTGGAGTATTGCAAAAGCTTATGGACTTACAGTTGATACGCTAAAATCATTAAATAACTTAACTAGTAACAATTTAACTATAGGTGATTCATTAATTGTTAAAGATAGTAGTGGAAGTAGTGATAATAGTTCTAGTGGTGATAATAATAAATATTATATTGTAAAAAAAGGAGATAGTTTGTATTCAATTGCTAGAAATAATAATATGACGGTTGATGAATTAAAATCTTTAAATAACTTAACTAGTAATATTTTATCCATTGGACAGAAATTAATAGTTAGTAGTGGTTCTAATGTTCCAAATAATGTTTACATTGTAAAACAGGGAGATACTTTATGGAGTATAGCTAATAAATTTAATGTTAGTGTAAATGATTTGAAGAAAATTAATAATAAGAGTAATAATAGTTTAAGTATTGGTGAACAATTAGTAATTCCAGGTAATAGTAGTGGTGAAAATGTTAACACAACTATTTATACAGTTAAGAGTGGAGATAATCTTTATAGTATTGCTAAACGTTATAATGTAAGTGTTAATGAGATTAAATCTTTAAATAATTTAACTAGTAATATACTTAGTATAGGACAAAAATTAAGTATTCCAATATAAAATAAAAAGATTATATTTCTAATAATTAATATTAGGATATAATCTTTTTTCTATTCTTCTGTTTCAGCAATATTTTTACATACTGTAACTTTTAAGGTATTAATGTTATTTGTAAGAGTTCCACTTCGAATATCTTGACTTGTTATTTTGTTATTTTCACAACTGTTTGATGTATATTCTTCTTCTGTTATGGTAATATTTCTAGAACTTGCCCATCCTTTAACGTATTCTATAGATGAGCCAATAAAGTTTGGTAAGGTTTCATTTCTTGTTCCTGAAGTTACATTCTTACCTATAACTGGAATTGTAAATTCTTTATTTGCTGAGAATGAAAATGTTTTAATTAATTCAGTTTCTTGTAATTCTAGATTTTCTTTCATTGCTTTTATGATTTCTTTTAAACTATCTTCATAATATTGGAAAGTGTACATATCATAACCATTTTGGTAAACTGTTAAATCATAACCATTTAGATATGTTTTTTGAATATTTATAAAATTATTATCATCAAAATTACTATTAAGTAAGATATTTTTCCCTACATTATAAAAGTTTAATATTTCTTTAGTATCCATGTTTGTATCTATATTATTTGATACTGCGTTTAATAATTTATAGAATGTATCAATTGATCTAATTGTTTTAGTTTTATTAGCAATTGCGGTAACAACTGCTTGTTGATGTTCAATTCTTTTAAAATCAGATGATGCAAATTGATGTCTGTTTCTTGAGTAAGCAAGGGCTTGTTCTCCATTAAGTGTTTGATTAGGGCCTGGCGTTATATATACTAAATTTTTACCAAAGCTACGATTTGAGTCTTGTTCACAAATTTTATCACCACAATCTATATAGCCATTTTTTCTAAAATCAGGTTTATCTATATCTAAAGGAATACCTCCAAGGGCATCAACTAAAGAAACTACACCTTTAAAGTTAATTTTTACATAATAGTCAATATTAATATCAATTAAATTTTGAATTGTATCTATCATACATTTAGTTCCATAAGCAGCTGCTGAATTTATTTTATTGCTCTTGTTATTATTACAAGCAATTGGTACATATGTGTCTCTTGGAATAGAGAAAATAGTTGCTGATAATGTTTTAGGATTGAATGTTAATAACATTATAGAATCACCATTAAAAGCAGCATTATTGGATAAACCATCATATTCAGAATCAACACCTAGTAGTAAAACTGTAAATGGTTCAGTAACTGATTTATTTGTTGATGCTACTGTATCTTGGTTTTTCATTTGTTTGCTATAACTATCTATTATAAATGTCTCATTAGCAATATTTGCAAATTTATCAATATTATTATATTTTAAAACATAATTTCCATCGATAAATATAGCATCAACTTCTTTATTATATAGCGCATCAAGTAATTTTTCATAAGAATCATATTCTGTTATTTTGGCTTTCATACCTTTATTAGCCATATATTCTTGAGGTAAAATATAACCTTCAATATCTTCTTCATTATTTATTAAACCAATAGTTTTTATTTCAATATCTTTATTTAAGCTAATTAAATTTGTTGTATATATTATTTTGTCTTTACTTATATTATCTACTATTTTATAGGTTTTATTTATATAATAATAACCAAATGAATTTACACCAGTAAAGATTGTTGTAATGACTAATAAAATGGTTAAAATCACATGCTTTTTTAAGATTAATAAAACTAGTCCAATAAATAGAAATATAATTAAGTTTAAATATAATAATATTATTAAAATAGTTCTAAATAAGGTTTCAATATTTCCTAATAAAATTATACTATAAGAAAATAAAAATATTGATACTAAGTATAAAATAAATAGTATATAGAAAGATATACGATAAATCTTATTTGTTTTTTTTAATTTTTTAAATAGATTTTTAATGTTTTTCTTTTTACTCATGGCTTTCACCTAGTATAAATATTAACATAATTTTTTTTAAAATAAAAGTGATATATGCCAATTCGTTAAGTCGTTATGTAACATAAAATAATATGGGTGATGGAATGTGGATAGTACAATAATTATTATTGTTGGATTAATTGTATCATTAATATCAATAATAACACCTATAATTAAACTTAATAATAATTTAACTAGATTAAATGTAACGATTGTGGGACTAACTAATTCAATGGAAGAAGTTCTTATTACAACTAAAAATCATGAAAAAAGAATTATGTATTTGGAACATAACTGGAAAAGTGGTGATGCAAATGGAGATAACAATTCCTAGTATTATTTCACTTATGACTTTAATTATTGGTTATATTAGTAAATATTTAGGATTAGATAGTAAATATATTCCATTTCAAAATATTGTTATTGGAGTTTTATCAGGGATATTAGTATATTTTTTAAAGTTAGATACAAATATATGGAGTGCTTTGGTTATATGTTTAATTTCAGCTTTGTCAGCAGGTGGTTTATATGATTCTATTAAAAGAAATAATGATGGTGAAATAAGTTAAATTATTAAAATTTAAAATTATTTATTTGGGAGAACTTTAAATTTTTAGAGTTCTTTTTCTAATTTACTAAAGGTAAGTTACATGATATACTATAGGGGATGAAGAAGGGAACTAATTAATATGAAAAAAGTTATAAAAATTGTTATAGTTCTATTATGTTTTCTAGGAGTTTTTTTAATATATAATTATATTAAGCCCGTGGATGATACTTATAAGTTACATATCAAATGTAACAATTATAGCGAATCTTATAGTGTTATGATAAATGATGATATTAAGTTTGCTACTGATGATGAAAAGTGTCAATTAAATTTAAAAGTAGAAGATATAAGTAGAGATTATATTAAATTAAATTCTAAAACATTTTTTTATAAAATTAATGGTAGAGATTTAATAGATAATTTAACTTTGTCATATGATGTATATGTATCTAGTGATAGTGATTTAACTTTGGTTGGTCATGATAAAGATACTAGATTTGAGTTTTCTTATAAATAATTATTAATGGGTGGGTAGAAATGAAAAAATTTATTTTATTATTTACTTTTTTATTATTACCAAATGTTGTGTTTGCAGATAATAATTTTTTACTTTCTTGTGATAAAAATAAAATTAATGTAAATGATCAAGTTATTTGTAGATTATCTTTTAAATCTGATGATGAGTATAATTATATTAAGTATGATATAGCAGAACTTGATGGTCTTTCCTTAGTTGATGTAAGAAGTAATTATTCTAATTTATGGAATGTGAAAAATAATGAAAGTATATCACAAAATGTAGTAAATGGATTACAAGAATTTGGTATTTTACTATTTAAAGCTAGTAAGTCTGGGGAATATAATTTAAAAGTTACAAATATTTCCTATGGTATTTATGATTCTGGGGAGTTAAAAGATGTAAAAGAAGTTAGCACGAAGGTTAAAGTTATTAGTGATGATAATTTTTTAAAAAGTATAAAAATTAATGATGTAGAAATTGAAGATTTTGATATTAATAAATTTAATTATACTTATGAAACTGATTTAAGTGAAATTAATATTGAGACAGTTGCTAATAACAGTTTTGCAAATGTGAGTGGTACTGGAAAGATAACCTTAACTAAACATTTTGAAAGAGTAGTTGTTCCAATAGTTGTTACTAGTGAAAGTGGTGCTAGTAGAGCATATATTTTAAATATTGTTAATAAAAAATATGTTGATAATAATATAGATAAAACACTAGAAGATTTAATTATTAAAAATGATGCAGGAAATACGATTATTTTTGATTTTAAAAGTGATGTTAATGACTATAATATCGAAGTTGGTAATAAAGTAAATTATGTAAATATTTCGCCTAAAATTTTGAATAAAGATTGTTCATTTGTTAAAGGATATAATGGTGGTAAGGTTAATATTAAACCAGGTAATAACATAGTATTAATTAAAATTGCTGATAAGGAAAATAATGAAAAAACTTATGTTTTAAATATTATTAAGCCTATAGAATCTTTTTCAAATAATAGTTATTTAAAATCTATTGATATAAAAGGTTACAATTTGAAGTTTAGTAAAAAAGTAAGAAATTATAATTTAGAAATTAAAAGAAATGATAAAAGTTTAGATATTAGTCCGGTTCTTGATGATGAAAAGGCTTCATATGTAATTAGTGGAAATGAGAATTTAAAAAATGGTAGTGTAATTTATATAACTGTTACTGCTCTCGATACATCTAATACGGTTTATACTATTAATATAAGTGTTAAAAAAGTTAATATGTTTGTGATTCTTTATTTAATTATTCCAGTAGGATTAATATATTTAGGATATAAAAATAAAAATAGTATTGTTAAGTTACTAAAGAAGAAGAAATCGATTGAAGAATTAACTTTAGATGAATTATTAACTAGGTATAATTTAAATTATAAATACAAAGGATTAACTAAATTTTTTGATAAGTTAAGTGAAGTGGATAAGAGAAAGATTTTGATTGAATCTTTAAAAAATAATATATTAGCTAATAAGACTAGTTTATATTTAGATTTATATAAGGCAAGCAAAAATAATGTTAAAAAAAATAAGAAGAGTAATTCTAAAAATAAAAGTAAAAAGAAAAATAAAAAGAAATGAATAATTTGGAATAATTAACTCATTTCTTTTTTTCATCTATTCTAGTATAGTTAGTTATATGTTTTTTATCGTATTTAATTAAATCTTCTGATTTAATGTTAATTTTATTATCAAATTTATTTATATTATTTGCAAATTTATCCACTGTAGATAATCTAACATCAACTTTTTTATTTTCTATTTGGTTAAGATAGGACAAAGTTGTACCAAGTATTTCAGCAAATTTTTCTTGAGATAGTTTATAAATTTTTCGATAATATTTAAGATTTAATGATAAATTATCAATTAATTTCATTAGTAATCACCTGACTAAATTCAACTTTATTTTATAATTTGATAAACTTATTGTCTTTATTAGTATAGCGAAAGAAAATATTGACTTAATATATTATTAAGTGTATAGTAAAGATGCAAGATAGAGTGAGAGTAGTTAGTTTTATTATGGTTAAATTAATCTATTATTATGATGTATCTTGATAAAAAATAGAGAGGAGGTAATTTTGTGAAAAATAAAAAAATTTTAGCTAGTTTGTCTATAATTATTCCATGTTTGTCTTATGTTCTTTGTTCTTTGATATTTGATGATTCTGTAAAGGGAGTTTTAATAGGTTTAATTATTGTTTTAATTTTTTCACTCGCTGGTGTTGTATTGGGATTTGTTACTAAGAAAGAAGAAAAAATTATTTCTATAGTTAGTATTGTAGTTAATTTTATATTAATATTAATGTGTTTATTGGGAATAGTTGGAACATATTCTATTTCAATTGTAAATAATTGTGTAAGAACTCAAAATGAGACAACTACATGTGAATTAAATGGTGTAGAAATTAAGAATATACCAACAAGTAGTTTAAGAGATGATCAATATAAGGATAGTGAAGGAGAATAATCAAAATGAATAAAAAGAAAAAGCCTAATGTGGTACTTTATACAATATTTATGTTAATTGTATTTTTGGGTATTACTGAATTAGGAATTTGGGGATATGGTTCGGGTACATTAATTACTGCATTTTCAAGTTATCCACAAGGAACTTTGGTTTTGAGTGAAGCAGTTTTAGCAGCATTAGTATTAATTGTAATGTTACTATTTAAAAATTCTTATGTTTTTACACAACCACGTGAAAAATTTAGTAAAGGTTTATTTTATGGTTTATTTTATATAATTGGCTCAGTAATATTTGTGCTAATGTTTGGTGTAATGGCATCATTTAAATTTAATCCTTTTGTTATATTGAACCTAATAATTGGCTGTTTTCTTATAGGAGTTGCTGAAGAATTTTTATGCCGTGGATGGCTTTTAAATGAATTTTTAGAAAGATATGGCGATAGCAAAAAAGGTGTTTGGTATTCAATTATTATTTCTGGTATTATATTTGGATTAATACATTTAGGAAATATTTATACAATTGGGCAAGATATTCCTACAACTATTTCTCAAGCGTTGTCTGCGGCAGGAACAGGAATATTTTTGGGTTTAATATATTATAAGACAAAAAATATTTGGTCAGTAATTTTCTTACATGGATTTTGGGACTTTTCATTATATTTAAGCAAAATATCTCCTGTTCAAAGTACAGTCGAACTTTTTACTACTTTGTCAGTTGTTTCTTTAGTATTTACAATTTTATCTTTTTTTGCTGAATTATTAAACTTAATACCTTATATAAAAGATATTGATGAAGAGCCAAAAAAAAGTTCTGTTATTATTTTTGCAATTGTGGGAATTATATTATTTTTGGTTTTTACGATTGTATCTGGACTGTTTACAAACAAACTTGGTGATGATTATAAATTTGACAGTATAAATATTACGAAATATTCAATAACTAAAGATAATTATGATGAATATTTTATAAATTATGAAAATGTTATAAATTTTGAAGATGCAGAAAATAGTACTAGTGAAAAGTATTCATTTAAATTAAGTAAAAATGATAAAGATAATCTAGTATTTACTAATTTAAACACTAATTATAGTGTAGAGATAGAATGTGAATCGTTATATGATTATATAATAATGGAAGAAAAAGATTATTATGTTCTTGCTTATGTAGATTATACTGATAGTGCTAATCCGTTCTTAAAATATAATTTTATTTATAAAAATAGTTTATCAAATGAGAATAGTTTTGTTGATGGTATTAAAAATAATTATAAAAAATATTTATTAAGTACTACTTCTGAATTGAGAATATTACATGATAGAGAAAATAATATATCATATGTTGATGCATATGACGCTGATTATGGAGATTATTTATTAGTTAGTGAAGATAAAATGTCTATTTTAAATAGAGACAAATAAAAAATGGTTAGTTTGCACTAATCATTTTTGTTAGCAATTTTTTTACCAGTTTTCTTTGATTTCTGGTCTGGAATTTGGTTTATTAACTACTTTCATGCCGAATCCAGCAGATGTTGTACCCCCATCAACTAAGATATCAGTACCAGTTAAGTAGCCATTTTGAGGATTGATGATTGTACTTATTAAGTAACCTATTTCCTCTGGCTTAGCACCACGGTCAAATCCGGAATAATGTAAACATAACTGAGTACCTGGTTCATTAGCTTCTTTTACTGTCATTGGAGTGTGAACAAAACCTGGAGATACAGAAACAACACGAATATTTTTTTCTTTAGCATATTTATAAGCTGAATTTTTAACATACCATATAACAAAATTTTTAGATAGACAATATGCCATTTGAGATGCATTGTTTTTACCAACTAAATTACATCTTTTGACAACTTTTTTAATAAATAATTCTTCATTATTAAGTGCAAGATGATAACTTTTTTTAGGTATCATTATGTTTGGTACTAGATATGCTGAACATGATGCAACATCACAAATACAGCCTCCATTCATTACTTTATAAAACTCTTGATTAATATAAATTGTTCCTAAAGCATTTATTTTTAGAATTTTTTCTGATGTGTTACCGGTTCCTGAAATTCCTGCTGAGTTAACTACTGCTACTACATTTCCTTTACTTTTGGAAAATTGAGCTAGTCTTTCAACATTTTCACGATTTGATGTATCACATACATAATATTCTACATTAATACCACAGTCTTTTATTTCTTTAGTAGCGTTAATTAGTTTTTCTTCATTTCTTCCACTTATTATTACTAAACTATTTTCTTTTGGCATCATTTTGGCAGTTGCTAAACCTATACCTGATGCTCCTCCTGTTATTACATAAATATCTTTCATTTTTTATTCCTTCTTTCCATAATCATGATCTAATAGATCAAATATATTTGTTTTTAATTCTTCTAATGTACCTTCATTAATAATTTCATAGTTATATTTATTATAATTGTCTAGAGCTGTTTCAGTTCTGTGAACACTTTCGGTTTGGTTTAAACTATTATCAAATTCTGGTCTAACTATATTTATTTTGATGACATTTGAGTATGTACTATTTATTGTATCTAATTCTTCCGGTAATCTTGCATCACTTATAGTTATAATATCTGCAAAATAGCTAAGCACCTTAATATCATCAACGATTCTTTTAATAAAATAATAATTATCAATTTTGTCTCTAATAATATCAGTACCTAGTTGTTGTAATAGGGTTCTAGGTTTAGTTTCTTCAGAGCCATCCCATGAACTTATTAATTTAGCATAATATTTAATATAAAAACTAAATTGTAAGTTTATAACTTTTAAATTATTTTTTTCTCCATATTCTTTAATAAAACTAGCTGTTGTATCTTTACCAGCACGAGCTTTACCAGCTAGCATTATTATTTTAGGATTTTTATTTGTTATTTCCATAAATTACCTCTTCTATAATAAATATAATATATTTTTAGGAATTTTTACAATTATTTGTTAAGTAATGTGTAAAGTTTTGTAATAATTTTTAATATATTGTAATTATAGTTTTTTTTAACATTTTTAAATTGCTATAATTTCTTGAAATGAGGCCGTGCTGAAGTACCAGTATAGTTACATTTTTTGATTAAAAAATTTGTTTGTTTTATTTGAATTATTGTAGTCATTTTAATAATATTTTTCAATGGATGGTTTCACCGTTAATCGGAGGGGTTATCCTTTTATTTTTTTTTAAATTTTGATAGTTATAATTTTTGAAATTCTTCAATAAAATTATCTTGTGTGATAAAATATTATTTATCTAGGAGGTATATAATTATGCTTGAAATTAAAAATATTTGTAAAGAATATAAAGTAGATAATTATACTCAAAAAGCACTTGATAATGTAAGTGTTAATTTTAGAGATAATGAATTTGCATCAATATTGGGTCCTTCAGGAAGTGGTAAAACAACACTTTTAAATATTATTGGTGGATTAGATAAATATGATAGTGGAGATTTAATTATTAATGGAATAAGTACTAAAAATTATAATGATAGAGATTGGGATACTTATAGAAATCATAAAATTGGATTTATATTTCAAAGTTATAATTTAATTGGTCATCAAACTATTTTGAGTAATGTGGAACTTGCTTTAACTTTAGCAGGAATATCTAAAGCAGAAAGAAGAAAAAGAGCAATAGAGGCACTTGATAAGGTGGGATTAAAAGATCATATCAATAAAAGACCTAATCAATTATCTGGTGGACAAATGCAGAGGGTTGCCATTGCTAGAGCTTTAATAAATAATCCAGATATACTCCTTGCTGATGAGCCAACTGGTGCTTTGGATTCAGTTACAAGTGTACAAATAATGGAGTTATTAAAAGAAGTTGCTAAAGATAAATTAGTTATAATGGTTACACATAATCCGGAACTTGCTAAAAAATATTCAACTAGAATAATTGAACTTAAAGATGGAAAGATAATAAGTGATAATAATCCATGTAAAGAGAAAAGTAAAATTAGTAAAAAGATAGATAATGTTAAGAAAACATCAATGTCATTTATAACTGCACTAAGTTTATCTTTTAATAATTTAATGATTAAAAAGAAAAGAACTTTACTTGTCTCATTTGCTAGTTCAATTGGAATTATTGGTATTGCACTTATTTTAGGATTATCGACTGGATTTCAAAATTATATTGATAAATTACAAGAAGATACTTTAGCTAGTTATCCTTTAACAATTACAACTGAGCATAGTGATTTAACTAATATGTTACTTACAATGGTTAGTGATGAAAGTGATAATGAAGGAGATAAAGTAATTGAAAAACAATATATAAGTAGTATGTTTGGTAATGTTAAAAGTAATGATTTAAAGACATTTAAAGGTTATATAGATGAAAATTATGATTTAATTAAAAATGATATTTCTACAATAAAGTATAGTTATAATGTTGAACCTTTAATTTATACAAGGGATGTTACTCATAAGATTACTAAAATAAATCCGAGTGATATGTTTTCTTCTTTTGGTGCAAGTTCTATGTATTCTTTTTCTTCAGTGTTTAATCAAATGATTGATGACATATCTTCACTTGAAAAAGATTATAGTGTGTTAGCAGGCAGTTGGCCTAAAAATTATAATGAAATGGTTATTGTTTTATCAAGTAAGAACACTATAAGTGATTTACTTGTTTATTCTTTAGGATTAAGAGATAGTAGTGAACTTAATAATATGATTAAAGATATTATGGCTGGTAAAGAAGTAAATATTAAAAATGATCCAATGGAATTTACTTATGAAGATTTAATGAATGTTAAGTTAAAGTTAGTTAATCCAAGTGATATGTATAAATATAATTCTAAATATAAAGTTTATGAAGATTTAAGTGAAGATAGTGATTATGTTAAAAAGATATATGATAATGCGGAAGAATTAAAAATAGTTGGGGTAGTTGCACCTAATTCATCTAATTCTTCAATGAGTTTAATGGCAGGTGTTGCATATCCTAGTAGTTTAACTAAACATATTATTGAACTTGCTAGTGAAAGTGAAATTGTTAAAAAACAACTTGAAAATGAGAATATAGATGTATTTACTAATAAAGCTTTTGATAGTAAAAAGAGTAATACGAATATTAATTTTGAAGATATGATTAGTATAGATAAAGATATGCTTCAAAGTGCTTTTGGAATTACTTTAGATGAAAATAAACTTAAAAATATGACAAGTGGTTATACTAAAAAAATTGAAGAAAGTATTAGTACTGATAATAGTGGTGCTTTAAATGATTTTAATAAAGTTTTAAATGATATTATGAATGGATTTATTAATGATTATGATAGTAATCCGAGGGAAAGTATTACTAAAGATGATAAAGTTTATAAAGTTATTAGTTTAAGTAAAGTTAGCGATTATGTTAATGAATATATAAATAATGACGGTGTAAGTGATAGTTTAAGTGAACTTGAAAAGAATTATTATGTTCCATCTAGTGTATTTAAAGATGCTTATAAAGGATTGTTACTTGCATTTTTAAATAGTTATATTGGATCTTATTCGGTAAATGATAGTTCGTTTAATGATGGGACTGAAGTTAAAGCGTTATTTAATAAAGATTTAATTGATGGTTCTTTGGATATATTTTTAAAATCTAGTGCAGTAAGTCTAACTGGTAGCAAGATGGCTGATGGTATGATAGAAGCTAAAATGAAAGTTAATATTTTAACTACGGTTGGAGAACTTAGTAATAATTTACTTAAGGATGTTGCTTCTTCATTTAATGTTGATCAAGATAAAATTGCTAAGGCATTTAAGTTTAATTTAAGTGAAAAAGAATTAAGTAGATTAATGAATGCATTTTCTAGCGATGAGATGGGAAGTGCAAGCTCTAATTTAAGTAGTTTAGGATATCAGAATATTGAAAATCCAAGCATGATTTCGTTATATTTTAATAGTTTTGATAGTAAGGAAAATGTATTAAAGTTTATTGATAATTATAATGAAGAAGTTAAAAATAATAACGAAGAAGAAAAGATAATTAATTATACTGATACTACAGGTATATTAATGAAATCTGTTAAAAAGATTGTTGATAGTGTTAGTTATGTATTGATTGCGTTTGTATCAATAAGTTTAATTGTATCAAGTATTATGATTGGAATAATTACTTATATTAGTGTACTTGAAAGAACTAAAGAAATTGGTATTTTAAGAGCAATAGGTGCTTCTAAAAAGAATATTTCATCGATATTTAATGCCGAAACTTTTATTATAGGTTTGCTATCAGGAATAATTGGTATTGGAATATCACTCATTTTATTAGTGTTTATTAATCAATTAATTCATAAATTAACAGGAAATCCGGATATAACTGCGGTACTTCCATTAATTAGTTCATTAATATTAATTAGTTTGAGTGTAGTATTAACTTTAATAGGCGGTTTAATTCCATCAAGAATAGCAAGTAAAAAAGACCCTGTTGAAGCACTTAAAACAGAGTAGTATATAGAGTAAGCAAATTAAATTTTGCTTGCTTTTTTGATGTTAATAAATATATATAAAATGGAAAAATGTGAAAAATTGTTAAAATATTGTTGGAATTTTGTGATATTGCATCAAAAATACGTTGAAAAAATGTGAAAATTCCATTTGAAAATGCAGGAATTTTGTGATGATATTAGTTTGGAGGTCATTTTATGGTAAGATTAAAGAGAAAAATAGATGATTTTTAATTAATTGGAAAAATGATGAAAATCATTATTCATTAATAATAAGGGGAGCAAGACAGATTGGTAAAACCGAAACAATTGAGTATTTTGCAAAAAATAATTATCAAAACATTGTTGAAATAAATTTTGCTGTTCAAAAAGAATATTCTGATATTTTTGAGAATGGTTTTGAAGTTGACCAAATAATTAAAAATATTTTTTTAAAAAATTCGAAATTTAGATTTGTTCCTAATAAAACATTAATATTTTTTGATGAGTTACAAGCATTACTTAATTGTGCAACATCCCTTAAACCTTTTAAAATAGATGGAAGGTATGATGTTATATGCTCAGGATCAATGATGGGTATTAATTATAAAGAAATAGACTCATACAGTGTTGGATATAAAACAGATTATAATATGTATTCATTAGATTTTGAAGAATTTTTATGGGCTAAAGGATATAAAAAGTCAAATAGAAGATTTATATAAATGTATGAAAGATTTAGTTCCCTTATCAAAAATTCAATATGATGTTATGTTTGAAAATTTTAAAGAATATATGGTTATAGGTGGAATGCCTGCAATTGTCGCAAAATTTGTAACTCAAAATAATTATAGTGGATTATTAGACATGCAAAAACAAATTCTTCTAGATTACGAAGAAGATATTACTTAATATGCTGGTGGCTTAGGCCAAGAAAAAATATTAAGTGTTTATAGAAAAATACCAACATTTCTAGGTAATGAAAATAAAAAATTCTAAATATCTAAAATTAGTAGCGGATCTAGAAATTGAGAATATGTTGGGACAATAGATTGGCTTAAAAATTCCGGTATAATTAATATTTCCTATTGTATGGAAAATATTTCATTACCGTTGGGCGGTAATTATAATTCTGATAATTATAGAGTTTATTTTGCTGATACAGGGTTATTAATTGGATCATTAGATGCTGAAGCACAAAATGATTTAAGAGAAAATAAAAATTTTAATACATATAAAGGTGCAATTTATGAAAATATTGTATCTGATATGTTGGTAAAAGAAGGATATAATCTATATTTTTATAAAAATGAAAAAGGTACAATAGAGATGGATTTCTTTATAAGAGATAAAAATTCTCTTATTCCGGTAGAAGTAAAAGCAAATGATAATTCAACTGTATCATTAAACAAATTAATTGATAATGAAAAATATGAAGATATAAAATATGGTATCAAATTATGTAATAAAAATATTGAATTTAATGGAAAATTTTATACATTTCCATATTTTATGACATTTTTATTAAAAAGATATTTACGAGAAAAGAAGTGATATTTAATATAAAACACTTAATAATTTATACGAGACGTTGATAGTATCATAAAAAATATGTATATCAATTAAAACCAAATAAAATAGAAAAAATGGAGAAATGTTATAAATATAAATTAAAAGAATTAATTCTTGCTTTCGTTAAAGAATTTTCAGTTGATAGAACTAGATAGGAAATTAATGATTATATTTATCCACAAATTTTACTGAACTTAAATTAAGAAAAATTGAAAGAGTTTGAAGTCTATTTGTATTTTGATATAGTATCTTAGAGTGTAAAGAATAAAAGTAATAAAACATAGAATTATTAGTTGTAGAACAAAGATTTTTTACTTCAATAATTCTTTTTATTTTGTCTATGAAATGATATACTTGTATATAGTAAAAAGGAGTTAACATGATTGAAATAAAAAACGTAACAAAAAGTTTTCAGAAAAAAAACAACCTAAATAAAATAGAAACATTTCTTGCTGATAATAATATCTCATTTACTGCAATGGAAGGTGAAGTTTTAGGGATTCTAGGACCTAATGGAGCAGGTAAAACAACATTACTTAGAATGATATCAGGAATTATGAAACCAGATAGCGGTGAGATTTTAATTGACAACATGAACTACCAAAAAAATAATGAAACAATTAAGAAAAATATCGCTTTCATGTCAGGAAATACTAAATTATATAAGGATATATCACCCTATGAATTACTAAAAATGTGTGGTGAATATTATGGAGTTCCCAAGGATAAATTAGGAAAAATCATAAATGATATTATTAAAAGATTTAATATGGAATCATTTGCTTATCAAAGAATTGAAAGTTTATCTACTGGTCAGTACCAAAGAACATGTATTGCTCGTTGCCTAGTTCATAATCCAAAATATTATATCTTAGATGAAGCAACAAGTGGGCTAGACGTTATTTCTAGTAAAACAATTTTAGATTTTATTAACGAAGAAAAAACTAAAGGCAAATGCATATTATATTCAACTCATTATATGGAAGAAGCAGAAAACATCTGTGATAAACTATTACTTATTAATAAAGGTAAAGTTATTGCCTACGGAAAAAGTGAAGAAATTTTAAAAAATACTAATACAACCAACATTAGAGATGCGTTTTTAAAATTAATAGGAGAAGATAATGAATAATATAATAATAACAATCAAAAAAGAACTTCGTTCTATCGTTAGAGATAAAAAAACATTTATAACTTTACTTGCTATGCCTTTAATTGGAATGTTCTTTGTCATAGTTTATGGAGTCATGTTTGATCAAAACCAAGTTTTAGAACCATACAAAGTAGGAATTGACTTTGAACCAAATATTATCGAAAACATCGTAAGTAGCGAATATCAATTAGAAACAGTTAAATATGATAATCTGGGTGAAATGGAAAAGTCCTATAAAGATAAAGATATAAATGCTTACATAGATTATAACAAAGAAGAAAAAAAGTATTATTTTTATACTGATAATAGTCAAGATGGTTATAAACTACAAAGTTTAATTAAAGGTTACTTTGAATCATTAAAAAACAATGAACTAATAACATACGTTGCAGGAGAAGGTATTGATTATGAAGAAATAAACGCCAAATATAATTATGAATTTAAAGAATTAGAAGGTAGCGACTTTATTCTTGTAACAATTTATTCAACCCTATTTATGCTTATTTTTGCTGGAATAATATCAACATCCCAGTCAATGGCCATATCAACAACCGTTACCGAAAAAGAAAGTGGAACTCTAGAAACTATCCTAAGTTTTCCAATATCTCAAAAAGAACTAATATTAGGAAAATACTTAGCTAACTTTATTGCCAGTGCTGCCGCATCAATAATCGAATTCTTATCCGTATTATTAACCCTAGTTATTTCAAGTCATTATTTTGTATCATTTAGCAATTTGAATATTTCCGTATCAACTAAAAGTATCTTAATTGGATTATGTGTTAGTTTAGCATCATCACTTGTAATTTCTGCTCTTGCAACCATTCTAGTTGCTAACACTAAAACGGCTAAAGAAGCCGGAATCAAGCTTGCTATATTACAATACCTATCAATGATACCTTTATTTACAAACATCTTAAGTATTTCAACTGATAGTTTAATTTACTATGCAATTCCAATTGTCAACTGTGTTCAAATTCTTATGGATATATTCTCAAATAACTTTAATACTTTAAATATTTTAATGACGATCATAAGTACACTCATATTATCTGTCATAACTGTATTTCTAATAATAAAAAAATATAATCAAGAGAAGGTGTTGTTCGGTGACTAAAAATAAAACTAAAAAATATATTCTATATGCAATAATATTTGTTGTTGTTATAATAACTGCATTTATTTACTTAAATAAAAATTATATTGATAATTATTACGAATACATAAATAAAGAAGCAATTAAAGATAAAAAAGATGGTTGGTCATATATTGATGATATAAACAAAGAAATTTCTAATGATTCTAACAACATAGTAAAAGAAATAATAAATAATCCAACTACAAGTGAAGAAAAAAATATTAAAGAATTTTATAATGAATATTTAAATATTGATGTTCGTAACAAGAATGGATTAAAAGATTTAGAGCCATACATAGATAAAATTAATAAAACAACAAATATTAACGACTTTATTACTGAAGCAATAAAACTAGAAAAAGAACTAGGTATTGAATTATTAATGTCTAAATCAATCATGAAAGATTTTAAAACAGGAAAGAACATTTTATATATAACATCAATTCCAATGGATTACGGTTATTCATCAGATTATTATAGCAACGAAACATTAACTACTGTAAAAAATAATTTTAAATTATATAATAACAAACTATTAAGAGAATATGGTTATACCGCTGGAGAAGTCTTAGATATAACTAATCAAATCGATGACTTCTATACAAATCTAGCTAATAATTCATTAAAACAAGATGATTTATTAAATACTGAAAAATACTATAATATTATTGATAAATCAGCGTTAAGTAAAATTTATACTAATTTAGATATTAACAAATATTTTAATGAATTAGGCCTATCTAAAATAGATAAACTAAGCTTAGTTGATGAAAAATCATATCAAGAATTAAATAAATATTTAACAAATAGTAATCTTTCTTTATGGAAAAATATAGCAACAATAAAAATACTTCAAACTTATGCTGTATATACAACTGAAAATTATGAAACAATATTTACCAAACTAAATAAAAATTTATTAGGTAAAGAATATACTAGAGAAGAAACGGCTTATGATTTAATTAAACAAATATATCCTAATGAGATTTCCAAAAATTACAACAATAAATACTTAACTGAAGATACTAAAAATTATATCTCTAATCTTACAAATGAAATAATTAAAGAATATGAAGACATGATAAATACATCTTGGATGGATAATGAAACAAAAAGTAAGGCTGTAACTAAACTAAACAATATTAAAATAAATATTGGTACAAACTATATTAAAGATTTTTCTTCATACTATGATTTTGATAGTAATATTTCATTAGTAAAAAATATTATTAATCTTAACAAAGTAGTGAGATCTGCATCATACGAAATGTTAGATACAACTACTACGACTAATGCTCTACCAGATTATACATTTAATGCCTATTATGATGTTACATCAAACTCAATTAATATATTAACTGGAAGCACTAAAGTAATTAAAGATATTAACAATAAATATGAAAATCTTGGAAGTATTGGTTTCATAATAGCTCATGAAATATCCCATGCATTTGATAATAATGGTTCAAAATTTGATGAAAATGGCTTTCTTAGTAATTGGTACACCGCATCAAGCCAAGAAAAATATCAAGAAATTCAAAATAAAGTTATTGAGTACTACAACAACTACGAAATTATTCATAATGTTTCTAATAATGGAACTCGTACAATTGGTGAAAACATTGCTGATTTAGGCGCTATGGAATGCATTACAAATATCTTAATAAAAAATAATGCAAATAAAAAAGATTATCAAACAACCTACGAATCATTTGCTAAAGTTTGGGCTAATAATTATAGTAAAAGCACTAAAGTATTACAAAGTTTAATTGATACTCATTCACCTAATGAAATAAGAGTAAACGGAGTATTATCATCAACCAAAAAGTTTTACGAAACATATAAAATAGATTCAAAAGATTTAATGTATATTGAACCAGAAAAAAGAGTTAACATTTGGTCCTAAGTTAACTCTTTTAATATTGTCTAATTTTATGATTATTTAAAAAATAAAATTGTTTCAATATCAATTGCAAAAATTATTTATTTTAGATAAAATATTTTAAAAACGAGACAATTAAGGAGAAAAATATGAATATTTTAGTCATTAATCCACCAAACAAACCATTTACAAATAAATCAATATTAGCTGAACCACTAGATGTTCTTCAAATTGCAACAATAATAAATAAAAAGCATAAAGTAAATGTTATCGATATGGATGTAAATAGAATGGATAATAACATTAATGAATATTTAAAAGATAAAAATATTGTAATATTTGTTTATGACTATCAATTACCACTTCACACAAGTGAAACAATAAATAATATGTTTGAAATAATAAAAAATTGTAATAAAGAAACTAAGTTTATTATTATTGGAAAAACTTCTTCATACTACTACGAAAAATTTTTAAATAATGGGTTTGATATCGTAATTAAAGGCATAGCAGATAATATTATTAATGAAGTAATAGATTGCATAATATCAAATGGTGATTTATATAAAATACCAAATTTAGCTTATAAAAATCACAATAAAATAATATTAACTTCTAATCAAAAAACAACAAATTATTTTAAAGATTTAGATATTCCTAAAAGAGAGTTATTAGACATCAGTAAATATATGGATACTAGAACAATGATAACTTCTCGTGGTTGCATAGGAAAATGTACATTTTGCACAACTCCGGTATTTTTTAAGAATTGGCAATCAAAAAATTATAAACAGGTTGTTGATGAGATTGAATACCTTATAAATAATTATAATACTAAAAAAATAATTTTTTTAGATGATAATATGACAGTAGATAAAAAAAGAATGTTTGATATATGTAACGAAATAAAAAGCAGGAATATAAAATGTTTATTTGGCTGTCTTAGTAGTATATCTTGCTATGATGAAAAAATGTTTAAAGAAATGTATGACATTGGTTTTAGATGGATTCACTTTGGAATTGAATCAGGAAGTTTAAAAATCTTAAATTATATGCAAAAAAATATGAATATAGATAATATAAAAAGAATAATTAAAGAAGTAAAAGCAATAGGATACAGAGTAAGAAATAGTATTATTCTAGATTATCCTAACACAACAAAAGAAGATTTAAACTTAACTAGAAAATTAATAAACGAAATAGAGCCACATGAATTAAGATTGCATTATTTAGCGTATAGAGTAGGCACACCTATTTTTGAAGAGAATAAAAATATAGTAAATAAAAGTCAATACATTCATTCTAATCACCCTAACAACGTCAATAAGGAACTAACAGAAGGAATAAATTTATTAATAGAAGATTTAAAACAAAAAGGATATAGTATAATTTTTGATGACATTGATTGGAATAAATATAATAATTTAGAAAAAAATACTAAAATTGCAGCCTTTATTCCTATCAAGTATGGGATGTGTTGGTATGAATAGATTAATAGGAATTACAGGAGGCATGTCTTCTGGCAAAACCACATTATCTAAAAAATTAATTGAATTAAATCCTAATTTTGAGTATATAGACGTCGATGTATTTAGAAGAAATTTATACAACAATAATAATTATATAAATAAATTAAAACAAAACATAAATGAATTGAAGAACTATCAGAAAATAGACTCAAAAATTTTAAACAAGTATATTTATAATAATCAAAATAATATGAATAACTATAAAAAGATATTATATGATTACTTATTTTCTTATATAGATAAAATGAAAAATAAAACAATAATTATTGATTGGGCTTTAATAATAAATGATAATTTAATCGAAAAATTTGATAAAATCATATATCTAAATACCCCTGAAAAAGTTAGATTAGATAGATTAAAAGAAAGTGACCTTTCACAGGAGGAAATAATAAAACGATTTGAATTACAAAGAATATCTAATATAAAACAATATGAATCAAAAAAGTTTATGATAGTAGAGGAAAATATGGAAATAAATAAAATAAACGAATTTATAGAAAATAAAATGGAATGTAAATTTACATTACCAAAAAATGAAGGAAAAGCAATATGGGAAATAACACATAATTGTAACTATGGTTGTTCTTACTGTATTTTTTCATGTGATAAAAAAAGAGTATATGGAGAGTTGACTACCGAAGAATGTAAGCATGTTATTGACGAATTAGTAAACAATGGATATAAACATTTAAAAATAACAGGTGGAGAGCCTTTTATTCGCACAGATATTATTGATATATTAAAGTATGCTAGCAAAAATCTTACAGTAGATATATCAACTAATGCTTCCTTAATAACTCCCGAAATAGTTAACAAACTAAATCAAATAAATTTAAAAATGATACACGTTAGCCTAGATGGTAATAAAGAAGAACAAGAATCAGTAAGAGGTAAAACGACTTATGAAAGAACAATCAAAGGATTAAAATATTTAAAAAATTCAAAAAATAAAATTAGAATTGGTACTGTTATTCATGCAAAAAATGAAAATAGCTTAAAAAATGTAATAGAAGAATCAATTAATTTACAAGCTAATGAAATAATATTTTCCATAATGGAACCAGTTGAAGGTCAAAGTAAAGATTTGATTAAAACTGAATCAAATGAAAATTTAATTAATCAAATAAATGCACTAAAAGAAAAATATAATGATAAAATAATCATAAATTATAATTTTGGACAACAGCCAGTATATATAAAAAAATGTCCAGCAGGAGATAAATTTCTTTATATAAATAACAAAGGATTTATTAGTCCTTGTCCATGGGTATATGAAAATAATAAAAAATGTATATCTTCAATCTCATTAAGAAATAATTCATTAAAGGAAGTCTTAAATGATAATAATATCCAAAAATTTTTAAAAAATAAATCAAAGGGAATATGCTATGGAAAAATTTAAAAGTATATATTTATTTACAACCGAAAATATAGCTGGATATATGAACAAACTTGATTTAACTAATAAAAAGATTGTCACAGTCACGGGATCAGCTGATCACATTTTAAATGTAATCTTAAAAGGATGCAATGAAATAACAACTTTTGATATTAATCCATATTCAAAATATTATATGGAACTAAAAATAGCAGCAATAAAACAATTAAAATATAATGATTTTTTAGATTTTATCTTATTTGACACGCCTAAAACATTTTCATACGAAATAATAACTTCATTAAAAATAGATGAAAAATGTAAAAAGTTTTGGATTAAAGAATTAGCCAAAAATAAAAATGATGGATTGAAACTTAAATATTCAGACCTATTTAATACAAATTATTTTGATCCAAAAGCTAAAAAGGACTATAATTTATATTTTAATCAACATAATTATGATATAATAAAAACAAGATTGGATAACGTAAACATTGTTTATTTAGAAACCAATCTAAAAAATTTAAAATTAGAAGATAAATACGATTATATGTTTTTATCAAATATTTCTGATTATCTTGACCTAATGTTTGAGAATAATTGTTTGGAAAATTATAATAAATTAATTAATAATTTTTTAAAGAATGTTCATTATATTTATTTTGCTTATGTTTATGATGTTAATAAAAATACAAAACGAAGTGCGATAGATGATATAGAAAATGTTAAAAAAATCTTTGGAAATATAAAAATAGAAACATTAAGTAGCGCATTAATAAATAAAACAAATTTACTTGATGCCGTATTTATAAAGGAGAGTATTTAAAATGGAAAGTAATTTTGAAAGTAGAAGTAACTATGGTTTTAGAGATTCTTATGGCGAAAGTAGGACCTCATTATCACGACCTTTATATTCAAGTGGCGAAAGTAGAACAACATCACCACAATCATCATACTCAAGTGGCGAAAGTAGAACATCTCTAACAAATTCAAATTTTATAACATCAGAATCAAGAACTAATGAAAAACAAAATATAACATCAGAAAATATTTCGGTGTCTTATCCTCAATCATTAAGTGATGGAACTCCATTGCCTAAAGAAAGAAAATATAATAGTCTTGATGACATTGACAAACTAATAGAAAGGTTAAAAACAACAGTTGTAAGTGTCAATCCAAAAGATGAAAATATAAACAAAATTTTATTAGAAAGAAAACAAAAAATAGAAGAGCTAAGCAGATTAGTGGCTGAAGCAAGAAAATATGAACAAGAAACAGAAAGATTAAAACAAGAAAATACTGAATTAGACATTTTAATTAGTGAATTAAAAAAAGGAACAACAGGTAATGGAAAACATATATAAAAATTTGCATTCAAATCAAAAGATTTTTATATATGAAATGCTAAAAAGAGGAATAAGTGTTGAAGTAATAAATGAAAAAAGAGAAATAATAAAAACGTCATTTCAAGGTCATGAAGAACTAATAATTGATAGAGATTCTTCAATTATGCCATATAATGTTTCTATATTAGCTGGCGATAAATATTTTACCAAAAAAAATTTAATTCAACATGGAATATCAGTTCCAATTGGAGAATCATTTTTAGCTAAAGATATTGATTATATAAAAAGAGCATTTAAAATATTAAACTGTCCAGTCGTAATAAAACCAGTCTTTGGTTCTCATGGTTTTGACGTATATACAAATTTAATCACTGAACAGGATGTTGAAAATGCTATAATTAACATAATCAATCATCGTGGAGAATCAACCAGAATAATAATAGAAGAATATTATAATGCCAAAGAGTATAGAGTATTTATAACTAGAAATGGTAACTATGCAGTCTTATTACGTGATCCAGCCCATATTTTTGGCGATGGAATTCATACAATAGAATATTTAATTAATAAAGAAAATTATGAAAGAATGAATCCAAGAACTAACGCATTATGTGAAATTTTAGTGGATGAAGAATTAATTTCATATTTAAGAAAAAATAATCTAAGTTTAAATAGTGTACCTCAAATGGGTAAAAAAATTTATTTAAGACCAAATTCAAATGTTGCTATGGGAGGAATTTGCGAAGATTATACAGACAAAGTTCATCCAAGTGTTATTGAAATAGGTTTAAAAGTTTTAAAAGCCTTTCCGGGATTACCATATGTTGGAATTGATTTTATGACAAATTCTATATCAGATCAGCAAAATGATTATTCATATAAAATAATCGAGATAAATACGGTTCCAGGTATTCATATGCATTATCGACCAGCCATTGGACAATCACGAAATATTGCTAAGTATATTGTAGATATGATATATCCTGAAACAGTAGATATGAAAAAGGAAACTATGTATGAAAAACCTATTAAAAGATTCTAAGGCTTATTATGAAGATAATGATTATTACGAAATATTTAGTCAAGCAGAAGATTATGAAAATAAAGTTAGGGATTATATAAAATCACTTATTAATGATAAAATTGTTTTAGATGCTGGTTGTGGTACGGGAAAATTTTTAGAAACAATAGAAAAAGATGCTCAAAAATATATTGGAATTGATTTATCAAATGACCAATTAATAAAAGCAAAATCAAAATCTAAAAAATCTAATTCAATATTTATATCATCTGATTTAACAAATATTCCATTAGAAGACAATTCAGTCGATTTAATAATTTCATGTTGGGTATTAGGGACAATAACTAAATTAGAAGAAAGAAATAAAGCATTGTTTGAATTAAAAAGAGTATTGAAAAAAGATGGAATTATGGTCTTAATCGAAAATGCTGAAAATAGCGAATTTGAACAATTACGTGATAGAGACAAAGATACAAGAACGAAAATTTATAATTCTTGGATTATACAAAATGAATTTAAATTAGAAAAAACTTTTAATACATATTTTAAATTTAAAACCTTACCTATCGCCATTAAATGCTTTAATGTAATATATGGAGAAACTGTATCTGCAAAAATATCAAGTAAAATTATAGAACATAAAATAAATATTTATACATTTCAAAAAAAGTCATAACGACTTTTTTAATTTTCTTTATAATCAATTCCTTGATAAGCTTTATCTTTCTTAAGTTTCTTAACAACCCCATTTAAAACATCAATTTTTTTAACAGCCCATAATGGAGCAATGAGGTCCTCTTTTTTAGGATCACCAGTTAATCTATGAACTACAATACTAGGTTTTAAAATTCTTATTTGTTTAACAAGTAAATCAATATATTCATCTTTTTCAAGTAATTTAAAAGGACTATCCTCATACATTTTACCAAGCAATGTATTTTTAACAACAAATAGATTATGTATCTTTATTCCATTTATATCTAGTTTATTTAAATGTCTAACTGTATCTAGCATCATATCTTCAGTTTCACCAGGAAGACCATCAATAATATGTACAACCACATTAATATTTAATTCCTTTAGTTTTTTAACACATCTATCAAAATTTTCTATATCATGACCTCTATTAATATACTTTAAAGTTTGATTAAAAGAAGACTGTAACCCTAGTTCAATTGTTAAAAATGTTCTTTTGTTAAGCTCACTTAAATACTCAAAACATTCACTACTAATTGAATCACTTCTAGTTCCAATTGATAAACCAATCACATTATCAAAACTTAAAACCTTTTCAAATCTTTTCTTTAAATTATCAAGTGTATCAAAAGTATTAGTAAAAGAACCAAAATAAGCTATATACTTCGCATTAGGCCATTTTTTATCCATCACTATTCTTTGTTCTTGATATTGTTCTTCTAAAGACTTATTTCTATCTCCTGCAAACTCATAAGAACCTGAACAAAAAATACAACCACCAGAGCCATTAACCCTATTAGGACAACTAAATCCACCATCAAAAGAAAGTTTAACAACTTTACATCCAAATTTATTCTTATAAAAATCACTTAAATTATTATAATACATATTAATCACAAATAATATTCTATCACATTCTATTTTTTCTTGATATAATAAATTCGGAGGAACATATGAAAAAAATATTAAGTATTATTTTAACTATACTTTTTGCGTTTATTTATTATTACTTATTTTTACCTGCTTTAAATATCCATAATATTAGCTTGTATTTATTTATAATATTTATAATCCTATTTTATTATGGAATAAGTTTAATATTTAACCTAAAAAAAGTAATCACATTTGACAAAAGAATTATTAAACTAAACTATTTACTTCTAGCTGTGCCTGCTATATTAGTTTTAATCATGCTATGGAATTTTATAGAAAGTCCACTATTTATGGCTTCAAAATATGCAAATCGGATTGAAGTTGATTCTACTAAAGAATTTAACACTGATATTCAAGAAGTAGATTTTTCAAAATTACCATTACTTGATAAAACAAGTAGTAAAGCCCTAGGAGACCGTGTTATGGGCCAAATGAGTGATTTAGTAAGTCAATATGATGTATCAGATATCTATACTCAAATAAACTATAACAATAAAATAATTAGAGTAACACCTTTAGAATATGCATCTCCTATAAAATGGTTAACTAATCGTAAAGAAGGAGTAAAGGGGTATATAACTGTTGATAGTACAACTGGAAAATCAGAACTAATTAGACTAGACAAAGGAATGAAATATGTTGAATCAGGCTTATTTAATGATAATGTTTATCGTAAATTAAGATTTAAATATCCAACAAAAAATTTTGGTAATATATCATTTGAAATTGATAATGAAGATAATCCATATTGGGTAATGCCTGTTCTTAAATATAGTGCTATAAATATGCGTGCTAAAGTTGAAGGTGTAATAATTTTAAATGCCATAACAGGTGATAGTGAAGAATATCTTATCGGAAATATTCCAACATGGATTGATATCGCCTTTAATGCTAATTTAATAATAGAACAAGTTGATGACTGGGGAACATATCAAAATGGTTTCTTAAATAGCATCTTTTCTCAAAAGAATGTCGTAAACACAACTGATGGCTATAACTATCTAGCTATGAATGATGATATATACCTTTATACTGGATTAACCTCTATCGTAAATGATGAATCAAATCTAGGATTTATTTTAACTAATATGAGAACCGGTGCAACTTGCTTTTATAGTGTACCCGGGGCCGAAGAATATAGTGCCATGGCATCAGCAGAAGGTGCAGTTCAACAAATGAAATATAAATCTACCTTCCCATTATTAATTAATCTTAAAGGTAATCCAACCTATTTAGTAAGTTTAAAAGATGCTGCCGGATTAGTAAAAATGTATGGCTTTGTTGATGTAAAAGATTACCAAAAAGTAATCGTAACCGATTCATCAAAAGGTATAAATGAAGCAGCTAATAACTATTTAAAAAATGTTAAACTAACTCAAAATGGCGAAGATATATCAAAAGAAATAATAATTAAATCTATAAAATCTAGCGTAATAAATGGAACAACATATTATTACATACTTGATTCAAACAATCAAAAATATAAAGCATCCATTGAATTATCAGATAACCTTCCATTTATAAATAATGGCGATAAATTAAAAGTATCTTATCTTCAAGAAGAAGATATCATAAATATTACTAAAATTGATTAGAAAGAGACTAAAATCTCTTTTTTTATGTTACAATAAAATAAGTGAGGTAAATTATGAATGAAATAGTAATAGAAGAATTAAGTAGTGAACTTAATATTAAAATAAATCAAATAAAGGCAGTATTAACTCTTTTAGAAGAAGGATCAACAATACCATTTATTGCCAGATATCGTAAAGAAGCCACCGGCGCATTAGATGAAAATCAAATAGCCAAAATAGAAGAAAAATATCGTTATTATAATAACTTAATGGAAAGAAAAGAAACAGTTATTAGATTAATTGATGAAAAAGGTATGCTTACAGATGAAATCAAAAAGAATATCCTAAACTGTACTAAATTAGTTGAAGTAGAAGATATATACTTGCCATATAAAGAAAAGAAGAAAACAAAAGCTACTGAAGCAATTAAAATGGGATTAGAACCACTTGCTAAAGCAATTATGGCATTCCCTACTAAAGGGAGTTTAGAATCATTATGTGGTATCGTTCCTAATGTTGAAAAAGATGTTGCCCTAGAAAACGCTAAATATATTATAAGTGAATGGATTAGTGATAATGCTTATTATCGTAAATTCGTCAGAAATTATATTTGGAATAATGCATCAATTGTATCTAAAATAAAGAAAAACGCTGTGGATGAAAAAAAGACATATGAAATATACTATGACTTTACTGAAAAAGTTAAATACATTAAACCATATCGTGTTTTAGCTATAAATAGAGCCGAGAAAGAAAATGTTATAACAGTTAAATTAGATTATGATAATGATTATATTTTTAACTCTTTATTTAATAAAATTATTAAAAATAAAGAATCATTTGTTGTAGATTATGTTAATGACGCCATAAAAGATGCCCTAAAAAGATTAATATATCCATCAATCGAAAGAGATGTAAGAAGTGAATTAACTGAAAAGTCAGAAGATAATGCCATCGAGGTATTTAAAGATAATTTAGAAAATCTTCTTATGACTAGACCCGTTAAAGGATATCGTGTTCTCGGATTTGACCCAGCATTTAGAACTGGTTGTAAACTAGCGTGTCTTGATGAAAAAGGCAACGTTTTACATAAAGATGTAATTTATCCTCATGAACCAAAAAATGAAAAAGAAGCATCAAGAATTAAATTACTTAACTTAATTAAAACTTATAACATTAATTTAATCGCTATTGGTAATGGTACAGCATCACGAGAAAGTGAAGAATTTGTAGCAAACACTATTAAGGATTTAAAAGACGTTTATTATACAATAGTTAGTGAAGCAGGAGCAAGCGTTTACTCTGCCAGTAAAGAAGCCCAAAGAGAATTTCCTGATTATGAAGTTCAAGAAAGAAGTGCAGTAAGTATTGGAAGAAGAGTTATTGACCCACTTTCAGAACTTGTAAAAATAGATCCAAAAAGCATTGGTGTAGGAGAATATCAACATGATGTAAACTCTAAAAAACTAACCGAAAGCTTAGATAATACAGTATCAAAAGTTGTAAACGAGGTAGGAGTAAACATTAATACTGCTTCAAACTTTATTTTAAAATATGTATCAGGTTTAACTACTACTGTAATTAATAAAATTCAAAAATTTAAAGAAAAAAAAGAATTTACATCAAGAGAAGAAATTAAAAAATTAACAACAGATAAAGTTTATGAACAATGTGTTGGTTTCTTAAGAATTAATAATAGTGTAAATCCACTAGATAACACAGGAATTCACCCTGAAAGTTATGAATTAACAAGTAAATTATTAAAGTTATTAAATTCAGATATTAAAGATATTAAAACAGAAGAGTTTAAACATAAACTAGAAAATATTGATATAGAAAGATTAACAAAAGAATTAAATTCAGATATTTATACAGTAACTGATATAATTAAAGAATTAAAAAATCCCGGATTAGATCCTAGAAGTGAAGCACCAGAAACAATTTTAAGAAGTGACGTATTAACTATTGATGATTTATCTATAGGGATGGAATTAAAAGGAACAGTTAGAAATGTTGCTTCATTTGGAGCCTTTGTAGATATTGGTTTACATGATGATGGATTATTACACATTTCTAAAATGAGCAAAAACTTTGTTAAAGATCCTAAAGATATTGTTAGTGTAGGAGATATTTTAACTGTTTATATATCGGATATTGACAAAAATAAAGGAAAAGTTCAACTTTCTTTAATAAAATAGCAAAAAATACTTGCAAATACATTCTAATTTATTATATAATTAGTTTGTATTTGACGCAGGTGTGGTCTAATGGTAGAACCTCAGCCTTCCAAGCTGATGACGTGAGTTCGATTCTCATCACCTGCTCCATTAGAAATTAACTTACGGACTTAATTGTTCGTAAGTTTTTATTTTATACAAAACTCAAAAAGTTTTCTTTCTTTCAAGGAGAAAAACTATGAGATGTGATATTTATGTAAGAATATCTACTGACGACCAAAAAGTGGAAAAAATTATCAGAATAATTTAATCCTTTTTTTGATTTTTTAATATGGGAATAAAATATATGTCTAGCCAGCACTGAATTTATACTCCTACATAAATTCTACTATGGGAATTCTCATACCCTTTATAATCTTTTTTGAAGAAATCATCATTATTTGCAAAGTGCATATCTATATCTAATTTATTAATTTGTTTCCAACCTTTTTTCGTATAAAAGTTATGAACATCTTTAAAAGACTTTCCACAAGCAAGATAAATAGTTTTAATATTTGTCTTAGACTTTACGTAGATTTCAAATTCATTATATAGCAATGATCCAAATCCTAATCTTTGATAGTCTTTATCAACATAAAATCTTTTTAATATTCCAATTGTATTTCTATTTTCAAGTGCAATTGTTCCTACTATCTTATCTTTATCAAACGCAATCCAAAAATTGCCACCTTTTTCAATGTAATAATCTTGTATATTAATTATGTCCTCTCTTTGTTTAAATGGCCTTCCAATAAAAATATGCATTGATAAATTAACAAAATCATTTATTTATTTATTATATTTTCCATTGTACTCAATAATGTTGATATTTGATAATATATTATTCATTTAATTACTCACTTTCTATACTTATATTTTCATATCTTATCTTAGATAAAACTTTTTGCATTATTCCATATACTAAATATCCTATCCATACACCAACAATTCCAAGTGGAGTAAATGACAATATAGTCGCTACAACAATTTTAATAATGGAACTAATTATATTTCTTTTAGCTAAGAATTTAAAATCTCTAAGTCCTCTTAATATAGCAAAATAATATGTAGCAGACATTGTTATATAACAACCAATTAAAAATAGTGGTAATACTGTTAAAAATATTTTTTGAAGTTCAGGTTCTTTTAATGAAATATTCATAATTACAATGGAAATTCTAAGTATTATAAAAGGTAATATTATGGAACTATAATTAATTAATTTCTTTGCAACAGTTTTCACTTTACTCATGTAATTTTTATCATTTTTTCCAGATGCAATTCCTATACTTATAGTAATACCATCACCATATCCTTGTATAAATGACTCATATACATTTGCAATTTGTAATAGAATAACGTGAACAGAATATTCTAAATTACCCATTCTTGCTACAATTAAGTTGAATATAAAATTGTCTATCCTTGACGCTACTCTTTCAATAAAATTCCATTTAAATAATTTTAATATATCTTTAAAGTATTCATTTACAAATCTAATTTTTACATTTTTTCTAGAATATATACATAAATATATTTCCAGTATGGTATCGATAAATACAGTTATCATTGCTACACCTATAATTCCGTATCCATAATGCACACTAATGATATCTAATATTAAATTTAAAATAACGGCAAAAATTCGTAAATATAAAATACTTTTTTGATTTCCTATAGTCCTTTGATGGCCTGATAATACAGTTACTACACTGCTTTGTATAAAACCAAATAATCTTATAGTTAGATATGTAGTTGCAATAGTATCTACATTAAATAAAGGTGGAAATATTGGTTGTATTAAAAATATTAGTATTAATGTAAATATAGATATTATTAATGTCAAAATAAGTGAATTTCCAGTAACTAATTTTAATTTATCAAGATTTTTTTCACCCAAAGACTTTGCAACTAATGTATTGTTAGATACATTAATTGTTTGAATGCTCATTTGCATTATATTTAATATAACAGCCATGGCACCAAGTGCTGCTAATTCTTTTATTCCAACTATAGAAATTACTAATGTATCTACTAGTGTCATTAATATATTTATTAAACTTTCAAAAGCTATCGGTAATGATATTTTTAATTGTGACTTAACATTTATTATTTCTTCCATAACTCACTCCATAAAAAAGTATTAAATCAATAAAATTATACTATAAAATAACAAAATTCTCCATACTCTATGTGAATAACAAAATTCTCCATACTCTCATTGAAATTTAATAGGATCTCATATATAATATTTTTAGAAAGAGAATGTTATGGTTCGTAAGCTGTTACTTAATCGCTCCAATGATGAATTTGTTCGAAATTTTCGAACATTTACGATAAATTTCAACTCATAATTGGGTTGATTTTTTATTTGTTAAAAATTCCTTTAAAAGAAAGGATTATGTTGTAGTGATTAAGATTATTATGCAATAACTAGAAATAGAATGTAATCATTAGAGTTTATATGTGAGTTTTGTCATATCGAATCGACTATTATAAATGGCTGTATTAGAAAAAATCATAAGACTAATTTACCATTTATAGTGCCTCATATGATTATTGTTAAAGATACTATATTTCTAGCATTAAATTATTATACTGATATTTATATTGGTAGTTTAAATAAGAAGATTCAACTTGAAGATTATATAAATAATCAACTAAATGCTTGATATTTCGAGAATAATCAAAAAGATTGACAAACACTTGGATTTTTTGATATTATCTAATCGTGAGCACTGGAAGTGACTAATGTCATCCAGTCTTTTTTTGTATATTTATATTAGTTTTTCATATATTAAAAATGTAGGAATGTAATTTCCTGCTAGTGAGCGCACAAAAGATTATTCTTTTGTGCCTTTTTCTGATATAATAACACGAGGTGATGATTATATGTCAGACAAAACATTTTTAACTATCGATGAATTAATAACTAACATTAAATCTAAAAACATTAATCTGAAAAATGAAAATGATGTTAAACAAATATTAGAAGTAAATAACTATTATTTTATTATGGGTTATAAGTTTGCTTTTAAAAACAATGATGATACTTATAAAAATAATACATCATTTGAAGACATATATTCATTATATATTTTTGATAAAATGTTAAAATTAGTTATTTTAGATCCAATATTTGAAATAGAACAAAAATTAAAAACTATTTATACAAATAATTATAGTTCAAGATATGGTTTTAAAATTGAAGATATTTTGAATAATAATAATTATGATATTTTTAATAATTATTTATCAGATACATTATTTAATTTAGATAAACAATTAAATGATTTTGGAATTAAAAATAAAGCAGTTATGTTTTATAGAAATAATCACTCATTTGTTCCATTATGGGTATATATGAAAATATTATCGTTTGGTATGATTCGTGATATGTTCTATGTATCTAAAAATAATGATAAAGATTATATGAAAAAGAAACTAACTAATGAAAATGTTAATAGTAGTGAAGTTGCTAATATGTTAAGACTACTTGTTAGAGTTAGAAATATATGTTGTCATGATGATATACTTATGTCATTTATTGATGATAAGTTGGGTATTAAAACAACAAGATATCATAAAGAATTTAATTTAAAGAAAGATAAAAATAATAATATAATTCAAGGTAAAAAAGATTTATTTGCCATACTAATATCTATTAAATTCTTTTCAAGTAAAGAAAAATTCAATAGTTAATAGATAACTTATCTAATTTAATTACTAAATATGATGAAGAAATTGGTTCTCTTAATAGAAGTCAATTATTATCTATAATGCATTTTCCTGAAAATTTTGAAAAATTAAAAGATTTATAAAATAATTTGCTTAACTCAACTATGAGTTCGTGTTTAATCTATGATAAGTAATATATAATTTATTTGAAAGGAGAAAAACTAAATGGATCAAATTAAGATTGGCAAGTTTATTCAAGAAAAAAGAAAAGAAAAAGGATTAACGCAAAGTGGTTTAGCAGAAAAATTAAATGTGACAGATAGAGCAATATCAAAATGGGAAAATGGAAACTGTATTCCAGATGTATCTAATATTCCAGAATTATGTAAGATATTAAATATTACCATAAATGATTTATTTAGTGGCTGTGTTATAGACATGAAAGATAATGAAAAAAAGTTAGAAGAAAACCTACTTGAAATGATAAAAATTAAGGAGCAAAGAGATAGGGAATTACTTATATTAGAAATATTTATAGGAATAATAGTTTCAATAATAATGTTCCTTTGCATTATTATTGCATCATTTGTTCAAATGGAGAATTGGATAAGAATAATACTAGTCGTATTTGGCACTATTCCTTTTATTATTGGAATTAGTTATACAATTAGAATTGAACAAATTGCTGGATATTATGAATGTTCAAAATGTAATTATAAATATATTCCAACTTATAAAAGTGTTTTGTTTTCTATGCATATTAATAGAACAAGAAGAATGAAATGCCCTAATTGTAATAAAAAAACTTGGCATAAAAAAGTTATAAGTAAATAACAAATTTTAAATTAATTAACTCTACGCTTCGTTTGGTGTAATCATGTTAAATTTATAATATAATTAGACTGATAAAGGAGAAATTATGAATCAAGAAAAGATTGGAAAATTTATTTTAGAACTGCGTAGAGAAAAAAATATGACCCAACAAGAATTAGCTGATAAAATTGGTGTTACAGATAGAGCAATATCAAAATGGGAAAATGGTAGAGGGATACCTGATTTATCATTAATGATACCCTTGTGTAAGGAATTAGACATAACAATAAATGAATTAATTAGCGGGGAGAAAATTGAAAAGAAAGATTATCAAAGTAAATTTGAAGAAAATATTTTAAAAACAATTGATTATACAAATAGAAGAATTATAAATAAGGACAAGATATTTAAAATAGCAGTTAGAACAATTATAACAATAATTTTAATAATTGGATCAATGTTTTTTGTAGATGTTAAAAGAATGAATAATAATGATCCTGTGATATTTAGCACATGGGGATTTAAATATATTCCTATGGTTGATTTTCGTGAAGAAGAAATTATAAGTGGAGTAGAAAATTACTTGCTAGAAAAATCAGAAAGTAAACCTAAGCAATATAAAAACGAAAAATCATTCGTTAGTATTAGAACTTATTTAATAAAAGAAAAAAACAATCATAAACTTTATAATGTTTATGCATGGGTTTTAGAAGAAAGATATTATTTGGATAATAAAGAGATAAAACAAGATAGTTGTTCTTCTATTCCTTATATGTTTGTAGTAGAACATACTAATGATGAATATAAAGTTATTGATTCAAGAATACCAAGAGATGATTATGAGGATATGAAAAACATATTTCCAAGAAGTGTAAGAAATGATATGGATAAAGTATATTATGATGGTACAATTGAAAAGTTAGAAAAGGATATTCAAAAACAATTAAATTTATATTATTATAAATAACAAATTACAACATATCAGTAAGACTAGAAAAAACTAGTCTTTTAATTAAGTCTAAGGGATAGTTGCTTGCAAAGGGCAAGCAACAAAAAACCACTAGCTATGCTAGTGGGAATTAAAATGC